>JAGRFY010000086.1 GCA_020445765.1 Rhodocyclaceae bacterium | reverse complement strand
CCTGTAATGAATACCCGGGGAAGAACAGTGGCGCGTCAGGCGCCAGTTTCACGTCGGCTGATTCGGACCGCTTTCAGGTCGGCCGCGACACGTAGCCCCGGGGCGCCGCCGTAACGCTTCACCAGCACCGTGTGCATCCCGATGACATCCGCCACGGTCAGGTAGTCGCGCGCCACGCCCTACTTCGCCAGTTCGCGGTAAAGGCTGTCGAACTCCTCGAGACTGGTCGCGAAAGATGCCATCACGTGGCGGCGTGGGCGTTGGGTCTGCTGCCGATCGATGTAGTCGCGAAGCGCTTCATCCAGTACCGCCTGGAACTGGCGCCCCTGACTTTTCGCGATCTCGCGCAGCGCCGTCAGCACCTCAGGTGCGGCTTGCGAGGAAAACTTCTCTTTGGCAACGGTGCCCATCAGCTGTTCCGTCATGATGGATCTTGACGGTTCATGATAGACCATGACGCCTACTCCACCGTAGTTCGCTTGTCGCACCGCGACCGCCATGTCACTGCAAACACCAATTCGCGTGGGTCGAGATCTGCCCCGTTCCCGGCCGCCCGCCAGTAGGCCTGCAAATGAGGTCCAGTCACGCTTCGACTGACACCAAATACGCTCTACACCCCATTCCACGCTTTCCGCTACAGCAGACCTTCCACTCCCTCCGCGGATCAAGCGGCGTCGCCCGACCCACCGCCTCCCTTCCCCGCGCACCAATGCGATAATCCGCCCTCCCCATCCGGTTCCCCCCGCCCGCCAGCCCGAAACATGACCCCTGCCCCCGCGATCGACGCCCAGGCCCTCGAGAAGCACACCCCCATGATGCAGCAGTACCTGGGTCTGAAGGCGCAGTACCCGGAGTTGCTGCTGTTCTATCGGATGGGGGATTTCTACGAGCTGTTCTTCGAGGATGCCGAGCGCGCGGCGCGGCTGCTCGACATCACGCTGACCACCCGCGGCAGTTCGGGCGGCGCGCCGATCAAGATGGCCGGGGTGCCGTTCCATGCGGTCGAGCAGTATCTGGCGCGGCTGGTGAAGATGGGTGAGTCGGTGGTGATCGCCGAACAAGTGGGGGAGCCCGGCGCCACCAAGGGGCCGATGGAGCGTGCGGTGAGCCGCATCGTCACGCCCGGTACGGTCACCGACGCGGCGTTGCTGGACGAGCGTTCGGATTCGCTGCTGCTGGCGCTGACCCTGGTGCGGGGCCGGCTCGGGCTGGCGTGGCTGAATCTCGCCAACGGCGACCTGCGCCTCGCCCAGACCGAGCCGGAGGCGCTGGCAAGCCAGCTCGAGCGGCTGCGGCCGGCCGAGGTGCTGGTGCCGGACGGCTTGCGGCTGCCCTTGGTCGAACAATCGGATCTCAGCCTGCGGCGGCTGGCCGACTGGCAGTTCGACGCCGAGACCGCGCGCAAGCTGCTGACCGGGCATTTCGGCACCCAGGATCTCACCGCCTTCGGCGTCGAAGACGTCGAGGTGGCGCTGGCTGCGGCCGGCGCGCTCTACGACTATGCCCAGGCCACCCAGCGCCAGAGTCTGGCCCACGTCACCGGCCTGCGGGTCGAGCACGAGGACGAGTTCCTGCGTCTCGACGCCGCCACCCGGCGCAACCTGGAGTTGACCGAGACCCTGCGCGGCGAGCCGGCGCCGACCCTGTTGTCCCTGCTCGATGGCTGCCGCACGACGATGGGCTCGCGCTGGCTGCGCCACGCCATCCACCATCCACTGCGCGACCCGCGGGCGGCGAGCCGGCGCCACGGCGCGGTGGCGGCGCTGATCGGCGAGGCTGGCAGCGGGCCGTCCGATGCCTTGCGGGCCGGGCTGCGCGGCATCGCCGACGTCGAACGCATCTGCGCGCGGGTGGCCTTGCGCAGCGCCCGGCCGCGGGATCTCTCCGCGCTGAGGGACAGCCTCGGCGCACTCGGCGAGCTGCGGGAAACACTGGCCGGCTGCGACGATGCGCTGCTGGCCGAACTCGACCGCGACCTCGACGCGCCACCAGCGCTGGTTGGGCTGCTGGTGGCGGCGGTGGCGCCGGAGCCGGCCAACGCGGTGCGGGACGGCGGCGTCATCGCCGACGGCTATGACGTGGAATTGGACGAGCTGCGCGGCATCCAGCGGAACTGCGGGGCCTTCCTGATGGAACTGGAGCGCCGCGAGCGCGAGCGCAGTGGCATCGCCAACCTGAAGGTCGAGTTCAACAAGGTGCACGGCTTCTACATCGAGGTCGGCCGGGTCCATGCCGACAAGGTGCCGGACGACTACCGGCGGCGCCAGACCCTGAAGAACTCGGAACGCTACATCACGCCGGAACTGAAGAGCTTCGAGGACAAGGCGCTGTCGGCCCAGGATAGGGCGCTGGCGCGGGAGAAGCTGCTCTACGAGCAACTGCTCGACACCCTGGCGGCAGACATCCCGACGCTGCAGCGCATCGCCCGCGCGCTGGCCCAGCTCGACGCGCTGGCGGCGCTGGCCGACGTGGCGCTGCGCCACGACTACTGCCGGCCGCAGCTCGGTGACCAGCCGGGGCTGGAGATCGTCGCCGGGCGCCACCCGGTGGTCGAGCGCCAGGTCGAGAACTTCATCGCCAACGACTGCGTGCTGGCGCCGACCCGGCGCATGCTGATGATCACCGGCCCCAACATGGGCGGCAAATCGACCTTCATGCGCCAGGTCGCGCTGATCGTGCTGATGGCCCACGTCGGCAGCTTCGTGCCGGCGCGCGCGGCGCGGATCGGGCCGGTGGATGCGATCTTCACCCGCATCGGCGCCTCCGACGACCTCGCCTCCGGGCGCTCGACCTTCATGGTCGAGATGACCGAGGCGGCGGCGATCCTGCACGGCGCGTCCGAACACAGCCTGGTGCTGATGGACGAGATCGGGCGTGGCACGTCGACCTTCGACGGCCTCGCGCTGGCCTTCGCGATCGCCCGCCGGCTGCTGGACAAGAACCGCTGCATGAGCCTGTTCTCGACACATTATTTCGAGCTGACGCGGGTGAACCTGGACTATCCGGAGTGCGCCAACGTGCATCTCGACGCGGTCGAGCACGGTCACCGTATCGTCTTCCTGCATGCGGTCGAGGATGGCCCGGCGAGCCAAAGCTACGGCATCGAGGTGGCGGCGCTGGCCGGCATTCCGGCGCCGGTGGTGCGCGAGGCCAAGCGGCGGCTGCGGGCGCTGGAGAATCGCGAGATCGGCGGCGGTCCGCAGCCGGACCTGTTCGCCAGCCTGCCGGCCGACGAGCCCGAGCCGCCCTCCCACCCGGTGCTCGGCGCGCTGGCCGGGCTCGATCCGGATGCGCTCAGCCCGCGCGAGGCGCTGGAACAGCTCTACGCGCTGAAACGGCTGGCCACCGGCGAATGAGGCGCCTGCTGGCGGCGTTCGTCGCCTGGATGCTGGTGACGGGAGCGGCAGCATCGGAATTCGCCTTCGCGCTGATCGGCGACGTGCCCTACAACCGCTTCGAGCGGCGCTGGTTCGCCGACTATCTGGCCAGGATCGCCGACGATGGCGTCACCTTCGTGCTCCACGTCGGTGACATCAAGTCCGGTGGCGAGCCGTGCAGCGATGCCGTCTTCGACGACCGGCTGGGGCTGTTCGACGCCAGCCCGGTGCCCTTCGTGCTGGTGCCGGGCGACAACGACTGGAGCGACTGCAACCGGCTGGCAGCCGGCCGTTACGATCCACTGGAGCGGCTCGATGCGCTGCGCGCCCGCTTCTTCCCGGCCGGCAGCAGTCTCGGCCGGCAGCGCATGGCGGTGGTGAGTCAGGCCGAATCGATGCCGGGCAGCCCCTTTCGCGAAAATCGGATGTGGCACCACGGCGCCGCCAGCTTCGTCACGCTGAACGTGCCGGGACCGTCGAATCGCCGTGGTCGGGGCCTGTCGACGCCGATCGAGTTCATCGTCCGCAATCGCGCCAACCTGGCATGGCTCGCCCGCGGCTTCGACGAGGCCGGCAAGCGCGGTTCCCGCCTGATGGTGGTCGCGATGCAGGCCAATCCCTGGATCGAGGATTTCGTAGACGGTGAGCCCCGCCGCGGCTTCGCCGAATTGCTCACCGCCCTGCGCGACCATAGCCAGGCCTTCGATGGCGAGGTGCTGCTGCTGCATGGTGACCAGCACCTGCCGATCCTCGACCAACCGATGACCGGTCGTGACGGCCGTCCGCTGGCCAACTTCACCCGCGTGCAATGTTTCGGCAGCCCATTGATGGGCTGGGTACGGATCGCCGTGCGCGACGGCGGGCCCGAGGTGCTGGCAATCGCCTTTCGCGGCTATGGCCCGTCACCGGCCAGCGCGGTCCAGCCGTAAGGCCTGCGTTGCGCCTGGCGGGAGTAAGCTTCGGTCGATGAGCACACCGATCGACATCTCCGAACACCGGGGCGTGCGCTACCTGCATTTCGGTTCCGAGTGGGTGCAGGGCGCGATGCGCATTCGTCGGCCCTACGATCTGGAGCTGGCCTACACCCGCGAGATGATGGCGCCGCTGCTGTTCGCCTCGCCGTCGGACTGGCCGCGGCGCGTCCTGACGATCGGCGTCGGCGCCGGCTCGCTGTGCAAGTTCGTCCATCGCCACCTGCCGCAGGCGCGTCTGACCGCGGTCGAGATCGACGCCAAGGTGGTCGCCGTGGCCGAGCAGTTCTTCAAGCTGCCGGTCGAGGATTCGCGCTTCCGGGTGGTGATCGCCGACGGCGTCGATTATCTGCTGGACACCGATGCCTGCTTCGACCTGATCCTGCTGGACGGTTTCGACCAGCATGCCCGCGCGGGCGCACTGGCGACCCTGCCCTTCTACCAGACCTGCCGCGCCCGCCTGGCCGACGAGGGCCTGCTGGCGACCAATCTGTTCGGCCGCAGCAAGGGTTTCGAGGCTGCGGTCGAGCACCTGCAGGCGGCCTTCGATGGTCGCGCGATGGCCTTTCCGTCCTGCGATTCCGGCAACGTCGTCGCGCTGGCGACCCGCGGCGAGGCGATCGCGGTCGAGGCCGAGGTCCTGCGCGCCCGCGCCTACGCGCTGAAGGAGCGCACCGGCCTCGACCTGCGGCCGACCGTCACCCGGCTCGAAGAGGCCGGGCGGCTGGCTGGCGGCCAGCTCATACTGTGAGCATCGAGCGCGTCGATAGCGTGGTGATCGGCGCCGGCGTGGTCGGTTTGGCCTGCGCCCGGGCGCTCGCGCTCGCCGGCCGCGAAGTGCTGATCCTGGAGGCCGAGAACACCTTCGGCACCGGCATCAGCAGCCGCAACAGTGAAGTCATCCACGCCGGTCTCTACTACCCGCCGGGCAGCCTCAAGGCGCGGCTGTGCGTCGCCGGTCGCGACGCCCTGTACGCCTACTGTGCGACCCGTGCAATTCCCCACCGCCGTTGTGGCAAGTTGATCGTTGCCGCCAGCGACGGCCAGATCGGCCGGCTCGAACAGATCCGGAACAACGCGCTGGCCTGCGGCGCCGGCGAACTCGAACTGCTCGACGGCGACGTCATGCGCTGGCTGGAACCGGCGCTCGCGGGTGCCGCGGCGCTCGATTCTCCGGCCACCGGCATCGTCGACAGCCACGCGCTGATGCTCGCCCTGCTGGCCGATGCCGAACATGCCGGCGCCCAGTTTGCGAGCCATGCGCCGGTCGACGGTCTCGAACTCGGTTCGGCGGCGATCACGCTGTCGGTCGGCGGCGTCGAACCGATGCGCCTCGCTGCCCGCCAGGTGGTCAATGCCGCCGGCCTCGGCGCGGCGCGGATCGCGTCCGCCAGCCGTGGCCTCGATCCGGCCTTCGCGCCGACGCTCGCCTACGCCAAGGGCAACTACTTCATGCTGCAGGGGCGCGCGCCGTTCTCGCGACTGATCTACCCGGTGCCGGAAGCGGCCGGGCTCGGCGTGCACCTGACGCTGGATCTGGCCGGCCAGGCCCGCTTCGGCCCGGACGTCGAATGGACCGAGTCGCCCGAGTATTCGGTATCGGCGGATCGGGCCAAGGCCTTCGCCGAGGCGATCCGCCACTATTGGCCGGCGCTGCCGGACGGCGCGCTGCAGCCCGGCTACGCCGGTGTGCGACCGAAACTCGGTGGCCCCGGCGACGCGGCCGCCGACTTTCGCATCGACGGCCCGGCCGAGCACGGGCATCCGGGGCTGGTGAACCTGCTCGGCATCGAGTCGCCGGGCCTGACCGCGTGCCTGGCGATCGCCGACGAGGTGCTGCGGCGACTGGGCTGACTCAACCCTCGCCGCCCGGCGCCGCCGGCGGCGGCAGCCACAGGGCGCCGTCGATCTTCTCGAGATAGGCTTGGTGGATCGCGATCTCGTCGGCGCTCGCCCGCAGCACCTTCACGGGCGGGCGCTGGCCACCCCAGCCGCCTCCGGGCTCGCCGAGGGCCGGGTCGTCCTCGAGCGCGATCATCAGGCTTTCCTGGCCACGGGTCATCGCCAGATACACGTCGGCCAGCAGTTCAGCGTCGAGCAAGGCGCCGTGCAAGGTGCGGTGGGCGTTGGCCACCTCGTAGCGCTCGCACAGGGCGTCGAGGGAGGCCTTCTTGCCCGGGTGCTGCTCCTTGGCCATCTTCAGCGTATCGATCACACCGGCGCACAGCTCGGCGAGCTTCGGCCGCCCGATGCGGTCGAGTTCGTGATCGAGGAAGCCGACGTCGAAGCTCGCGTTGTGGATCACCAGTTCGGCGTCGCGCACGAAGTTCTCGAAATCGATGGCGACGTCGGGGAAGCGCGGCTTGTCGGCGAGAAACTCGTTGGTGATGCCATGGACGGCGATGGCGCCGGCATCGACCTCGCGCTCCGGGTTGATATAGACGTGGTAGTGGCGGCCGGTGAGCTGGCGGTTGGCGAGTTCGACGCAGCCGATCTCGATCACCCGGTCACCGTTGCGCCATTCGAGGCCGGTGGTCTCGGTGTCGAGCACGATCTGGCGCATCAGCCGAGCTCCTCCACCGGGCGCCCGCTGGCCCGAGCGGCCTCGGCGCCGCGCCGGGCGAGCTCGTCGGCGCGCTCGTTCTCGGCGTGGCCGGCATGGCCCTTGACCCACAGCCACTCGACCTGGTGGCGCGCCGCGGTCTCGTCGAGGCGACGCCACAGGTCGGCGTTCTTGACCGGCGACTTGGAGGCGGTCTTCCAGCCGCGCGCCTTCCAGCCGTGGATCCACTCCGAGATGCCCTTCTGCACGTACTGGCTGTCGGTATGGACGCGGGCCTCGACCGGCCGCTTGAGCAGGTCGAGGGCGCGGATCACCGCCATCAGCTCCATGCGGTTGTTGGTGGTGGCAGGTTCGCCGCCCCAGATTTCCTTCTCGTGTCCGCCGGCACGCAGGATCGCGCCCCAGCCACCGGGGCCCGGGTTGCCGCTGCAGGCACCGTCGGTAAAGATGTCCACCGCATCAGGACTCACTGTTCGATTGCTTCCTTTCGTTGTTTCTGGACGGCCGGCGCCAGACGCTTGGCCGGCGCCTTGGTCGAGCGCCAGCGCGGCATGATCAGGCGCATGCCGCGTACCCGCTTGACGGCCTGCAGCAGATAGACCCCGCCGACGAACGGCCACCAGCGATCGCCCGCCTTGTCCATGAAGGACCAGCGCTGGATCCAGCGCGGATCGGTGACGGCCGGGCCGTAGCAGCCGAAGGCGCCGGCCTGGGTCTTGAGGCTCAACAGGGTCAGCCAGTCCTTCAGGCGGGGCACCGACAGGTACTGGCCCTGCCACGGGTAGTGGTGGCGGCGCGCCAGCCGCCGGCGCAGCCCCCACAGGCTGTAGGGGTTGAAGCCGGTGATGACGACGCTGCCCTCGGGCACCAGCACCCGTTCGACCTCGCGCAGCACCTGGTGGGGCTGCGGCGAGAACTCGAGCACGTGCGGCAGTACGACGAGATCGATGCTGGCCGAATCGAACGGCAATTCCCAGGCGCAGGCACGTACCGCGATGCCGGCCGCCGGAGACTCGTCGCAGCGCACGCGCCACGGCATGCGGTTGCTGCGCAGGAAATCGCAGCAGGGCAGCCCGATCTGGACCGCGTTGAAGCCGAAGATGTCCGCCACGACCTGGTCCACGCGCGCCTGCTCCCAGGAAAAAACGTAGGTTCCCTGGGGGCTCTGGAGCCAGTCTTCGATTTCGGTGATTGACATCGCTGGAGAGTGCTACAAAATCGGCGGCATGGAGATTATCCCCCTTCCCGCTTTTTCCGATAACTATCTGTGGCTGATCCACGACGGCCGTCACGCGGTCGTCGTCGATCCCGGCGACGACGGCCCGGTGGCGCGCGCGCTGGCCGAGCGCGGCCTGACGCTGGCGGCGATACTGATCACGCACCATCACGGCGACCACACCGGCGGCGTCGCCGCCCTGGCCCGGCCCGGCATGCCGGTCTATGGTCCGGCCGCCGAGGCGATCGCGGGCGTCACCCATCCGCTGGCCGATGGTGACCGGGTAGTGATCGACGCGCCGGCCCTGTCGCTGCAGGTGATCGCGGTGCCAGGCCATACCCGTGGCCACATCGCCTACTATGGCGAGGGCATGCTGCTGTGCGGCGACACGCTGTTCAGTGGCGGCTGCGGCCGGCTGTTCGAAGGCACACCGGCGCAGATGCACGCTTCGCTCGCGCGGCTCGCCGCCCTGCCGGGCGACACCCGGGTTTATTGTGCCCACGAATACACCCTCGCCAACCTCGAGTTCGCGCTGGCCGCGGAGCCGGACAACCCGGAGCGCGACCGCTATCGCGAGTGCTGCCGGGCGCTGCGCGACGAGGGGCGACCGACATTGCCGACCGATATCGCCACCCAGCGCGCGATCAACCCGTTCCTGCGTTGCGATTCGCCGTCGCTGCGGGCGATGCTGTCGATGACCGACGCGCCGGACGAACGGGTATTCGCCGAACTGCGGGCCTGGAAGGATCGCTTCTGATCGCAGGCACGGCGCCGCCCGGGTGCCGGTTCAGCGCCTGCTACCGGGTCAGCCGTTGATTGCGTCGGCGCGGGCCGGCAGCGGCGCGGCGGTGACCTCGCCGCAGTTGCACACCCGGTTGCGTCCCTGCCGCTTGGCGCCGTAGAGCGCGCGGTCGGCACCATCGACCAGGGCATCCGGTCCGCTGGCGTCGCGCGCCGGCTTGGCGGACGCGACGCCGATGCTGACGGTGACGACGTCGGCCGCTTGCGAATGCCCATGGGTGATGCCGAGTTGTTCGATGGCGTCACGCAGGCTCTCGCCGACCCGCTCGGCGCCTGCCTCGTCGGTCTGTGGCAGCAGCACGACGAACTCTTCACCGCCGAAGCGGGCGACCATGTCGCCCGGGCGACGCAACTGGGCGTCAAGCGTGCGGGCGACCGCCTTCAGGCACTCGTCACCGAGCTGATGACCGTAGTTGTCGTTGAACTGCTTGAAGAAATCCACATCGACCAGCAGCAGCGCCAGCGGCGACTGGTTGCGGGCGGCGCGACGCCATTCCTTGGCCAGCGCGTCGTCGAAGCTGCGTCGGTTGGCGATGCCGGTGAGCCCGTCCACCGCCGACAGCCGCTTCAGCTCGCGATTGGCCTCGTCGAGCTTGCGTGTCAGCACCAGCAGCGAATAGCGCATTTGGGCGATGCGCTGCATCGCGCGGATCTTGGCGCCCAGCACCATCGCGGAGACCGGCTTGATCAGGTAGTCGTCGCCGCCGGCCTCGATGCCCTTTTCGAGATCGGTGTCGCTGGTGCGGGCACTGAGGAAGATGATCGGCGTCCACTCGGCGTTGCGCTCGAGCTGGCGGATGCGGCGCGCCACTTCGAAGCCGTCGATGCCGGGCATGATGATGTCGAGCAGCACCAGATCGGGCTTGTCCTTGCGGAACGCCTCGATGCCGGTCTCGCCGTCACGTGCATGCCGGGTCTCGAACCCCATCTTGCCCAGCTGCTGGCAAACCACCATTGCACTGGTGACCGTGTCTTCGATGACTAATGCCTTCATCCATCCTCGGGACGCGAATCCCGACCGCACTCGAATTTCATTCAGCTTAGCGCAAGAGCCGGCTGCCACCGGTTGAATCTGAGACGGTTTTTTACCGTATTCCAGCCTTTTGGCGGGTGTCGCGGACCCCCCTGCTGCCGGTACACTCATCGTGGCCCCGCCGCTGCCGGCGGATGCCCGCACGAGCGTGCCGGAATGGATGCACGTGGGCGGATGGATCGCTAGAATCGGACAGACCCCGAACCGAACGACGAGGTGTGAATGAGGCGTCTTCGCCTGTTGGCACTGATGCTGTGCCTGGTACAGCCGCTGGCGGCAAGGGCCGGCGCCGGTGCGGACGGCGAACTCGGACAGGGCTCGGCGATGCCGCCCGCTGCGCCGGAAGCCGGGCCGGCGGTGGCGTTGACGGCGCCGGCCGATCAAGCCGACGCCCTCGGCGACGTGATCGGCAGCGACGAAGCTGCCGGCGGCATGCCGCCGGCGCTCGACGTGCCGGAGCTGTTGCCGTGGGTACCGACGATCGACCTCACCAACGATGCGATCGACATCTGGGATCGGATCCGTCGCGGCTTCGGCATGCCCGACCTGGTCTCGGAAGAGGTCGACCGCCAGGAGATCGCCTACCTCAGCCATCCGGCCTATCTCGATCGCGCGTTCGCACGTGCCCGCCCGTTTCTCTACCACATCGTCGCCGAACTGGAAGCGCGCGGCATGCCGACCGAACTGGCCTTGCTGCCGATGGTCGAGAGCGCCTTCAACCCGCGCGCGTATTCGCGCTCGCGTGCGGCCGGCCTGTGGCAGTTCATTCCCAGCACCGGCCGCCTGTTCAAGCTCGAACAGAACGCCTGGGTGGACGAGCGACGCGATGTCGTCGCCTCGACCGACGCAGCGCTCGACTACCTGCAGTACGTCTATGAACGACATGGCGACTGGCATCTGGCGCTGGCCTCGTACAACTGGGGCGAAGGCGCAGTCGCACGCGCACTGCGCAAGAACCGCGACGCCGGCAAGCCGATGGAATACGCGCACCTGAAGATGCCGGGCGAGACCCGGCTCTATGTGCCGAAGCTGCAGGCCCTGAAGAACATCGTCGCCCAGCCGGAACTGTTCGGATTCGAACTGCCCTACGTCGCCAACAAGACCCATTTCGCGACGATCGACAGTCCGCCCGGCATGGATCTGGCAACCGCCGCCGAATTCGCCGACATCACGATCGAGGAATTCGTCGAACTCAATCCGGCCTTCAAGCGCCCGGTGATTCCCGACGGCACCCAGCCGATCGTGCTGCCGGCCGATCGCGTCGACACCTTCCGCGCGAATCTCGCCTTGTCGGGCGATGCCGCGACCCGGTGGCGCAGCTATTCGGTCCGGAAATCAGACACCCTGAGCGCACTGGCCAGCCGTTTCGGGTCGACGCCGACGGTGCTGGCCGAAGTCAACGGCATCAGCGTGCGGAGCCGACTGCGGCCCGGGTCGACCCTGCTGGTGCCGGTCGGCGACGACGCCGAGTCCGCCTTGCGGGCGGCGCGGGTGCTGCCGGACGAGCCCAAATTCACGAAGCGCAAACGATACCGACGCCGCCAGAGCCGATGAGCCCGAATGCGGGCGGCGATGCATCCTCGGGCCACGACGGGTGCGCCGGCGCCTGTGTGCTCGCTGCAATGTAAAATTATATGTCTGTGTGAAAATTTCCCATTGACGCCCGTCGATGGGCCTCCCTACGATGTCGCACCGATGACACCGACGACGGACCCCACCCAGCGGCCGTGTCGCGGTAGCTGGGTCGCACGCCGTGCCCATGGGGTCGGCTTGCCTCCCGGGCCAAATGCCCGTTTGCCTGGTTACCTGGAGGAGTCATCATGCAGTCCCATCACCGAACTGCGGTCGAGGCCTTTGCTCGCCCGTCTTCCCCGCGCAGTCGCGGGACACCGCGGCTGGCCGCGCCGCTCGCCCGAGTGCGCTCGGCGGCGGCCACGCTGACCGTCGCGTTTGCCACGCTGGCGGCCGGCATCACGTCGGTCCACGCGCAATCGGCCTGCGACGGCCCGCTGGCGGCCAGCGGCGCCGTCGTCCGTTTCCTGACCCAGGCCACCTTCGGCCCGACCAGGGAAGACATCTGCGCGCTTGCGCGCATGGTCGAGCGTGAAGGCAGCGAAGCGGAGGCCTTCGAGGCCTGGATCGATCAGCAGTTGCGGATGCCGGCGACGCCGCTGGCCGATCACTTCGATCCCGACAGCGGCAACTACCAGCACAGCCTGTCCCGTCGCCTGGCCTGGTTCGAAGCCGCCGTGGGCGCACCCGATCAATTGCGCCAGCGCCTCGCGTTCGCGCTCAGCGAGTTGTTCGTGGTGTCGGAAAAGGACGGAACCCTGTCGCGGCGCGAGGGCCAGGTCGGCCTGCAGCGCTACTACAACATGCTGCTGGCCCATGCCTTCGGCGACTATCGCGCGCTGATCGAGCGGGTCACCTTCGATCCGGTCATGGGTCACTACCTGACCGTCGTGCGCAGCCAGGCGGCCACCGGCCCGGACGGCGCCCAGCCGGACGAGAACTACGCCCGCGAGATCCTGCAGCTGATGTCGATCGGTCTCGACCTGCTCCGTCCCAACGGCCAGCCGCGGCTCGACCGCGACGGCAACCGGATTCCGACCTTCGATCAGGACACGATCCTCGCCTTCGCCCGCGCCTTCACCGGCCTCAACTACGACCTCGGCGAAGTCGACGACAACCCCTGTCGCGGCTGGGCCGGTCGCGGCACCGACTTCACACGGCCGATGGTGCTGTGCGATCGCTTCCACGACCACGGCGAGAAGCGCCTGCTGGCCGAATCGTCTTCGGCTGCGATCATCCCGGCGGGACAGGGCGCGGAACGGGACATCCGCGACGCCCTCGACAACATCGCAGGGCATCCCAACGTGTCCCCATTCCTTGCCCGGCGGCTGATCGAACGCTTCGTCACCAGCAACCCCAGCCCGGCCTACATCCGCCGCGTCGCCGATGCCTTCGACAACAGCGGCGGCAATCTCGGCGCCACCGTCAAGGCGGTGCTGCTCGACGACGAAGCACGCAGCGAGCGCGTCGCCGATCGCGACTATGCGGGCAAGATGCGCGAGCCGCTGTTGCTGGTCACCGGTCTGTGGCGGGCCTTCGACGGCTCGCTCGAGGGACTCGATCCGCGCATCGCCCGCATCGAGCCCTTCGGCCAGAGCCCGCAGGCCTCGCCATCGGTGTTCAACTTCTTCCAGCCCGAGTACCAACCCGCGATCGACACGTCCGCGGTGCGCCTGCCGGCATACATCGAGGACAGCGGACTGTACGCGCCGGAGATGCAGGTGATGACCGAACTGGCGACGATCCAGACGCACAACGACCTGCGCGTACTGATCCACGGCAATGCCAGCCAGGTACCGCTGGCGCTCGACGACGAACTGGCGATGCTCAGGCGAACGCCGGAGGAGCTGGTGAGCCATCTCGACCAGTTGCTGCTGGCCGGCACCATGTCCGAGGCATTGCACACGGCGATCGCGAGGGTGATCGAGTCGCCCGCGACCAACAGCGAATGGCCACTGCGCCAGCGTCTGTACGACATCCTCTACCTCATCGTCACCTCCCCCGAATTCGCGGTCCAGCGCTGACGCGGCGCATCGACCAGGAGAACACATCATGTCGAATGCCAATTTTTCGCGCCGGCAGTTCCTGAACGGCTGCGCGGCGATGGGTGCGGCCGGGGCGAGTGCGTCGCTGGCCAACCTCTTCCACATCGGTCAGGCGGTCGCGGCGACGACCACCGCTTCCGACTACAAGGCGCTGGTCTGCGTCTTTCTGCTCGGCGGGAACGACTCGTTCAACATGCTCGTCCCGCTCGGGGCGGCCTATGGCGACTACGCGTCGGCGCGAGGTGCGATCGCGGTGCCGGAGGGTTCGGCGATCGCCATCGACAGCGCCGGCTATGCCGGTCGCAACGACGACAATCGCGCCTTCGGCCTGCACCCGGCGCTCGGCGCCGGTGCGGCCAACGGCGGTCTGGCCGCACTGTACGAGGGCGGCAGCATGGCCCTGCTGGCGAATGTCGGCACCCTGCTCGAGCCGATCCGCGACGCCGACGAATACAAGGCCGGCACGTCCCGCCTGCCGTCCTACCTGTTCGCCCACAACCACCAGCAACTGCAGTGGCAGACTGCCGACGGCAGTGCCGGCGTCCAGGCCGCAGCCGGCTGGGGTGGCCGGCTCGCGGAGGAGATGATCCGCCACAACGCCAACGACGCCACGCTGTTGCCGGAGCTCTCGATGAACATTTCGCTGGCCGGTCAGCACGCCTTTCTCGGCGCGGACAGCGTGATCCCGTACGCGATGAGTGCCAGTGGCATCGAGCGCCTGGTGGTGCCCGGCACCGATGGCGGCATCCGTCAGAGCACCTTGCGGCGTACCCTGCTCGGGCTGCTCGGCGTGCCGAACCATCTGATGGCCGACCACCTGGCGGCCACCAAGCAGCGTGCCTACGACGTGGCCGAGATGCTCTCCGGCCTCTACCAGGAGACCTCGGTCGACGGCACCCTCTACCCGGCGGAGAGCAGCCTGGGCGCCCAGTTGCAGGCGGTCGCGCGGATGATCGACATCAGCCGCAACGCCCTCGGCGTGCGTCGCCAGATCTACCTGTGCACCCTCGGCGGCTGGGATACCCACGCCGATCAGACGGTGCGCCAGGGGGCGCTGCTGGCGGAACTCGGGCAAGCACTGCATGCGTTCCACGCGACCACCCGTGCGATGGGCATCGGCCACGAAGTCACCACCTTTACCGGCTCGGATTTCGGTCGCACCTTCAACAGCAACGGCGACGGCAGCGACCACGGCTGGGGCGGTCACCAGATCATCGTCGGCGACGCGGTGGCCGGTGGCGACATCCACGGCCAGGTCCCCGAGCTGCGGCTCGGCTCGGCCCTCGATACCGGCCGCGGTCGCTTCATTCCGACCACTTCGGTGGATCAGTACGCCGCCACGCTGGCCCGCTGGTTCGGCGCCGACGACATCGCCACGGTGATGCCGAACATCGGCAGCTTCGCCAGCGCGGACGTCGGTTTCATGCGCGGCTGAGCGTCGTCGCAGCGGGGCGCTTTTCGGGCACGCGTCTGCGACGGGGCACCGCTGGGCGCGGCGATGTCGCCGCGCCCGGCGGCCCGCTTGCGGCACGTCACCTTGTTTGCCGCTCGCGCGACGCTGTGCCGGCACGCCCGCAATGTGCTCCCGCAGCGTCGTTCGAGTGCCCGGACACCGCCCCCAGCCGGCTAGAATGAAAGTGTGGGAGTGTTGCCGGAAGGCAGGACTCCGCAGCGTACTGCGACCCACCTGCGCGCTCGCCCCCGGCGCTCAATCCGGTCCCGCAGTGAGACCACTGTCGAGGGAGATGTCCATGGCCGAACCACTTGCCCTATGGCATGCAGATCACGTCGTCTTTGCGCGACTTCTGGACTTGTTCGAAACCCAGATCGTCGCTTTTCACGCCGGGGAGCGCCCGAACTACGAATTGATGACCGACATCGTCGATTACCTGCAGCAGTATGGCGACCGCTTCCATCATCCGCGCGAGGAAGCGGCATTCAACTGTCTGGTCGAGCGTGATCCGGCGATGCGCCTGCCGGTCAACCGCCTGCTGCAGGAACACCGCGTCATCGCCCGCGCGGGCGAAGAGGTGCTGGGCCTGCTCAGGGAGATCGCCGACGACGTCATGACCGAGCGAGCCGCCGTCGAGGCTGCGGCCGATACCTATCTGGTCTACTACCGGCACCATCTGTCGACCGAGGAGGCCAAGGTGATGCCGCGGGCCAAGGAGCGGCTAACGGTCGAGGACTGGGCTGCCGCCGGGGAAGCGGTTCACGACATCCATGATCCGCTCGCCGGTGTGGACTTCGACGAGCGCTATCGCGAACTGCGCAAGTTCATTGCGCTTCACCCGAGCCGGAAGCGCGAAGCCTAGGATCGCCGGGCTGGCGTCGACGACCGGCATTGCGGGCGGTGCGGATGCCGCCGGGCGAACCCGGGATCGGGACGGCCCGGTGCATCGGGTCGCGCCGAGAATCCGGCGCAATCGCATGTCGTGCCTGCCCGGCATCGCGCGGCCCATTGAGCCCACGCAGGGCTGCGTCAGCCCGGGGGTTTGCTGGCCAGTTCGTCGGCGAGGCAGCCCACCGGTGGGCCCAGGGTGCCGCTGCCATCCTCGAAGCGCACCAGGAAGATCTCTTCCCGGCTCTCGGCGAGATGGCCCGCGCGCACGACCACGCCCTTGCATCCGGGCTCTGCCAGCACGGCGTCTTCGTCCAGCTGGGGCAAGCCGCCGTCATTGACGATGCGCTCGCTGGCGAACACCAGTTCGCCGATTCGGTAACGGGCGTCGTCCATCGCTTCAATCCCAGACGCCGGGCGCGGTACGAAGCCGGTCGACCGGCTCGTCGGCGACGAGGTGGCGATCGATCAGTTCGGGCACGTCGTCGGGCCCGACACCGCTGTACATGATGCTGTCGGGATAGACCAGCACGGTCGGACCGCTGCTGCAGGGGCCCAGGCAGCCGGTGTTGGTGAGCAGGTGGCTCGACCACAGGTTGCGTGCCTGGAATTCGTCCATGAAGCGCTGATAGACCGCGGCGCAGCCCCGTTCCCCGCAGGAGCCGCGCGGATGTCCCGGTGGTCGCGACTGGACGCAGACAAGTACGTGTTTTTCGGGTTTCGGCATGATGCAGCCTCCGTTGTTGGGCAGAAGGTTGGTTCTTTGCAGGATTCGGGTCCGGCACGGTCGACCTGGCATCGCCGACCGGCCGATATGCGACGTGCAGGCTCCGAAGCACCTGCGGGTCTGCCGGCGACGCTCGCCGCGCCAGTCGTGCGTCGGCGCCGGCGTGGCCTCGATCCGGGCCGTTCGCCACACGGCAGCCCCGGCCGGCAAGCGGATCAGGCGGCCGACGCGCGCCCTGCCCTGCCCGCGCGCGCATGTCCACCCGGTTCCATGCCGGCCGCGAGGCGCATGCGTTCGCGCAACCACTCCCGCTGGCACTGACGACGGCGCCGCGCCTCGATGGCGGCGCGCAGCCGCGGCGCGAGTTCCTGGTACGAGGGGACACCGGCGGGCACGACGGCATCGCAGCGCAGCAGGTGGAAGCCCAGTTCGCTCTGCACCACCGTGGACAGTTCGCCCGGCGCCAGCGCGAACAGCGCAGCTTCGATTTCAGGAAAGAGCTGACCACGCTGGTATTCGCCGAGGCGGCCGCCGTTCATCGCGCTCGGGCACTCCGAGTGCTTCAGCGCCTGCTCGGCGAAACGCTCCGGCTTCTTCAGCAGGCGCGCGCGGATCTGGCTGATCCGGGCCAGTGCCCGTTCGTGGGTGTTCTCGGCGAAGTCCGGGTTGATCGTGATCAGGATCTGCGACAGGCCGCGGCGCTCAGGAAGCTGGTAGTGCTCGGCCTGCAACTGGTAGTGCAACTGCACGTCGAGCTCGCTGACCCGGACCATGCGCGACGACACCCGGTCGAGCACGGCGTCCACATGCAGTTCGCGGGCGAGCGCCTCGGCCAGCGACAGGCGGTCGAAGCCGTAGGTTCGCATCGCGGCCTCGAAGCTTGCGCCATCGTCGTAGCGCTGCTCGAGCTGGCCCATCGCGTCGTCCAGGGTCGCCGCCGGCACCACCACCTCACCGGCTTCGGGCGACGCCAGCACGCAGGCTTCGATCGACGTCTGGCGCTCGACCGACGACGACAGCCGGTTCAACTCGGCGGCATCGAGTTCGCCCGGCGCACGGCCGAACATCGCATGGGACAGCTTGAAGGCGATGTAGGCCCTCACGCCGACTTCATGATTCGCGTTCATCAGTGTCCTCCGGGTCATCGCCACCGCCGGCGGTTGCCGAATCCTGTTGCGGTGCCAGCGCGGACTCGGGCACATCGAGCACCCAGCCGGGAAAGTGCACCCGGTATCGGGGGCCGCCCGGTGCGTCGCGGAACACCTTCAGCACCTCGCCGTGGCATCCCCGTTCGGCCCGCAGCTCGCCGCCGGCGACCAGTGCCGTCGCAGCCTGTACCCGTTCCCGGGATTCGAAGCGGGTCGGCGTCCACGGCTCGTCGATGCCGATCAGCTCCTCCTCGCGGCAGCCGATCACCCGGCCATCCTGGTCACCGGGCACGCCGGTGTCGAGGAAGGCCACGGTGTAGATCAGCTGGTCCTGCAGGAAGGTGCCGACATCGCGCACGAAGCCGGTGGCGCCGCGGCGCACCAGCAGCGCGCCGGTGGCGAGCCCCGGGTAGGTGCCGTCGTTGCGCACGTTGCGGATGACGCGAACGCCGGTCCCGTATTCGTATCGCGGCAACATCGCTTCGCCCCGGCGTTCAGCGGATGCGCAGGGACTCGACCGGAATGATCGCGATCTGCGGCTCGTGCATGTGGAAGACCTTGAAGACCTTCTCGTCGAGCGGGGTCGAATGGACGAAATCGGCATATGCCTGCGCCAGCGCCCTGCGGTGCGCGGCTCGCCGGGCCTCGTCGTCGCCGTCGTCACCCGGCACCGCGGCGAGATAGTCGTGGTAGCGCTGCAGGATGTGCAATCGGCTGACCTGCACGATCGAAGGATCGAACGTGACGTCGAAGTAGGTCAGAAAATCCTCGGCGCTTTCCAGCTCGTCGAGGGTCTCGTCCAGCGTGCATTCGTCGATCATCGTGGTTCTCCTGGGTTGGGGGTCAGGGTTTTGCAGCGGCGGCAACGGCGCTGGCGCAACCGACGACCGTCAGCAGCGCGCTAGCGCCGAGCCGGTCGTGCTGGTCGAGGATCGCCAGCTTTTCGAGCATCTGCCGGCCGACGACCGTGCGGCCTTCGCGCAGCGCCAGCACGGCACGGGCCTTCAGCGCCAGCAGCCAGAAGCGCAGCAGGCCCATCGAGCGGCTGGCGGCGTCGGCCAGCGCGATCTGGTCCATCTGTTGCCAGTCGTCGGGCAGGCCCAGCCGTCGGCCGGATACCTGCATCGCCCGCCGGGCGACGAGGTCGGCCTCGGCCAGCCGGTGTTTGTAGAAGTAGTAGCGGTACAAGCCGACCAGCACGACCAGTTGCTCCGGCGCGTACAGGTAGGCCTGCAGCAGCGGCAGCTCGCCCTCCCCTTCGATGCAAGAGCGGGCGGCCAGGTCGAGCAGGCCCAGCACCTCCGGCGGGCAGGCGTCATCGAAGTACAGGCTGACCGAATCGAAGTCGTGCAGATCCATCATCGACCCCGCTGCGCCGCCGCGAGGTGGACACCGACCACGTGCTCGCCCGGATGCTTGAGCACGCTGCCGCAGGAACATCCCCCTTCGCAGACGCTGTTGTCCGGTTCCCCGAGCCCCGCCTGTTCGATGCGGGACTCGAGCTGTTCGACGCGTTCGAGCAGGCACGCGAGCGCCTTGCCGACCGGGTCGGGCACCAGATGGTGGTCGAGATCGAAGCCGTCCGGACTGCGGCCGCCTTCACTGCGCACGACGCGTCCGGGAATGCCGACCACCGTGCGGTTGGCGGGTACCGGCGTGACGACCACCGAATTGGCGCCGATACGCACGCCGTTGCCGACGTCGATCGGGCCCAGCACCTTGGCGCCGGCGCCGATCACGACGCCGTTGCCCAGGGTCGGGTGACGCTTGCCCTTGCGCCACGAGGTGCCGCCGAGGGTGACGCCGTGGTAGAGGGTGCAGTCGTCGCCGAGCACCGCGGTTTCACCGATGACGACGCCGGTGCCGTGGTCGATGAACAGACGGCGGCCGATGCGGGCGGCGGGATGGATGTCGATCTGGGTCAGCATCCGCGTCATGAACTGGATCAGCCGCGCCAGGTAGGGCAGACGGTGCCGCCACAGCACATTGGCGAGACGATGCCAGATCACCGCATGGACGCCGGGATAGGTGGTCAGCACTTCGAAGCGGCCGCGGGCGGCCGGATCGCGCGCAAGGACCGAGTCGATGTCCTCGATCAGCAGCGTTCCGAGGCCGGGCTCGGGCGTGTCGACGATGTCGGCGGCGGTCATGGGCGCGCTCCGCTCAGGCGTAGCTCGGGGCGAATGCCTTCTCGGGCTCGGCCAGCGGCCTGTCGCCGGCCCAGTACGGCGAGAGCTTGCGCAGACGGGCGACGATCGGCGGCACCGCCTGGATCACCCGTTCGATCTCGCAATCCCGGGTGTGGCGCGACAAAGAGAAGCGCACGGTGCCGTGGGCGGCGGTATAGGGGATGCCCATCGCCCGCATCACGTGGGACGGCTCCAGCGAACCCGAGGTGCAGGCCGAACCACTCGACGCGGCGATGCCTTCCTTGTTGAGCAGCAGCAGGATCGCCTCGCCCTCGATGTATTCGAAGGCGATGTTGGCGGTGTTCGGCAGGCGGTTGTCGACGTCGCCGGTGGCGAAGGCGTTGGGCACCTGCGCCAGGATGCCGTCCTGCAGCTGGTCGCGCATGCGCTTGACCGTGGTGTTCTCGAACGCCATGTGTTCGAGTGCCAGCTCGGCAGCCACGCCGAGTCCGACGATCGCCGGTACGTTCTCGGTGCCGGCGCGGCGGCCGCGCTCCTGGTGGCCACCGCGCAGCAGCGGGCGAAAGCGGGTCGAGCGCTTGAGGTAGAGCACGCCGATGCCCTTGGGCGCATGCAGCTTGTGGCCCGACAGCGAGAGCATGTCGATGCGGGTGTTCCTGAGGTCGATCGGCAACTTGCCGACCGCCTGCACCGCGTCGGTGTGGAACATCACGCCGGCCTCGTGGGCCATCTCGGCCATCCGCTCGACCGGGAAGATCGTGCCGGTCTCGTTGTTGGCCCACATGAAGGAGGCGATCGCGACGTTCGGCGAGAGCTTGGCGCGATACGCGTCGAGGTCGATGCGGCCCTGGCCGTCGACGCCGATGCGATGGACCGTATAGCCCTCCTTCTCGAGGTGCTCGGCGAGGCTCAGCACCGCCGGGTGCTCGACCGTCGACGTGATGATCTCCTTGCGCTCGGGCTGGGCACGCAGCGCCGAGAGGATCGCCGTCGAATCCGATTCGGTGCCGCAGGAGGTGAAGATCACCTCGGAGTCGTGTTCGGCACCGATCAGCGTCTGCACCTGGGCACGCGCCTTCTTGACCGCGAGGCCGACCTTGTTGCCGAAGCTGTGCATCGACGATGGATTGCCGAACTGCTCGGTGAAGTACGGCATCATCGCGTCGATGACGCGCGGATCGCACTGGGTGGTGGCGTTGTTGTCGAGATAGATCGGTCCCATGGTTCAGGCCTCCGTCGCACAGGCGCTGCCGTGGGCATGGGCGTGGGCGCCCACCGGCACCACCTTGACGAATTCGCCGAGCGCCTCGATCAGCTTCTGCTGGACGCCGCCGAGGGTCACAGCCTCCATCTGGCAGCCGCTGCAGGCGCCCTTCAGGCTGACCAGGATCCTGTTGCCATCGACGTCGATCAGGTCGATGTCGCCACCGTCGCGCTGCAGCGTCGGCCGCATCTGTTCGATGGTCTGTTCGATCTTGCGAATGCGGGCCAGGTTGCCCATCGCCGGTGCCGGCGTCGCCTTGGCGGTCGGGTCGAAGCGCTCGCCGCGTTCGGCCAGCACGCGGCCGAGGATCTCCTCGATGCCTTCGTGACAGGCGGCGCAGCCGCCGCCGGCCTTGGTGTAGTTGGTGACGTCTTCGACCGTGCCGAGATTGTTGGCGCGGATCGTGTCCTCGATCAGCACGGCGTCGATGGCAAAGCACTTGCACACCAGGGCGCCTTCCTCGTGCTCGTCGGTCCAGGTCTCGCCGCGGTAGTTGGCGACGGCCGCCTGCAGTGCCTCGCGTCCCATCACCGAACAGTGCATCTTCTCGGGCGGCAGGCCGTCGAGATAGTCCGCGATGTCCTGGTTCGACACCGCAAGCGCCTCGTCCAGCGTCATGCCCTTGATGATCTCGGTCAGCGCCGAGCTCGACGCGATCGCCGAGCCGCAGCCGAAGGTCTGGAAATGGGCGTCGGTGATGCGCTCGGAATCGGGATCGACCTTGAGCATCAGCCGCAGCGCGTCGCCACAGGAGATCGAACCGA
Organism: Rhodocyclaceae bacterium; assembly: GCA_020445765.1. Lineage (GTDB taxonomy): Bacteria > Pseudomonadota > Gammaproteobacteria > Burkholderiales > Rhodocyclaceae > Cognatazoarcus. Next base: position 5,601 of record JAGRFY010000086.1, on the reverse strand, counting down.
CGTCGCCGATGCCGTTGGCGCCGTCGAGCGGACCGGCATTGCGCGGGTTGTAGAAGTGTTCCTTGACCTTTTCAGAGTAGTCCCACATGGCAGGCTCCCGTATTTGATTCGATTCGTTTGTCTTTCCGGCGTCGGCTCACGCCGTGAACGACTGGCCGCAGGCGCAGGACTTGTTGGCCTGCGGATTCTCGAACTTGAAGCCGCTGCCCTCGAGCGACTCGACGAAATCGACCGTCGTGCCGGCAAGCAGCGGGGCCGAGAACGGGTCGATCAGCACCGACAGTCCGTCGAAGTCCAGCACGTGGTCGTCGGGCTCGCCCTGCCGTTCGAGCTTGAGTCCGTACTGCAGGCCCGCACAGCCGCCGCCCGCGACGGAGATGCGCAGGCCGGCGATCGGCTCATCGGTGGTTTCGAGAAAGCGGCGGACGGCGTTGATGGCGGTTGGGGTCAGGCTGATCATGACGGGCCTCTCATTTCGTTATCGCTACACGAACCCTTCCGCAACCGCCGTGCCATGCCCGAACGGCGTCGCAAGCCACTGATTTTTCGATGGGTGTCGTGACAGGTCGGCAAGCCGGCGTGTCGCATTCCGACGGAATCGTCGGGCCCCGTGTGGCAAAGCCCACAAGCCGTGGGCGACGTCGTGTCACAGGGTTTAGCAATCGCGCAGGCGGCGAAGTGGCACAGTGCCGGGGCCGTCCGCCCTGCCCGGCGAATGACGGTCGCAGACAACGAGCCAGAGAGGAATGCATGAACAAGAATGTCGTCTTGACCGCGCTGCTGATCGGCGCCTGCCTTCACGGTCCGGTCGCCGCGCAGCAGCCGGCCGCCGCGAGCGCATCGGCCAGCGTTTCGAGCTTCAGCGAGGAAGGCGTCGCAGCCTGGTACGGACGCAAGTTCGCCGGCCGTCGCACGGCGTCCGGCAAGCGCTTCAATCCGGAAGCGATGACGGCGGCTCATCCGAGCCTGCCGTTCGGCTCGCGCGTGCGGGTCACCAATCTCGACAACGAGCGCACGGTGGAAGTGACCATCAACGACCGTGGGCCGACCTCCCCGGGACGCATCATCGATCTTTCGCTGGCTGCGGCGCGCAAGCTCGGCATGGTTCGCAAGGGATTGGCCAACGTGCGCATCGAGGGCCTCGACTGACGGTGGCTCAGCCGAGGATGCGGGTATAGGCGGTGCCCAGCAGCGAGCGCTGGGCTTCGTCGAGCAGCCGCGCCTCGAGCAGTGAAACGAAGCGGCCGCCGGCAGCGGCAGCGGCCGCCTCCGGCGGATCGATGCTGGCGAGTTCGACCAGCCAGATCGGGCCGGCAATCTCGCCACCGGAGCGCAGCGGATCGGCGTCGACGCGCAGCGCCGACGGCGGTAGCGAGAGCAGGCCGGCAAGGCCGGCCAGCCCCGACGCCGGATGAATGCCGATCCGGCCGTCGTGCGGGCCGATGGCGCTCGCTTCGCCGGATGCGGCCACCACCACGCTGCCGTCGATCTGCAGGAAGACCGTGCGCGCGCTGGTGTGGTGCTTGTGGTAGACCACGCCGCGCCAGCCGGCCTCGGTGCCGCCGGGCGAAACGCCGAAGACGGTATCGCCGCTCATGGACGCCGCGCCCCGGCGGCCCTGCGCCATCCCCATCGACGTCGGGGGTTTCGCCTCGCGTCGGTCACCTCAGGCGGTCACCGCGGCCGGGCCATGGGTGTGGCAACCCTTCGGGCACACCCGTGCACAGGACCCGCAGCCGATGCAGTCGAGGCCGTTGGCGATGGTCATGACCATCATGTTGTCGTCGTCCAGATCGTCGTCGAGCTCGTCTTCCTCGCGCTCGACCAGATCGAACACGTCGCGCGGGCAGACCTTGTAGCAGCGGCCGCAACCGATGCATTTCGCGCCGTCCAGTTCGAGCACGAACTGGGGCACCCATTCGACGCCACCACGCGTCAGGCCAGTGATCGGATCCATCGCATTGCTCCTGCGGATGCGCCGGGCGCACCGCCTTCGGTTTCAAATTGGGGAAAGCCGGCGCTTCGCATCAGGCCGTGACCTGTGCGTCGAGCCGATCGCGTGCTTCGGCCCAGGCCTTGCACGCATCGAAGGTCGCGCCGGCGATCATCGGAATCTCGTGATAAGCCGCCGGCAGTCGGTCCTCGACCAGATCATGGAGCTCCGAGGCCCGTTCGGCGGCGATGCGCTTGAGCCTGCGCACTTCCTTTTCGAGTGATTTCAGCTCGTCGGGTGTCATGTCAAAGCTCCGCCACGTCCGGATGACGTTCGATCAGCTCGACCGCGGCCGACAGCATCTTCTCGGCCTCGGCATGCATCTTGGCGAGGGAGTCGAAGCCGAATCGATGCACGTCGCGAAGCCGGCGGTCGACGACGATCAGGCGGCCGACGGTGATCAGGGCGCGGCCGAAACCTTCGTGGGAGATGTTGAGCAGCGATCCGGCCATTCGACCGCCACGCTGCTCGATCAATGCCGCAATCGCGTTGTAGTAGGCCTTCAGGCGGGCGAGCGTGATGTCGTCCGGGTCGCCGACCACGGGAATCTTCTTGCGCGCCTCGCGGCTCAGCACGAACGGTTCGAGCAGGCGCTCGGAAGACCAGCCGTCGTAGTGCCCGTAGGTGTCGATGGCGCGGACCTGCTTGCACATCTCGCGGATGACGTCGGACGCCATCAAATCTTCTTCGACCATTTCAGTCATCGTTCACTCCTGGTTTCGAGTAGCAACCGCGCCGGCGCCGGCGACCACGACCGGGCGCCAGCGCCGGAAATGTCGGCGCCCGATCAGCCGCGAGCAGCCTAGTCCCGCGGCCAGTCCGACCAGCGCCGTGAGCACCTGCAGCGGGGCGCCTGCCGTCGCCGACAGGGCGGCGCCGGCAATCAGGCCGACCAGGGCCGGCAGGTAGGCCAGCAGCGAGGCGAGCAACAGCGCGCCGTCCGGCAGGGCCAGTTCGATCACGTCGCCGACCTGGTGGCCATCGGAGGCGGGCAGTTCCAGCGCGTTGCGCTCGGCCGGCAGCAATTCCGCGAGGCGGGCCATGCCGCATCCACCGCTATGGCTGCAGCCGCCACAGGCGGCGGCCACCGGCACCAGCCGCATCCGGCCGGCCGCGATCGAGACGATGCGGGCCTGTTCGCGGACCATCGTCATTCCTCCCAGCCCTCGCCGGCCATCGCGTCGAAGCGGTCGGGGCTGCGCTTTTGGCGCAGCCCGACGGCCCTTGCCAGCCAGATCGGGGGGGTGCCGTCGAGTTCGCTGCGCAACTGGCTCAGCAGCGCATCGATCGGGCTGCCGTTGGCGACTTTCAGGGGCTGGACACCCTTGGCCAGAAGCCGCTGCACCGCCGACGAGCCGATTGCGCAGGCGTACACCGCTGCGCAGCCTTCGAGCAGCGCGATCTTGGCGTCGAGCTTGCCCTCGTGCCCGTCCATCGCGGTATCGATGAATTCGGCGACTTCGCGCAGCCGGCTGCCGTGGGCGCCGAGTTCGAAGATCGCGAATGCGGCCGCCGCACCGAAATGCTGGTCCACGGTTTCGCGGTCGCTGGAGGCAAAGGCGATCGACAGGTTCATGACGGCCTCGTCAGTGGGATCCGCCACCAGGCACAGATGGCGGGCACGTGCCCGCACCGGGTGCCGGGGCGCGGAGCACGGCGTGGTAGGGAGCGATGGCATCTTGGTGTCCATGGTGGGCCAGCAGCATGTTGGAAAGATCGAACAGGGCCTGACGACCGCCGCGATAGCCGATCCACTGGCGGGCGTAGCCACCCACCAGGTCGTACTGGGGGAATCCTGCCCGCAGCAGCGGTACGCCGAGCCGTGCGGCGCTGTCGGCAGCATGGCTGTTCGAGATGACCAGTTGGGCTCGCGCAGCCCGCGACAGGGCTTCGAGTGCTTCGAGGTCGCCGATCTGCACCGCCCCGGTCGGCACGTCCGCCAGCGACGCTGCACGATCGGGCGCGACCGCCGCCACCACCTCGGCACCGAAGGCGGTCACGAACTCCGACATCGCCAGCAGCAGATCCGGGTCGGCGGCGATGCCGATGCGGGCGAAGCCGAGCATGAAATGGCAGTCCACCATCGCGTCCTGCAACTGGGCCCGCCAGCGTTCGACACGCGGCGGCACCGGGCGTCCCGACAACTCCGCCAGCAGGCGCACAAGGCGATCGTTGGCGGCCAGACCCATCAGGTGGTCGAAGCGCGAGTCGGGCACGCCGCTGCGTTCGGCCAGCAGATCCGCGGCGGCGGCCAGCGAGCGGCCGACGACGATGGTGTGGGCGGCCTCGTTCAGGCTGGCGATCTCGGGCACCGGCGTGCCGCCGAAGGTAAGCGGCGTGAAGTCGTCGGCGATCAGATGGCCGTCGAGCGAGTCGCCGATGTCCGGCAACACCACGGGTCGCAAGCCGAACAGCTCGACGAGGTCGCGCAGATGTTCGAGATCGCCCGGCGTCAGCGACGCATTGACCAGCAGATTGACCTGTTTCGGTCGGCGACCGACGCGGCTGCGATCGTCTGGCACGAGGACGTCGACGATGCTCTTCACCGCCAGCGCGAAACCGCTTTCGAGACAACCGACGTAATCGGGCGTGTCCACCGGGACGACGGCGATGTGGTCGTGCTCCGGGTGACGGGCACGGAATTCCCGCACGTTGCGGCGGACATCGGCGCCCTGGGTCTCGGAAAGCCCGGTCGTCGGCAGGCCGATCATCGCCGGCCGCTGCTTGCGGCACAAGGTCTCCAGACCCTCGATGACATTGTCGTCGGCCCCGAGCACGGTGCTGGCCTGATCCATTGCCGTGGTCTGCAGCGGGATCGGTTCGCGAAAATGACGCACGAAGAAGACCTTGGCGAAGGCGGTGCAGCCCTGCGATCCGTGCAGCATCGGAATGGCGTGGTCGATGCCGAGGAAGGCCAGCGCGGCGCCGGTGGTCGAGCTGGTCTTCAGGGGATTGACCGACAGCGCCTTGGACCGCTTTCGAACTTCCGCCATTACGCCACCTCCGCGTCCATGATCGCCAGCGCGGGTGCGTCGTCGAGCGGCAGGATCAGGTCGTCCTCGTCGAGCGCCTGAGGCCTGCGGCTGGCGACCTCGGACGAGGCCCACGGGGCCGGCGAGCGCACCTGCGCCCATACCGGCGATTCGATGGTCAGGGCCAGCTGGCGCGTCAGTTCGACCATGCCCTGATAGCCGGCGTAGCCGAATTCACGTTCCTGGTTGATGTCGAGGAAGGGCAGTCTGGCTTTCAGCGCGGTGTAGAGGTTGCGCCCGCCGGCGATCATGATGTCGGCGTCGAGTTCGGCCATCAGGTCCAGCAGGGCGCGGGCCGAGCCGTCGGTGATCATCTTGGCTTCAGGCCCCATCAGTTCGCGGATGCGCGCCTTGTCCTCTTCGGTGGACTTCTTGGTCGCGGTCGCCACCACGTCCATGCCGAGGTCCTGCAGCGCTGAGACCACCGACCAGCTCTTGACGCCACCGGTATTGAGCAACACGCGCTTGCCGGACAGGCGCTCACGCCACGGTGCCAGCAAGCCGCCGACGCGCGCCTCCTCGCGCGCGATCAGTGCCTCGGTGCGCTCGCTCAGCGACGGGTCATCGATGATCCGG
>JAGRFY010000017.1 GCA_020445765.1 Rhodocyclaceae bacterium | reverse complement strand
GTCACGTTGGGGTGGAATCTGTAGTAGGAGCCGGCCTTTTGGGCTCGGCAGCGGGGCGAAGGGGCTGGTGCCGCGAAGCGCCGCGCGCGCCTCCTGCACTCAGGCAGGGGAGATTCGCAGCACCCATACAGATGGCAAATCTAAATAGGTGACCCGGGGCGGGACGCTCACCTACGTGAGAACGGGGGGTTTTGTCCCGGGGCGGGACGAACTCGCCTTTTTCGGCGCTTTCGTGCTCGCCGTTCGTCCCGGGGCGGGACGTTTGGCTACAACTTCGTCCCGGGGCGGGGCTAGCGTTTGCGTTTTCCCGGCCTTGCGGTGCCCCGTTGCAGTCCCCTTGCGAGAGCGCCGCCACGTCGCCGGCTTGGACTCGGTGGGTGGGCTCGCAAGCGCTGCCCCATCGCCCATGTAGTCGGTCGTCCGATAGCTGCCCGGCGCAACGTCCAACTTCGACAGGTCGCAGTCCAGCGGATAGAGCGAGCATGCGAAGAGGCTGCAGTCGAGCCTTGAGCCCTGCCGAGTGCGCACCAGCAATCCGTGCTCCAGCAACTCCCGGATGGCCGCTCCCAGGCTCTCCCGGCCTGACCAGCCGCGCACCCGCATGAGTTTCGGCGTTAGGCAGATGTCGCCGTTCCTGCTGGCATTCGTGCCCAGCATCGACAGCACATCGAAGAGTAGCTTCGCCGCCATTGGCGACAGTTCGGCGCATGCCCTGCTTCGAAGGAAATCCAGCGAAACGGGCAGCCAGGCACCAACTACGGCGACGCCGCGCTTTCTTTGATCGCGGCCCATTCAACGCCGCTCTCCCAAGAGCGCATAGACGGCCACCCCGACATGGCGGAATCCGTGGCCATCTGCGAGTGCCGCGCGCGCAACCGTCGCAATGTCGTAACCCCGCGCCCGCAACTCGAAAATGCGGGTCGCCGATTGCATGATTCCGGCCGCGCGAAAATCAAGCGTGCTCCGCGGGCCTTCCCGCAGCATGTCCAGGAGGCGCGCCCGCTGGGCTTCTGTAGCGGTGCTAGAATGGCGGCGTGTCGCTGTAGCAATTCCCGCCTCGCCCGGTTGCCGCCGGGCGTCGCTTTTTCGGGGGCCCGGCATCACGCGGCCTGCTTCGGCGAACGCCCCATCGCCAGGGCGTCGATTTCCTCAGCGGGCCAGAGCAAACCCCCAGTCGGCAGTTTCTTGGGAGTCACCCCGCAGTAGTGCCCAAGCTCGCAGTGGGCTTTGCGGAGCGTATGCGGAGCGCGGTCCAGAATGCGCGCTGCAGTCTTGGTGGCGTAGCAGCGCGGCGGCGGCGTCGGGGTGGTAGTGGTTGCCATCGTTCGGGCCTCGTCGGAATGTGACGGTGGAACGATGGGCAATTGCCGCCACTGAGAAAACTGCCGATCAATGCAAACGGAATTAGGCGGCAGTCAACTTCCAGTAGTGGCGCGGCTATTCGGCAGATTGCCAATAGTCGGAGGTGAAATATTCTTCGGTAGTTTGCGCAGTCACTGCATGCAGCTTCGAGGCTTCCCCGCGTCGCGGAAGTTGCTTCCGGTTTTTGGCGGGGAAGAGATCCGGCAGCCAAACGCGTAGGGTCTTGGTTTTGATGCTGAAGACACGATTGCAGCCGGTGACGGCCTTCTCGATCGACTGCATCCCGTCATGCACGGTGTCGGCGGTCCAAGGGGATTTGCGCCCGGGCTCGTAGCCGTACGCCACAAGGAGCTTGTCGAGCAGATCTGCGGCCAGGTCACGTTTCCAGGCCTCGCGCGGGCGACCCGCCTGCTTCTTCTGTCCGCCGGCGTCCGCGACGACGTGCCCTCTCGAAATGAAAATCTGTTCGACCGTGACTTCTTGCGGCTCTTCCAGCCTCCAATACCACAAATCGTCACCATCAATCGCCGGCATGTTCTCAGCGATGAGGTGCGTTACGGTCGTCTTGCCAAATCGATGCAAGTGGCGTGCGTAGGCCGGCAATAGGTACTCGTCGCTTCCTGCGGGGCAGCCATGACTGCGGAAAAACGGATGTTTCTCGCCCATCGTGTTTGCACTCTGGGCGGAGTATCCGTGCAATGCCATGTAGAGGCGAAGTTTTCCGTCCTCGGCGAGCAGGAGCAAGTCTGCAACCGTGCATCCGGCTTCCGTTGCGGCTTGCTCGATCGGGATCAACGGTCCCGATCGATCTTTGGATCGGTCGATCTGAGGCATAGCGCTTCCTTCAGGCGCCCTTCGTCGGGATGCCGCCCCAGGCCGGCGAAGGTGTCCGGCTTTTCGCCCGGCCAAAGGCTAGGGGCGGCATGATCTTAGGTCGGCTTCTCAGAACATCAGACTATGCGCCCGTCATGCATCACAAGGGGCATTTCCTCGACGTGCTCCAAGAACTGGAGTGCCTCGCTGAAGTTCAGGATCGCGTTTGGGTCGCCGCATACATCAATCGGGCGCATTCCTCTTGGGTAAGGACGCCCCATTCGTTCGGCAGCGTCTGCGTCGTCCCTCATACGCTTCAACTCTCCGAACGCCGACAGGCCAATGAGCACGGCCTGCCGGACCTTGGAAACCATCTCGCGGTGTTCGCATCGCTCGTATTCTGCGGCCGTCGCTACCGTCCTAGCCTGCTGGGTTTCTGGGATACTGTCTTTGCTCATGGTTGCCTCCAATGTAGGCAATTGTGGGAAGGGGCCCCCTGCGTTGCTGCGCCGGGAGTGCCCCGCTTGCCTGAAGCCGTCAGGCGGCGGTAACGCTCTTGCGCAGCACCCGCACGTTCGCCGGTGCGGTCTCGCCCTTCTCGATGGCAGCGATGCGGCCTTCCCAAGCCTCCAGGGCGGCCCGCTTCTCGTCCATGTAGCTGTGTCTGTCGTAGTGCGCCTGCTGGACGCCTCCGAGCCCGTGGGACAGCAGTTGCGCCCGCACGTCACGGCTGATGCCCATCGCGGCGAGCATCGTTTCGCAGGTGCGGCGCAGGTCGCGGCCTTGGAACGGCTTGCCGGCCATTGCCTTGGCGATCTCGGTCACGCGCTTGCTGATGGTCTCCAGGCGAACAGGCACGCGCCCGGAGTGCGAAAACAAGTGCTCGCTGCCCCGCTCCCGCGCCTGTGCGGCCAGTTGCTCGACTTCGGCCAGCGCACGCGCCCCAAGCGGCAGCACATGCTCGCGTGGTTCCTTCCGCTTGCCCTTGGCATCCCACAGCCGCAGCGTCCCGGCCTGAGCATTGAAGTCGGCCAAGGTAGCGCGGCCAAGCTGTTGCAGTCGCTGCCCGCCGGCCAGCAGGGCCACCAGCAGCAGCCGATCGGCCGCGGCGTCGGTCAGCCTGCCCAGGTACTCGCGAAGCTCGGCATCGTCCAGCGTCCGATGGCCGGCCTTGACCTCGATCGGCGGCAGTGGCTCGACCGGGTTTGACTCGACCGCGAAGCCGATGAAGTCGGCCGGCAGTCGAGCGTCGTAGGGTGCCCGCTGCGCGGCCTTGTACGCGGCGAACAGGTAGCTGCGCATCTTGCCAGCGGTGCGCTCCTTGTTCGCCTCGACGACCTTGCGCACAGCCTCGGCAAGCTGGCGGGGAGTCACGTCGCGTGCCGGCAGGTCGGCCACGTCGTTGGGTAGATGGCAGCGGAACAGGCTTTCGGCGTCGGCAGCGCTGCGGCCCTTGCCGCGAGCGGTCAGGTGGTCACAGTACGTGCTGCACAGCCGGCGCAAGGTCCATTTGCCCGCCTCCGCCCGCTCCTTCTGTGCGGCGGCCTCGGCTGCCAGCGTGGCGGCGTGCTTCTCGGCTTCGGAGCGCTTCAGGTCGCGGGGGTCTTTGCCTTGGTCCACCATGCGTTGAAGCTCTCGCGCCTGCCGTCGCGCATCCTCCAGGGTCCAGGCCGCCACGCTGCCCAACGTGATCCGCACGTCTCGACCGCGCAGCTTGCCCTGCCAGACGTACGCCTGCGCGCTGCGCGTCGCCCGCACCGCCAGCCCCGGCGCTTCGCTATCCCACAAGAACGCCTGCCCGCGCTCGGCTGGGCACTCGAACCCCTGAACCCTTCCCTGCGTCAGCTTCACCCGTGCCATTGCCACCGCTCCGTGTACGCACTTTGTAAGCAGTATGATGGAACACGAGGGAATAGAAATCAACAACCACTTCCGGGCTTACATGCACGGATTCCGTGTATTCACTGGGATTTCAGGCGAATTGGGGACTTCTCGGAATAGGTTTCAACGGGCGGGGAAATGGCGTTTCACGCTGACTCATAATCCGTTGGTTGCGGGTTCGAGTCCCGCAGGGCCCACCATAGAATCAATTCCTTAGGATGAGGAAGGCGGCATGAGGGCCGCGTGAAATTGCTGCGTGTGGCCACCATGTAGCCAAGCATGGCCGAGACTGCGGACGCTTGGAGCCATTCACGACGCCCAAGCGATCACAGCCTCAGACGCACAATTCCACCCGCAGGGCGGAAGATCCCGTCGCGGCCAAGCAATCTCAAGGCTGCCAGTCGAACCCGCCATCCCCGACGGCCGCGCATCCCGCGCGGCCGTCCGCGATGGCTCACTATTCACGCCATTGACCTGGGGCCAGGCGGAAGCCGAAGTGCTAGCCGGGCAAGCACGCGCTGGGCATGGCGGTACGCAAGCGCCTGCCGCAGTCGCACCACGAGCCGGCGCGCGGCACGCGCCTGTCGCCGTCGGCCGGACCGACCGATCCCGTTCCGGCCTCGACGCGAAATATTGCACATCGACGGCCAAGACGGCGGGCTGCTCCCGGCCCAAGCCATCAATTCCCTGTGATTGCTGCCGTTAAAGGACCATCGCAAAGCTGGCAACACCGGACGGTCCATGAAGGTTCTCATCGTCGACGACACGCCGCTCAACCTCACGCTCATGCAGACGTTGATCGGCAAACTCGTGGACTGCGAGCCGGTAACCTTTTCCGATCCACGCGACGCGATCGAGTGGTGTGCGATGCACCAACTGGATCTGTTGATCGTGGACTACATGATGCCGATCATCGACGGCATCGAATTCATCAAGCGATTCAAGGCCATCCCGACACACGAAGACGTGCCGATCCTGATGGTGACGGCGGACCACGAGAAGCAGACCCGATACGACGCACTGCAGGGTGGCGCCACGGACTTCTTGAACAAGCCGATCGATCGCCACGAATTCCTGCCACGCGTGCGCAACATGCTCGCGCTGCGGCGCGCCCACCTGGCGACCCGCGAGCGCGCCCGCTTGCTGGCGGACGAGGTGGCCCATGCGACCCGGGAGATTCTCGCCCGGGAGCGGGAGATGGTCACCCGACTTGCCCGGGCCGCCGAATTCCGCGACCCCGAGACCGGTGCCCATATCCAGCGCATGTCCCACTATTCCGAGCTGATCGCCGCTCGGCTCGAGGTCGACCGGGAATACCAGGAAGGCATTCTGCTGGCCGCGCCGATGCACGATGTCGGCAAGCTCGGAATCCCCGACAGCATCCTGCTCAAGCCGGGCCGCCTGACAACCGAAGAATTCGAGATCATGAAGGGGCATCCCAAGCACGGCTTCGACATCCTCAACGAGTCGAGTTCGCCAGTGATCCAGTTGGCTGCCAGCATTGCGCTTTCGCACCATGAACGATTCGACGGCGCGGGCTACCCGCGCGCGCTGGCCGGTGAGGACATTCCCCTCGAAGGGCGCATCGTCGCCGTCGCCGACGTGTTCGACGCCCTCACCTCGAGCCGTCCCTACAAGAAGGCCTGGAGTCTCGAAGACGCGCGTGCGCACCTCATTTCCGGCCGGGGCAACCACTTCGACCCGGCCTGCATCGACGCCTTTCTCGGCGCGTGGCAACAGGTGCTCGCGATCCGCGAGCGATTCGGCGAGGACTGATGTCGGTGCGAGCCCTGATCAAGTCCTTTCGCTTCCGGCTGGCCGCACTGATCGGCAGCCTGCTGTTGGCCGTGCTCGCGGCATACACCGCGTACACTGCCTTCGAGCAGACCGCATTCGTCGAAGACCTGATTCGCAACCAGGCCACCGTCGTCGCCAGGCTGATTGCCGACGATCTCGCCGCCCGCGACGGTCGCGCACAGATCACCGAACGCTCTAGCGCGTTGATCGCCCAACTGAATCGTCACGCGCGTAGCAGCGGCCTGCTCTCGGTGGAACTGGTGCGTCCAAACGGCAGCGTCCGAGCCAGACTGCTGGGCGCCGACGACGGCGTGTCCGGCGACGGGCGTCGCAGCGTGCCGTCGGTGCCGGCGCCCACGACCCTCAGCCACGACGCCCACGTGTCGGCATGGATTCCGCTGGCGCCGGGCTTCGTCTCCAGCGAATGGTTGCGGGTCGAGATGGACAACGTGCCGGCGCGGGAGGCACGGGCTCACCTGGTCGAAGATTCGGCCCTCGTCGGTGTCCTGCTGTTGCTGCTGGGCGCCGGATGTGCGCTGCTGGCGCTGTCGAAGCCGATGCGTTCGTTGTCGCAGATTGCGGATTTCGCGGAGCGCCTGGGCGATGCCGAGGACGGGCTTCGGATCGACGACCGCTCGGCCGAGCTGGTTCGGCTCGAGCGCGTGCTCAACGACACCGCCCGGCGTCTCAAGCACGACCGTGAGTCGCTCGCGAAGAGCGAGCGGCGCTTCAGATGGATGCTCGACAACCTGCGGGAACTGGCCTTCGAAGTCGACGCGGATTTTCATGTCGAATACCTGAACCCGGCATGGCAGAGGTTCATCAGCCGTGGCATCGAGCAGATGATCGGGCAGCCGCTGGCCAGCCTACTTTGCAGCTCTGCCGCGGAGGTCGAACAACTGATCGACGCCCTGCAGGATCTCGCCGATCGCGGCAACGCGGACGAAGCGCTGGAAATCCGTATCGAAGACGAACGGGGTTCTCCGCAATGGTTCAACGTCCGGATCCGTCCGCGCATCGAAGACGGATTGCTGCTGGGCTATTCGGGTTCGGCAGCGGATATCACCGCGCACAAGCAGAACGAGCTGGGCCTTGTCGAAGGCAAGGAGATGGCCGAGGAAGCCAACCGCACCAAGAGTTCGTTCCTTGCGAACATGAGCCACGAACTGCGAACGCCGATGAATGCCATCATCGGCATGACCGACCTGGCCCTCGAATCCGGGCTCAACGAGGAGCAGGCCGAGTTCATGCGCCAAGTGCGGACATCGGCCGAGCGCCTGCTGGCGATCATCAACGAAATCCTGGACTTCTCGAAGATCGAATCTGGACGTCTTGATTTCGAGCAGCTTCCGTTCGGACTGCGCGACTGCGTCGAGCAGTCCTTCGCCACCCTGCGGGCGGACGCGGTCGACAGGAACCTGCTGCTCGAATACCGCATCGATCCGACCGTGCCCGACAATCTGGAGGGCGACCCGCATCGCCTGAGACAGGTGTTGCACAACCTCGTGGACAACGCCATCAAGTTCACCGAATCGGGTCACGTCGTCGCCCGCGTCACGGCAGAGCAGGTGGACGACTCGGAATGCACACTGTGCTTCGCGATCGAGGATACCGGCATCGGCATCGCGCCCGAGCAGCGGGAGCGCATATTCGAAGCCTTCACCCAGGCCGACGAGTCCGCCACCCGTCGCTTCGGCGGCACCGGACTCGGACTGGCGATCGCGAGCCGGCTGGTGGATCGCATGGGTGGCCGTCTGGAGCTCGACAGCGAACCCGGCGTCGGCAGCACATTCACATTCACGGTCCGCCTGCCCCGCCAACCGGAAAGCATCGACGACAGCGACGAGTTCGCGCTGGATTCCCTGCGGCTCATGGTTGCGGGCGAATCCGGCTACGAGACCTCGCACCTGACCGATGCCCTGGCCGAATGGCAGTTGCGGCCCGAAGTCGAGCACATGGGCATCCGCGTGCTGGCGCGCCTGCGCCAGAGCTCGAGCAATGGTTCACCGTTCCATGCGGTAGTGCTGAGCGATCGGCTGAAGGACATGGACGCCTTCGAACTGGCCCGCAACCTGAGGCGTGATCCGACGATCCATCAACCTGTCGTGGTGCTGGCCGCTTCTTCCGGACAGCGCGGCGACGCCGCCCAGTGCCGGCAGATCGGCGTCAACGCCTACCTGACGCGACCGTTCAAGTCGCTCGACCTGCTCGACGCGGTCATGCTCGCGCTCGGCAACCGCCGTGCCGAAAACCTGATCACCCGCCACAGCCTGCGTGAGAAGCGCCGCAGCCTGCAGATCCTGGTGGCAACCCACGACAGCGGCAAGGACGTCGTCGCGCCGCTCGAGGCGCTCGGCCACGTCGTCCACTGGGTCGGCAACGGTGTCGAAGCGGTCGAATCCTGCCATGCCGCCCATTTCGACCTGATCATCATCGACGCGTTGCTCGGATCTCCCGATGCGGTCACGGTGCTGGTCCGGCTGCGCGCCTCGGACAGCGCCACCGCCGTCGATCTGCCGATCATTGCGCTGGTCCCGTCAGGCCACACCGAAATGGCGATGTCGCTGGAGTCGGCCGGCGCAACCCAGACGCTCGATCTGCCGCTCAACGTCGCGGCGCTGGTCGGTGTGATCGGCAAGTACTCACAGGGCGCGTTGCCACGCGAGGAGACTGCCGTACGCCAGAGCAGTACGGGCGGCTCGACCCTGAAGGTGTTCGACGAGGGGAAGGCGCTTCAATACCTCGACCATGACGAGGACCTGCTCGACCAGCTGATCCACGTCTACCTCGATAGCGATCTGTCCCTTCGCATGCGGCTGCGCGAAGCCGCCGCCCTGGGCGACCTTCACGCGGCCCATTCGGCCGTTCATGCGATTGGCGGTTCGGTCGGCAGCTTCATGGCCGAGGCCACGCTGTCGGCCGTCTCACGGGTCGAGAAGCGCTGCCGCGCCGGCAATGCCAAGGGGATGGAGGACGATCTCAAGGCGCTTTGGTCCGAGATGGACACCCTCGCCGCGGCCCTCGGCAAGCGGCTGCACGAGAAATCCACCAGCGGCAGTGCAGCCCATCAGGCCTGACTCTGGATCAGCTCGATCTTGTAGCCGTCAGGATCCTCGACAAAGGCGATGACGGTGCTGCCGTGCTTCATCGGCCCGGCCTCCCTGACCACCTTGCCACCGCGTGCGCGGATCTCGTCGCAGGCGCGATAGGCGTCGGGCACCTCGAGTGCGATGTGGCCATAGCCGTCACCGAGCGCATATTCGGTCGTGTCCCAGTTGTGGGTCAGTTCCAGCACCGCCGCCTCGCTCTCGGGTCGATAGCCGACGAAGGCGAGCGTGAATTTCCCCTCCGGATAGTCCTTTCGCCTGAGCAGACGCATACCCAGCACCTCGGTATAGAAGGCGATCGATCGATCCAGATTGCCGACCCGCAACATCGTATGCAACAGTCTCATCGTGACTCCACTCCCGGCATGCCACCGGTATCGGCGGCGGTGACGAATTCGGGCAGGCACCCGGCGCGTGCGCGCAAGGCCGCACGTGCGGCACGCCAATCCGGATACAAGCCTGCGACCAACGCCCAGAATCGGCTCGAATGATTCATTTCGCGCAGGTGCGCGACCTCGTGGGCAACGACGTAGTCGGCCAGCGCCACCGGCAGCAGGGCCAGCTTCCAGTGCAGGCGGATGCCGCTGCGGCGGCTGCAACTGCCCCACCGTCGTCGCGCCGAACTGAGTGCAACCGGGGGCGACGGCTCGCCCAAGCGCTCGCAATGAAATCGAACGCGCCGCTCGAACCATTGCCGCGCGTGATTTCGAACCGCCCGCTCCAGTGCCGGCAGCGGACTTGCCGCCGGCAGCAGCAATATCGCCATCTCGTCGTCGCCCCAGCCTGCAGTCCGGCGCCCCGCCACGAGTCGCACGACGCACGACTCGCCAAACAAGTCGAGGCGGATGCCATCGGCGATCTCGATCGCGGCTTCGGTTCGCGCCTGCGCAATGCGGGCCACATGCCGTTGAATCCAGTCGGCGTGCTCACGGACGAACCCCTCGATGCTGTCGATCGCTGCGCCACGCGGTGCATCGACGCGCGTCCCTCGCTCGTCGACGCGCAGACTCAGTGTCCTGCGCGCGCCACGCCTGAGCAATACCGTGAGCGCCAGCCCATCGACCGAAACGACATGATGCTCGGGTTCTCCGTGACGGAATTCCGATCCGCGCCCACGCACTTTCAACGCAGCCTCGTCCCGGATGATAATGCAGCCACCTCGTTCGCTACGTGATTCAGATGAGCCGCATCGAAACCGCCACGCATCGTGCGACGCAGACCATCGACTCGCCATTCCGTGCCCGCATCGCCAACGTCTGGGGCGTGTGGCTGCGGCTGCTCAACAAGGACCATCTCAAGGGTGTATTCACCCGCGAAGCGGATGCGCGCGCCTATGCGCGGCAGGCGGCAGGCGCCCATGACCTCGCCGAGGTGCGTGAGATCCGGGTGCTGATCAACCTCGATGCCCAAGAGGCCTACCGACTCGGCGATCCTTCCGATCCGCTGATCGCGGTCGACGTGGACTTCCAGCACAAGATGCGAAAGGACGAATTGCGGGCGCAGGCGCTCTCCCGGCTGTCGGCCGAGGAACTCGCGGCCCTGGGTCTCGCGCGCGACGACTGAGCCGGACCTCAGGACTTGTCCTGCCATTCGTAGCCGCGTCGGCTCACTTCGGCGCGCAGTTCGTCCATCGCCTGCGCGACTTCGGCACATGCCCCCTTGAGGCCGAGTTCCAGCGAGCGGCGCTGCCCGCCTTCGGCGAATGTCGGCAGGCTGAACAGGGTCAGCGCAGGATGTTCTTCACTGATCCGTTCCATCAGGTCGACCAGCCGTCCTTCCATCGCTTCCCAGACGACGATCGCGCTTTCGGTGTAGTCGTCGCGGTTGTGCAGATCGGCGAGCCAGTGGTCCAGCACCCATTCGACCATCGGCCAGGCCATCACCGGAAAGCCGGGGACGAAGTAATGCCTGGACACCGAGAAGCCGGGGATCCGGTTGTACGGGTTGGGAATGATTTCACTGCCCTTCGGGAAGACCCCCATGCGCAATCGATGCTCGGTGGTGTCGTCGCCGAACTGGATGCGGATCTCACGCTCGGCGTCGGGATGCAGCGCCAGCTCCCTGCCGAGCGCCGCGGCCGCACACTGGCGCGTCTGGTCATCCGGGGTGGCGCCGATGCCACCGAACGAAAACACGTGGTCGCCGGTCGAGAAGCTGTCGCGCAGCGTTGCCGCCAGGCGGACCGGCTCGTCGCCCGCATAGCGCGCCCAGGCAAGGCGCAGCCCACGCGCGGCGAGCAGTTCGATCAGTTTCGCCAGGTGCCGGTCCTGGCGCCGCCCGGACAGAATCTCGTCACCGATGATCAATGCGCCGAAGGCCATCTCGCCACCTCAGGAAGCCTTGTCCAGCACCACCCAGCCGGCGGACTGGCGGTGCTGCTGCAGCGCTTCGAGCAGGTAATGCACGAAGGCCAGACCACAGAATGCCGGCGCGAACAGGTTCAACACCGGCACGTATCCGAGCGCGGCGCAGCCGACGCCGAGCATCATCAGGCCACTCGCGTTCTTTTGCGGGACCAGCTTCATTTCGTCGCGGTCTGCGTGCATCATCAGGGCGTCGTAGCGAAACGCCTCGCGGTTGAGCCATGCGGTCAGCAGCAGCGGTATCAGTAAGCCCAGACCGGGTATCAGCCACAGCGGCAGCGACAGCAGCATGGCGACAACGAACAGCGCACCTGCGCGCAGGGCGTTGGTGACACTGCCGACCTGGGTGCCGCCGGCCCGCTGCTCGATGTCCGCGTAGTCGGTGGCGGCCACTTTTTCGAGCATCATCGGCAGCGACACTGCGGCGACGATCAGCGCCGCCGTCACATAGACCAGCGGCAGCAGGAGCAGGCCGATGACGATATGCACCAGCACCATGATGAAACCGGCACCGAGTTCGGAATCGCTCATCCACGAGCCGAGCCAGTCCCAGCCGTCGAGCCAGCCCATGACTCCGCCGACCAGCGAGCCCCAGAACATCGTTGCCATGATCGCCCAGATCGCCAGGGAAGCGAGCCCGGGCCAGACCAGATGCCAGATGACGTCCCCCCGCGTGAGGCTGCGAAACGCGCGGACGAGTGCTTGAATGACCGGTGACATATTGCGTGAATGACCTCCTGCGACACATTCTATCGCGAGCAGCCGGAACGCCTCGGCTGCCGATCTACAGCTGACAGGCGACTTGCGCCGAGGTTCGCCGCCGCCGGCCTGCGAAAGGCAAGTTCCTGTGGCGCGGCCGGGCCGGCGTCGTCACCGGGCGCATCGTCATGAATGACGCCATGCGCCTGTTGCCATGCGGGGACGGGGCGGTCACGATCGAGCTGGGCGACGTGATCGATCAGCAGGTGCTGGCCCGGGTCGAAGCCCTGTCCGCGGCGCTGCGCGAGGCGGCGAGCAGTGGCCGCCTGCCCGGCATCCTCGACGTGGTGCAGACCTTCCGTTCGGTGACGCTGCGCTACGATCCACTGGTTGCCACGCTGGCGGAGATCTCCGCCGGCATCGCCGAAGTACAGGCCGGCGTGCGGCCCGACAGCGGGCCGGCGGGGAAGTCGTGGCGCCTGCCGGTATGCTACGGCGGAATCTTCGGACCCGATCTGACCGCCGTCGCCGAAGCCACCCGATTCGCCCCGGAAGCGGTCGGCGCGCTGCACGCCGCCGGCCATTACCGAGTGGCCATGCTGGGCTTTCTGCCGGGATTCCCGTTCATGGACGGCGTCGCACCGAGTCTGCGCCTGCCGCGTCGCGTCGATCCCCGCCTGCGGGTGCCGTCCGGCAGCGTCGCCATCGCCGGCCCGCTCACCGCAATCTATCCGTGGGAGAGCCCGGGCGGCTGGCATCTGATCGGCCGCTGCCCGCTGCCCCTGTTCGACCCGGCGCGCCCAAGACCGGCACTGCTGGCGCCCGGCGATCGGGTGCGATTCTTCGACATCCCGCCGGATCGCTTCGCGGCGATCGAACAGCGTATCGCGGACGGCGGACTGGTGCCTTCGGAGTGGCACGACGCGGTGTCTGGGGAGACGGCATGATCGGCCTGCGCGTCGTCGCTGCGGGCGCGATGACCTCGATCCAGGACCTCGGACGGCACGGCTGGCGCCACCTCGGCGTACCGGCATCCGGCGTCCTCGACCCGGTGGCGATGCAGATTGCCAACCGACTGGTCGGCAACGCCACCGATGCACCGGTTCTGGAGGCCTTTGACGGCGGCCTGCATCTGCGCGCAGAAGGCGGCGCATTCAGGCTGGCGCTGGTCGGCAGCGTGACAGCCGAGCGCCGTGGCGCCGACGGTCGGTGTCCGCTGGCACCCTGGCGCAGTCATCTGCTGGCCGAGGGCGAGGAGATCCGGCTGCTCACCTGCATCGGCGAGCAGCGCTGCGTCACCATCGCGATTGCCGGCATCGTCGTTCCGAACCAGCTCGGCAGCGCGTCGACCTACGTTCGCGCCGGACTCGGCGGCATCGACGGTCGCAATCTCGAAGCCGGAGACCTGGTGCCGGCGACACCGGCCGACGGGCACCTCGAACGACGACTGCAGCAGGCGCCCACGCCGGAAGCCGGTCCGATCCGCATCGTCGCCGGCCCCCAGGACGATCATTTCGCGTCCGCCGCGCTGGGCCGGCTGACGTCGGAGGAATATCGGATCGGAAGCGATGCCGACCGGATGGGGATGCGACTGGCCGGGCCAACCCTGGCACACCGCGACGCAGCCAGTCGCGAAATCGTCTCGGACGCCACCGTGCCCGGTAGTGTGCAAGTGCCGGGCAACGGGCTTCCGATCGTGCTGCTGGCCGACGGTCAGACCGCCGGCGGTTATCCCAAGATCGCCACGGTGATCACCGCCGACCTGCCGCGCATCGGCACGCTGAGGCCGGGCAGCGCGGTGCGATTCGCCTGGGTCGACGTCGCCACGGCCCAGGCCGTCGCCCGCGCCCGCGCCGACCGCCTTGCGGCCTTGCTGCGCACAATCGTCGAGTGCCGCGGCGACTTCATCGCTGCCGAGGCAGACCTCGGCCGTGCCAATATCGCAGGCTGCGCGGTCAACGCGCTGGATCCGAGCACCTGGAGCCCATCATGATGATCAACCTGAATGCCGATCTCGGCGAATCCTTCGGCGCCTGGCGCATGGGCGACGACACCGCCCTGTTGCCGCTGATCGATTCCGCCAGCATCGCCTGCGGCTTCCATGCGGGCGATCCCGGAGTCATGCGCACGACGCTCCGGCACGCACTCGCGGCCGGCGTCGAAACCGGGGCTCACCCGTCGTATCCGGACCTGCAGGGCTTCGGTCGCCGTACCATGCACTTCGAAGCCCACGAGGTCGAGGCGCTGGTGATCTACCAGGTCGGTGCCCTGTCCGCATTCGCCTCGGCGGAAGGCGCTTCGCTGACCCACGTCAAGCCCCATGGTGCCCTGAACAACCAGGCCTGTGTCGATCGCGACCTGGCCGCGGCGATCGCGCGCGCGATCCACGCCGTCGATCCGGGCCTGATCCTGCTCGCACCGGCAGCCTCGGTGCTGGCCGAAGCTGGCCGCGACCAGGGACTGCCGGTGGCCCTCGAGGTATTCGCGGATCGCCGATACCTTGCCGACGGCCGGCTCCAGCCTCGCAGCGAAGCCGGTGCGGTGATCCACGATGCCGACGAGTGCATCCGTCATGTCGACGCCATGCTCGAGGCCGGCAGCCTGCTCAGTCACGACGGCCAACGAGTCGCCAGCGAGATTCACAGCATCTGCGTCCATGGCGACGGCCCACAAGCCGTCGTGACCGCCATGCGCTTGCGCCAGCACCTGCTTGCCCGCGGCCATCGGCTGGCCGGCCTGCGAACGGTGATCGGCGCCTGAACGAGTGCCCGTCGGCCGGCTTCGGCGTCAGCCACGGCCGGCCGTGTCGGTGTCCGGCAGCGTCGCCCGCACCCGGCCCATCGCACCTTGCAGGCGGACGCGCAATGCGGCCGCCAGCGCCAGCGCATCGTCCCGAGCGCCATCGGTACACGCGCGCTCCAGCGCCTCGCAGGCGCGCGCGAGGGATTCCGCCTCGACCCAGCGCGCGGTGGACTTGATCCGGTGTCCGACCTCGCGCAGCAGCGCCAGGTCGGACTTGGCAAGGCCGCGATCGCATTCTTCGATGGCGTCACCGACGCTCTTCAGAAACGCTTCCGCAAACCGCCGCGACTTCTGGGGATCGCCGAGGCCGAGCCGCTCGAATGCGGCTGGATCGACCTCGCCACTGCCGACGGCCGGCGTCGGCGGACGATTCCCCTCGCGTGCCGCGGGCTCATCGGAGGCATCGACCATCCCGGCGCCACGGCCGATCCAGCGTCCGAGCGCACGATACAACTGCTCCGGGCGAATCGGCTTGGTCAGGAAGTCGTCCATGCCGGCATCCAGGCAGGCCTGTCGATCATCATTGCTGGCATTGGCGGTCATCGCGATCACCCTCAGTCCGTCGAATGCAGGGTCGGCACGAATCTCGCGGCTCGCCTTGTATCCGTCCATCACCGGCATCTGGACGTCCATCAGCACGCAATCGATCTTCTCGCGACGCAGCAGGTCGAGCGCCTCCTGGCCGTTGCGGGCCAGGAATACGACGATACCCGCCTGCTCGAGCATTTCGGCGGCCACCTGCTGGTTGAACTCGTTGTCCTCGGCGAGCAGCACCCGCCGCCCGCTCAGGGTTGTCAGCGACGGCACCGACTCGTCCGCCGCCGGCCCGCCGGCGGCGCCATCGCCGTCGCTGGCGTCCTCTTCCATCCAGCAACTGAACCAGAAGGTCGAACCCGCGCCAGGGACGCTATCGACGCCGACCTCGCCTTCCATCAGCTCGACCAGTTGCTTGCTGATCGCAAGGCCCAGGCCGGTACCACCGAAGCGCCGCGTGGTTGACGTGTCGGCCTGATGGAAAGGCTGGAACAGACGTGCGATGTCACCGCGCTGCATGCCGATTCCGGTGTCGATCACCTCGAATCTCAACTGCACCTGATTGTTGCGGCGGGCGAGCGGCAGGATGCACACGGTGACCGACCCACTGTCGGTGAACTTGACCGCGTTGTTGGCGTAGTTCAGCAGCACCTGGCTGACCCGCAGCAGATCGCCACGCAGGCGCCGCGGAACGCTCTCGGCGACGTCGACCTCGAACACCAGACCCTTGGCCTCGGCGCGCGGCGCCAGCATCATCATCAGGCCTTCGCTCAATTCCTTGATGGTGAACGGCGTCTGCTCGATCGTCAGCTTGCCGGCCTCGATCTTCGAGAAGTCGAGAATGTCGTCGATGATGCCGAGCAAGTGCTCACCGGAGATCCGGATCTTCTCGAGATAGTCCCGCTGGGCCGGCGACAACGAGGTATTCAACGCCAGATGAGCCATCCCCAGTACGCTGTTCATCGGCGTCCGGATCTCGTGGCTCATGTTGGCAAGGAATGCCGTCTTCGCCTGGTTGGCGGCCTCTGCCTCGCGGATCTTCTGCTGCAGGGCCGACGTCGCCCGCCGGACCCGCGATTCGAGCGTCTCGCGATGCTCGCGCGATACCGCCTCGATCCGCGAATACTGGATGAACACGAGATAGAAGCAGAACAGGATGACCACCACTGATGCGGCCATCATCATCGTCAGTCGTTGCTGGCGCTCGTCCCAATCGGTCAGCAGAGAGCGCTCGGAGACCGCCGAGAACACCGCCAGCTCGGGAAAGCCCGGCACCGGAAGCCGCTCGAAGAAATAGTCGTCGGCATGTTGCCAGCCGCGCGCCTGCCAGCTTCGATCGAAGCGGCCGCCGGCCAGTGCCTCGCCGACGTAGCGGACGCGCGTCGCGCTGGCGTCTGGCGGCAGGTTGCAGGCCGCGATGATCTTGCCCTCGTCGTTGGCCAACGCGATTTCGAAGTCGTGGGCAAGGTGGACCTTGTCGCACAAGGTGTCGAAGTAGCCCGGCTCGATCGCCGAGAACATGACGCCGGCAAACGCACCGGCGGCGTCGTTGATGCGCAGGGTCAAGGCATAGGTCAGGCGGCCGCTGTTGCCGCCGATGAACGGTCCCCAGCGCAACCGCTGCAAGCCGCCGGCCAGCGCCTGGAAGTACGGACGCGAGGCAACATTGAGCACCGGCGCCGGAAACAGCGAGGAGTGGAATCGCTGGGCGCCGCTGGCGTCGAACACGATGAAGTCGCGCAGCTGCGGCAGCGCACTGGTCTTGCGCCGGGAAAGCACTTCATGACCGCGCGCTTCGTCCCAGGTCTGCCAGTCGCCGGCGGTCTGGATGGCAAGGCGCATCTCATTGGCGATCGCATCGACCGCATAGAAGCTGCGCGCCGCATGCTCCGCGAAAATGTGCCCGTAATCGGCCGCCTGCCGGCGACCGCCCTGGAGCTGTTGCCCGCGGGTCAGGTAGTAGTCGTAGCCGAAGATCGCCAGCAGCACCGACACGCACACGCCTGCGGCGACGAAGATCATTGCCTTGTGCGGCAGCAGCACGCGTGGCGCGTCGTCGCTACCTGCCTGGGCCGATCGATCCTTTGCGGAACCGTCGCTTGCAGTGGTCGTCATCGGAACGGTGAATGCGAAAACCGGCAGCCGCCCGCGCGGCCGACCAAGCGAAAAATTGTCTCATCATATCGCGAGTTGCGTTTCGGCGGCGGTCGCTGCCGACCGCAGGCCCGGTTCCTTGCCCACTCAGCGCGGCCTGCTCTCCCAGATCCGCGTCAGTCGCTTGACGCTCACCGGCATCGGTGTCTTCAGTTCCTGGGCGAACAGCCCGACACGCAGTTCTTCGAGCAGCCAGCGAAACTCGTCGAGCGACGGATCGTCGACGCCGGCCCGGTGCTTGGCAATCAGTTCCCGCTGCCACGGTTGCGCCAGGCGCCGCCAGTCGGCCATCAGTTCGGCGTCGCGCGCGGGATTGTTGCGCAGCTTCTCGATGCGGGCGATCACGGCCTTCAGGTAGCGCGGGTAGTGACTCAAGCGGGGCCACGGCTGCTCGAGCAGGAATCGCTTCGACATCAGCGCGTCGAGCTGCTGTTGCAGATCGTCCGCCACCTCGGGAAAGGACTTCAACTGGGCCAGTCGCTTGCGCACGTTGGCGGAGAGTTCGAGCAGCTCGCCGGCGAGCCGCATCAGTTCCTGTGCGATCAGGCTCAGGCGCGGTTTGGCTTCGCCACAACGTGTCGCAAATTCGGCATCGGTCTGTGGCAGCGGCTCGCCGAGACAGGCACGCGTGATCGCCGCTGACACCAATTGCGATTTCAGTTCGGCTTCGGTCCCGAACGCGACGAATCTCAGCGCCAGTTCACGGATGCCCGGGAGCCGCTCGATCGCCCTGACCTGATCCTTCAGGGTCAGCGCGAACAGCCGGGTCAGCCCTTGCCGATGGATCCGTGCAGCCTCTTCCGGGGTGTCGTACGGCCGCAGGCTGACGGAGTCGCCGTCATCGTGCAGCGCCGGAAAACCGACCACCTCGCGATTGCCGATGCGAATCTCGAGCAGTTCGGGCATCTCGCCGAAGGTCCATGCCGTCAATCCCGACAGTTCCTCGGCCGCGGGCCGTCCACTCTCCACCGGAACGATGTCGGCTGAATCGTCTGCCGGCGCCGGCAGCGATGCCGGGTCGATCCTGGCTGCGCGGAAGGCGGCAGCGATGCTGCCGTGGAATCGTGCCCGCAATTCGGCCAGGTTGCGTGACTGTCCGAGCATCCGGCCGTGCGCGTCGATGACCCGGAAGTTCATGAAGCAATGGGACTTCAGATTCTCGGGGCGAAAACTCTCGATCGGCAGGGCGAGGCCGACCCGGCTCTCGACGAACTGCTGCAGCGCCCGCGTCAGCGGCTCGTCCCGGGAAATCTCGCCGCGCTCGACGGCGGCAAGAAAATCGGCGGTGCTGTCCGCGATCGGCTGCAGCCGGTGTCGATGCTTCTGCGGCACCGTGCGCAGCAGCGCCGTCACTTTCTCTTCGAGCAGTCCGGGCACCAACCACTCGCAGCGGTTGGCGGGCACCTGGTTCAGCATTTCGAGCGGAACGGTCATCGTCACGCCGTCGTCGGCCTCGCCCGGTGCGTGCAGGTAGGCGAGTTTCAGTGACTGACCGAGCACCAGCATGCCGGCCGGGAAGCGGTCGGTGGTGATTCCCTCCGCTTCGTGGCGCATCAATTGGTCGCGCGACAGGAACAGCAATTGCGGTTCATCGCGCTCGGCCTCCCGTCGCCAGGCCTCGAAGCTGCGAATGTCGACCGCGGATTGCGGCAGCTTGGCATCGTAGAAGGCGAAGATCAGGGCTTCGTCCACCAGCACGTCCGGTCGTCGCGACTTGTGCTCAAGTCGCTCGATCTCCGCGACCAGCCGCCGGTTGTGACGCAGAAAGGCCATCGACCTTGCCGCAGCTTCGGCGATCTCGCCACCGATCAGGCCGTCGCGGATCAGCAGCTCGCGGCACAGCGCCGGATCGACCTGGGTATAGGCCACCGCGCGCCGCGGATAGAGCACTAGGCCAAACATCGTGCCGCGCTCCCAGGCCCTGACCGCACCGTGGGACTTTTCCCAGTGCGGATCGAATACGTGGTGCCGGACGAGATGCGCGCCGACTTGCTCGAGCCACTCCGGCTCGATGCGCGCGAGACAGCGCCCGAACAGTCGCGACGTCTCCACCAGTTCGGCGGCAACGAGCCATTTGGCGGCCTTGCGGGCGAGGCTCGAGCCCGGATGCGGCCAGAACTTGATGCCTCGGGCACCGAGGAAGGCACCGGCCTGGGGGCCGCTGGCGTCCTCGATTCGGCAACCGACGTTGCCGAGCAGTCCGCCGAGCAGCGCCTTGTGGATCTGTTCGTAGGTGGCCGGCAGCCGGTTCTCCCGCCAGCCGTGCTCGGTGCACAGGACGTGGAGCTGGTTGTGAACGTCGCGCCATTCGCGAAGACGCAGCCATGACAGGAAATGCTGCCGACACCAGGCTTTCTGCTTGCTCGCACTCTGGTGGCGCTGGACCTCGCCCCAGGCCTTCCAGAGGTGCACGAACCACAGGAATTCCGAGCGCCGGTCCTGTTCACCGCCGCGGAACAGGGCGTGGGCCTGGTCGGCCGCCGCCGCGGCATCCGACGGCCGCTCGCGGGGATCCTGCACCGACAGGGCCGAAGCGATGACCAGCACCTCGGCGAGGCATTCGAGGTCGCGCGCGGCGAGGATCATGCGGCCGATCTTCGGATCCAGCGGCAAACGGGCGAGTTCGCTGCCGATTCGGGTCAGCGCGTGCGATGGCCCGTCATCCACGGCGCCGAGTTCCGACAGCAGGTTGAAGCCGTCGGCGACCAGCTTGTCGGCCGGCCGGTCGATGAACGGGAAATCCGCCACGTCGCCGAGCTGCAGCGACTTCATGCGCAGGATCACACCGGCCAGCGACGATCGCAGCAGTTCCGGTTCGGTATGGGCGAGCCGTGCACCGAAGTCGTCCTCGTCATAGAGTCGCAGGCAGACACCGTCGGCCACCCGACCACAACGCCCAGCGCGCTGGTTCGCCGCCGAGCGGGCGACCTTCTCCACCTGCAACTGCTCGACCTTGGTGCGTGGCGAGTAGCGCTTGACCCGCGCCAGGCCGCTGTCGACGACATAGCGGATGCCGGGTACGGTCAGCGACGTCTCGGCCACGTTGGTGGCCAGCACCACCCGCCGTCCCCGGCTCGGAGAAAACACGCGGGCCTGCTCCGCCGCGGACTGGCGGGCAAACAAAGGCAATATCTCGGTGCCGGTCGCGTGCTGCGACTTGCGCAAGGCTTCGGCAGCCTCGCGAATCTCGCGCTCGCCCGGCAGGAACACCAGCACGTCTCCGGGTCCGCATCGCTGGGCCTCGTCCACCGCATCGACCACGGCGTCGTAGAGGTCATCGCCCTTGCGACGCTGGCTGCGCAGCCCGCTTCCGGCGGCGGGCGCCTCGATTGGCCGATGGCGGATTTCGATCGGGAACAGGCGGCCGGAGACCTCGACGATCGGCGCCGGCCGCCCGTCGCGGTCGGCGAAATGGCCGGCAAAGCGATCCGCGTCGAGGGTTGCCGAGGTCACGATCAGCTTCAGATCCGGTCGTCGCGGCAGCAGCCGCCGGAGATAGCCCAACAGGAAATCGATGTTCAGGCTGCGCTCGTGCGCCTCGTCCAGGATCAGGGTGTCGTAGGCCGTCAGGCTGGGATCGCCCTGGGTCTCGGCGAGCAGGATGCCGTCGGTCATCAGCTTGACATGGGTGGCCGACGACAGGCGATCGGTGAAGCGGATCTTGTAGCCGACCGCCTCGCCGATATCGCAACCCAGTTCCTGCGCGATGCGAGTGGCGGTCGCACGTGCCGCCAGCCGCCGCGGCTGCGTATGGCCAATCAGACCGGCCGCGCCGCGGCCGATCGACAGGCAGATCTTGGGCAACTGCGTGGTCTTGCCGGAGCCGGTCTCGCCGCAGACGATCACCACCTGGTGGCGACGAATCGTCTCGGCGATCTCTGCGCGACGCTGATTGACCGGCAGTTCGTCGGGAAAGGTCGGACGCGGCAACTGTGCGCGTCGCGTCGCGCACTTTGCGGCCGAGCTTTCGAGATCGGCTCGCAGCGGTTGCGGCAGTTCGTCCAGCGACGCCGGCCTGCGCTTCAGACCGCGCAGCCGCTTGGCGAGCCGCGGCCGGTCGGCGCTGAGGCAGTCGTCGAGCAGGGCATGCGGGCTTTGCGACATCAGGCCTGCAGGCGGGCGATCGTCCAGAAGCCGAGTGCGGTCATCGCCAGCGAGCCGGCCAGATGAACGCTGGCGGTGAGTACCGCCCAGCCGTAATGGGCGGCATGAAAGAGCTGCACGACCTCGGCCGAGAAGGTCGAAAAGGTGGTCAGCGCACCGAGAAAACCGGTGATCACGAACAGGCGCAGTTCATGGGGCAAGCCATGATGTACGGTGAACAGGGCCAGCGCCACGCCGATCAGGTAGCCGCCGGACAGGTTGGCGACCAGCGTTCCGAGCGGCAGATGGGCCAGCAGGGGATTCAGTCGCGTACCCAGCCACCAGCGAATCCAGGCCCCACAGGCGGCACCGAGGCCAACGGCAAGAAATGCGGCAGCATTCATCACGGCTTGTCGATAGTCGATCAGGCGCTGATTGTAACGGTTGCACCGCAACCAGCCGGCAAGCCGATTCGGCGGCTGCCGCAACGTAAGGATCGGGGCCACATTCGGGTCGACGCATCAGGAGGACCGGCCATTGCTGCTATCGATGGGGAAACAAAGGACTTTCGAGCATACCGTGCGAGCATTCAGCGCGGATCTGTTTCGTTTTGCGCTGTGGCTCAGCCGTGACCGATTCGTCGCGGAAGAACTCGTGCAGGAGACCTTTTCGCGAGCCTGGAACGCCTGGGAGAGTCTGCGCGATCCCGGCAATCCGAAGCCCTGGCTGATGCGCATCCTGCGCAACGAGCATGCACGCCTGTACGAGCGCAAGCGACTCGACTACTGCGACGAGGAAATCGAAGATCTGGCCATTTCCGACAACCGCAGTCTGGCGGAGGAATTCGAGATCGGGCAGCTGATCGACGCCCTGCCGCTGAGCCTGCGCGAACCCTTTCTGCTGCAGACGCTCGGCGGCTTTACCTGCGCGGAGATCGCCGAACAGCTGGAGATCAGCGAAGGGGCGGCGATGGTTCGGCTGACGCGCGCGCGGCAAGCGCTTCGCGGGCTGGTCGCCGGCGGCGACGCACCCGCGCGCCGGCAAAGGGGAAACGACCGTGGATGATGCAAAGGCCACTTGCCACTGCCTCGATTTCCGACGGACGAAACTGGCCGATCCCACCCGGCTCCCGGGCGAGGCAAGGAGGCATCTGGCGGCTTGTCGCGCCTGCCAGGATTTCGCTCGAAAGGTGGATGCCGACGACAAGCGGATCGCGGCGGCGCTCCAGGTGCCGGTGCCGGAGGGCCTGGCCGAGCGGGTGTTGCTGCGGGCGCGTGCCCGGCGGCTGCGCCCCGCCTGGCGCCTGTTGGCGGTCGCGGCAACCGTGGTGCTCAGCATCGGCCTCGGCCTGAAGACCTGGCTACCTGCCGCGCATCAGGACTACGCGCGCTTCGCAATCGAGCACGTGCTGCACGAGCCCGAAGCGCTGAGCAGCCATCGGCTCGCCGATCCGCGTGAATTCGGCACGGTGCTGGCACGATTCGGCGGCGAACTCCAGGCGCCGGTCGGCAGGGTCCGGTACATGAAGCTGTGTCCGGTACCGGGCGGCACCGGTTGGCACATCGTGCTCGATACCGAGCACGGCACCGCCACCCTGCTGCTGATTCCCGGGCGCGACCGGTCGGCAGGCAGCGTCGAGGCCCGCCTGCGCGGCTTTGCCGCGACTGCGCGCAAGGCCGGCGCCGGATGGTATGCCATCGTCACCGAGTCGCCGCAGTCACGGGACGCGATCGATGCGCTGCTGCAGCGGCGGGTGTCGTGGCGGATCTGATCAGGCTTCGATCGGCGGCAAGGCAGTCAGCGTATCGAGCTTTCCGCTGAGCATGGCGGCGTAGGCATCGGGCGGCAGCGCCGGCGCAAACAGATAACCCTGCATGACGTGGCAACCGACGCTCATCAGGTGCCGCGCCTGGTTGATCGTCTCGACCCCTTCGGCGACCAGGCCAAGCCCGAGGGTCTGGGCCATCGCGACGATCGACGAGATGATCGCGACATCCGAACGGTCCACTTCCATATCGCGCACGAACGAACGATCGATCTTCAGGGTATTGAGTTTGAAGCGCTTGAGGTAGGCGAGCGAGGAGTAGCCGGTACCGAAATCGTCCACGGCGACACGCAGCTGGCGTCGATGCAGGTCCGCCAGGATCTGGCTGGCGAGTTCCGGATCCCCGAGCAGCGCGCTTTCGGTCAGTTCGAATTCGATATCCTGGCCGTCCAGCCCGTAGCGGTCGAGCACGCCGGTGACGGTGTCGACCAGACCGGCAAATCGAAAATGCGCCGCCGAAAGGTTGATCGCGACGCTGCGGCGCGGCAATCCCTGGTCGCGCCAGCGGGCGACTTGCTCACACACGGCTTCGATGACCCACTCGGAGAGCTGGATGATCAGCCCCATCTCTTCGGCGAGCGGGACGAAATCGCCCGGGGAAATGTCGCCCAGGTTCGCATCCCGCCACCGCAGCAGTGCCTCGGCACCGATCACGCGTCGACTCGCCAGATCGACCTTGGGCTGGAAGTGCATGTACAGCCCGACGTCGAGTTCGAGCGCGGAGCGCAATGCGCTCTCGAGCTGCAGCCGACTCACCGAACTCTCGCGCATGCT
This sequence comes from Rhodocyclaceae bacterium, assembly GCA_020445765.1. Taxonomy (GTDB): domain Bacteria; phylum Pseudomonadota; class Gammaproteobacteria; order Burkholderiales; family Rhodocyclaceae; genus Cognatazoarcus. The sequence continues at coordinate 38,584 of JAGRFY010000017.1, read as the reverse complement.
GGCCGAATATTCGAGGACAGCGCCGCGAGCCGGGTCGAGCTTGGCCTGCCGCAATGCCGTCTCCGCGCACTTGAGGGCAGATTCGGCATCACTGGCATGCAGCGGGAATCGGGCCATGCCGATGCTGACCTGCATCACCAGCGAGTGGCGCAGCACGCCGATCGGTGCGCCCACGGCCGCCCGCAAGTCATCGACGCGTGCCAGGATCGCCTTGTCGTCGGCAGCCTGGGCGCCACCCAGCATCACGGCGAACTGATCGGAGCCCAGACGAGCGGCCACCGCCAGTTCGGTGTCGTCGGTGACGTCGCCGGAGCCGAGCACGGCGCTTGCGAACTCGCGCACACGAGCGGCCACGACCTGCAGCACGTGGTCGGCGGCATCACGCCCGAGACTGTCATTGAGCAGGCCGAAACGGTGAAGGTCGAGCAACAGCACGACCACCTGCTCGCCCAGCCGCCCCGCGCGCACCAGCATCGCATCCAGCGCTTCGCTGAACGCATGTCGATTGGGCAGGCCGGTCAGTGCATCGAAATAGGCGAGATACCGGATGCGGCGTTCGGCCTCCACCTGCTCGGTCACGTCCTGCACGATGCCGTGGGCGCCGGCCACCGAGCCTCCGGCGTCGAGGTCCGGTACCGCGATGTCACGCAGTGTGTGAGCCGATCCGTCCGGCCAGACCGTACGATACTCGAGCTGATAGGCCTCACCGTGGTGCAGGCGTTGCAGCGCCTGTTCGAGCGCCTCGCGATCGGCGGGATGAACATGGGACAGCGGCGCTTCGAGGCGATGACCAAAACGGTCGCGATCGACTCCGAACAATTCGGGGTAGGTCTGGGAGAATTCCAGTCGGGCGGACTCGGCATGCCAGTTCCAGCTGCCCATGCGCGCCACACGCTGGGCCTCTACCAGCCGTTCCTCACTGACTGCCAGCGCTTGGCGGGTGGCCGCCGCGCGCAGCACGTAGCGCACGCGATGGCTCAACAGGGTCCAGTTGATCGGCTTCGAGATGTAATCGGTCGCACCCGCCTCGTAGGCTTCGTCGATCGATTCGCTGCCCTCGAGCCCGGTCAGCATGATCACCGGCACATGGGCGCCCCGACGACTCGAGCGGATCGCCCGGCACACCGAGAATCCATCCAGATCCGGCATCATCACGTCGAGCAGCACGAGATCCGGCAGCCAGCGTTCGAATTCGGTCAGCGCCGCCTTGCCCCCGGCTGCCTCGACCACGTCAAGGCCGGCATTGGCCAGCGCGGCTGCCGTCAGCATCCGAGTGGTCGCGTCGTCGTCGACCAGGAGCACGCGCGGCGGCACCGCCTCGCTCATTTCTCGAACCTCCAGTCGGCGAGGCTGGCCTCGTCCACCAGCCCTTCCCGCAGCAAGGCCCTGAGGTAATCGCGAAAGGCCGCTTCCATCCGGATCGGCAGGCCCTCGGCCGCGTCCTGGCGCCCGGCCTTGACCATCGCGTCCAATTCGGTCGCCAGTGCCGAGAGCCGCAGTGCACCGACCGACGCCGCCGCAGACTTGGTCTTGTGGGCGATCTTGCGGACCTCCTCCCAGTCACCGGCGTCGGCACGCAGCCGCGCGATCCGCAGCGACGGCCCGGTTTCATCGATGAACATGCTGGTGACCCTGGGCAGCAACGGCGCCTCGCGATTGCCGTTGACGCCGGGCAGCGTCAGCAGCGGCTCCCACGAAAAGGCCGGCACGCGACCACTCGGGGCCTCGATCCGTTCGCTCGGCGACAAGGTGCGTGGCTCGGGCTCAATGCTCGCCACTTGGGCGGTTGCCGCCTCGGGCAGCAGGCGCTTCAGCGCGGCCGCGATACGATCCCGGCTGACCGGCTTGGTCAGATAATCGTCCATGCCGGCAGCGATGCATGCGTCGCGGTCGTCCTTCAATGCGTTTGCGGTCAGCGCCACGATCGGTACCCGCTTGCGCGCGCCGCTGCGTTCCGCCTCGCGAATCATGCTGGTCGCCGTCAGGCCGTCCATGATCGGCATCTGCAGATCCATCAGGATCAGATCGAAGGATTCCATCGATGCGAAATGTACCGCCTGCTGCCCGTTGGCGGCGGCCGTGACTCGGCATCCGAGGGAACGCAGGATCGCGCTGGCGATCTCGAGATTCACGAGATGATCCTCAGCCAGCAGCACGCGAACATTGAAGCGCTCGAGCGGCGACTGCGGTGTGTCGGACGACTGACCCGATTCGTCCGCCAGTCGCAGCAGGTCACGTCGCATCACCGGCTTGGGCAGGGCCAGGCGCGCCCCGGCGCGGTTCGCCTCTTCCGCGTCGATCGCACCGTTGATGCGCGTCAGTGCCGCGACGCGGCGGCCGGCGCGGGTCAGGCTCGAGATCGCAGCCAGGTTGTCTGCATCGTCGACGGATCGATCGACCACGATCCAATCGCAGGCGCTGGCGGCATCGCCGACCAGCAGTTCACCCAGTCGCGACGCTTCTCGCATCTCCCATCCGTACCCCCTGCCCGTCGTACAGATCGATTCGCGCAACAGTGCGCTCGACGACAGCACGGCAACACGCATGCCGGGATTTGCAGCCGGCCGCGCGTCCGCATCGGCGACCGTCTCGAACGAGAAGCGGGCGGAGAACACCGAACCGGATATGTCTCCCGGCCGGTATTCGAGCTCGCCCCCCATGCAGCGGGCAAGCTGGCGTGCAATGGCCAGACCGAGCCCGCTACCGCCGAATCGACGGGCCATCGAACTGTCAGCCTGCGAAAACGATTCGAACAGAACGCCGCGCGCGTCGGCAGGCACACCGATGCCGGTGTCCGAGATTGCGGCCCTCAAGGCACAGTGCCCCGGTTGGTCCGCTTCTGCGATCGCTTCGAGATCGATTCTGATCTCGCCGGACGCTGTGAACTTGACCGCATTGGAGACCAGATTGCCGACCACCTGTCGGAATCGGTGCGGGTCGCCCTTGACGCGCTCGGGTACGTTCGACGAAACCACGGCGGCGAGCTCGAGCTTCTTGGCTTCGGCCTGATCGGCAAACAGCGCGACGACGTCTTCAACCACCCGGGCTGGTGAGAACTCGACCGCCTCGAGGTCGAGCTTGCCAGCTTCGATCTTCGAGAAGTCGAGGATATCCGAAATGATGCTCAGCAGCGACTCACCCGATCCCTGAAGCATATTCACGAGGCGTTGCTGGCGGCTGTCGAGCTGGGTGTCGCGCATCAGGTCGGTCATGCCGAGGATACCGTTGAGCGGCGTTCGGATCTCGTGGCTCATGTTGGCCAGGAACAGGCTCTTGGCGCGGTTGGCGCTTTCGGCCTGATCCTTGGCCTGGACCAGCTCGGCCGTGCGCTCGGCGACCTCCACTTCGAGGCGATCACGGTGTTGCTCCAGTTCCCGGTCACGCTGCTCGATCTCGCCGAGCATGGCATTGACGCCCGCGATCACTTCGCCGACTTCGCCCTGGCCGCCGCCGGGGACGCGAATGTCGTAGCGACGCGTGGCGCCGATCTTGCGCACCGTCTCGGCGAGCGACTGCAGCGGTCCGAGGATCGACTGTACCAACCGTTTCAGCAGTGCGATCGCGACGGCCGCCGCCAAGGTCACCGCGACCAGCGACACCAGGGCCCTGGCCGCAATGTCCCACGCCCGCTCGGACAGGTCGAGCGCGAGGGCGACATAGCCCACCAATTCACCGTCGGCGCGGATCGAACGTACCAGATAGACCTGGAGGCCACGCCACTGAGGCAAGCCATCGACCGGCAGGGCGAATTCGGGCGGGTCGATCGAATCCTGGTCGGCTCCCGTGCGGTAGCTGGCAAAGACTTCGCGGTTCGGCCGCAGCAGCGACGCCCGCGCGACGTTGTCGAGGTGACGCAGCGATTGCAGCAGTTGACTGGCGGTGTTCTTGTCTTCGAAACGGATCGATGCGGCTGCATTCTCGATCACCAGTTCCGCCAGCGTCGTGACCTCGTGCTCGACGCGGGCCGTTTCCTCGCGAATCTCGGCACCGAGCATGATCATCGTCGCCAATGCCAGCGCGATGCCGAGGCAGATGATCAGGATGCGCCTCAGCCTGTATGCGATACCCGTCGATTCCACCATCACCGTGCCCCTCCGAGCCCGATCACCGTGCGCGCAATCTTCATCAGCTGTGCGCTCGCCTTCAGGCGGGACTCTTCCAGCGCCCGGGCATTGACATCGAAGCGTACCCGGTCGTCGACCATCGCGAATCCAATTCCACCGCCGGCCTCGGCAAATCCGTCGATGTCGCTGACCGTCAACACCGGGAGTTCGCCCAGTGCCCGCAGCGCGGCCCCCATTCGCCGCTCCTCGGATCCGGCAAGGAACACAAGATGACAGGCTTCGCCCTGATCGGGCAAGGCCAGCAGCCTGACGCGGACGACATGTCCCTGCGCCTGCTTGCCGTCGATCGCGGCCAGCGCCCCGCCAAAGGGGTCGCGGCCAAGTACGCACAGTTCGATCTCCGCCCCATCGGGCAACTTGTCCACGGGCCATTCGACGTAGCGGGCGAAATTGAGCAGGAATACCGCCTTCAGTTGGTATTCGGTCAATTCGGCACGGGCCGGCTGAGCCGTCGCCAGCGCGAGGACCAGACTCGAGAAGAACGCGACCAGTCGGCGCTTCATCGCGATTCGGCGCTCAGGTCGGGTTGCAAACCGGCAGGAAGGTCGCAAGCATCGGCGCAGCCATGTCCTAGAATCTCGCGATGCCCTTGAGGAATGCCCGCCGCGGCGCGTAGCCGAGCGGCGCCGGGAAGAAATCGGGCGCGAACTCCGCATGGCCCTGGTCGAACAGGTTCTGTATGTAGAGTGCCAGTTCGAATTCGCGCGTGACGCGCCAGCGATAATTCAGGTCGCTGGCCTGATAGGACGGAATCGTCGTGCCGAAGCGCGAGTCGCCGAGCGCCCCGACATGGCGCCACATCAGGTCGAGTTCGTGGGACTCTGCGATGTCGAACGAGGCACGCAGGCTTGCCATCTGGTGCGGAAGCACCGCCTCGTAGGCGCTGGTGGTTTGCAGGGCGGGATCGCCGGCAGACTCGTCGAGATTTTGAATGGCGTAGGCGCCGAACAGCCGCATCGCCGTGTCGATCGGCATCTCGAAGCTGGTCTCGAGACCGACCACGTGCGCCTTGCCGCCGTTGCGACGATCGATGTACTGATCGGCGACGATCGGGAACGGCAGCGAGCCGGGAACCGCAGTGGCGCCCAGCGTGTTGGCGAACAGATCCTTGAACTGATGCCGGTAGGCCACGGCCTCGACGCTGCCGGCGCCGATCTGGCGCCTGTAGCCCAGTTCGAAGGCCGTGAGATGCTCGGCCTCCAGATCGCGATCGAGCGCCGTACGCGAGATGATCACGCTGGAACAGGTCAGCTGGAATTGCACACATTGCGGTGGCTGCTGCGGCAGCGGCGCCAGACCGGCGACGATCTTCGCATATTGCTCGCCCAGCGACGGCGTACGGGAGGCCCTGGAAACATGCGCCCAGATGCTGTCCCGATCGCTCGGCGTCCATAGCAGCCGGATGTTCGGCTGCCACTCCGTCCCGCCAGACAGCGAATTGTTCTCGACGCGCGTTCCCAACGTCAGCTTCCAGCGCCGCGGCTGCAGGCTGATCTCGTCCTGGACGAACGCACTGATGATGTGTTCGCGTCCGTCGTCCCGCGTGAAGGCCAGCACCGGTGCGGCCGCTTCGAACGCGAACGCGGTGTAGCGGGCACCGAGGCCCCAGATCACTTCGTGCCGGCCGAATGGATCGAGCCGGTGCTGGAAGTCAGTGTCGACGGTATCGATGTCGCCGCCAGCGGTCCCGGCGACCCCGACCTCGAGGTGGTCGACATAGGTACGCAGTTCCGCCTCGCCGGCAGCGGTTGGCCAGCGGCCGGTCAGCATCAGGTGCCCGCCCTCGTATTCGAAGCCGAGGGCGGCGTCGACGCCGAACCCGAGCGCGACACCGGGGAATTCGAGCTGTTCCGGGGCCCGCAGCCGGTAGGTGCCGCCCTGCAGACTCCAGCCGGCGTTGGCGCCGAGACCGAGATCGGCCCGGAAGCCGGCCTGCCAGCCATGCTGGGCATTGCCCAGGCCGTTTCCACCCTGGTCGTCGAACTCGCCGAGGCCGATCGATCGTGCATAGACACGGGCAGATACATCCCGATCGTTGGCGAAGCCATGGCGGGCACCCACCTGCAGACGGCCGTCGTCGTCTGCCTCGACCCAGGCCAGCGTACCGACGGTCGCCGACGCGCGCCGCGTCACGATATTGACGACGCCATTGACTGCGTTGGCACCCCACAACGAGGCGCCGGGACCACGAACCACCTCGATCCGTTCGATGTCTTCCATCATCAGCTGCTGGGCTTCCTAGAAGACGCCGGCAAAGAACGGCGTGTAGATCGTCCGGCCGTCGATCTGCACCAGCAGCTTGTTGGAGAAGCGGCCGTTGAAGCCGCGAATGCTCAAGGCCCACTGACCGGGGGCAATCTGGGCGGCATGCACGCCGGGCACGTGTCGCAGCGCTTCGGGAATCGAGCGTGCGCCCATACGGGCAATGTCCTCGGCTGTGACCACGGACACTGCGGCCGAGGTATCGGACAGGCGCTGAACCTTCCGCGAAACCGTCGTGACCTCCATGCGCGACAGATCCTCGAGGCTCATGCTGGTCAGATCTCCGTCCGCCAGCGCCGGACCGGCAAGCAAGGCCAACAGCAGGTTTGCGAGCGATCTCATATTCATAAGGTGTCCGTATTGCTTTTTGTCTTGGTCGGCGACACGCCGCCCGGGTGCCGTCGATGCCCGCCCCCGGAACGCTGTCCCGGGCGACCGTTCCAGCGTGTGATGAACGGCAGGACAGCGTCCTTCTTGAGGCGGCAGAGCGCCTTCGCGCGACTGGAGTCACGAAGAGACACGAAGGCAAATCGGGCACCGCCGCAGGCACTGCGAGCGACGCGACGCGCGCAGATGGCGCAGGCGACCGACTGACGCGTTAGAATTTTCGCTTTTGGCTCAGCAGCAGCCGCCGGAGCAAGCGAGCATCGTGACCCTTTCGCCCAAAGAACCCGCCGCAGCCTCGAATTTCCTGCGTACCGCGATCGAAGCCGACCTCGACAGCGGGCGCTACCGGCCGCGCGCCGACGTCCAGCCGGTGCGCACTCGATTCCCGCCGGAACCCAACGGGTATCTGCACTTCGGCCACGCCAAGTCGATCTGCCTCAATTTCGGTCTGGCCGAAGAGTTCGGCGGGGCCTGCCACCTTCGCTTCGACGACACCAACCCGACCAAGGAAGAGCAGGAGTACGTCGACGCGATCATCGACGCGGTCAGGTGGCTGGGATTCGACTGGGGCGACAATCAGTTCTTCGCGTCCGACTATTTCGCGCGGATGTACGAGTTCGCCGAGTACCTGATCGGCAGCGGCAAGGCTTATGTCGATTCGCTGTCGGCCGACGAAATGCGGGCCTACCGCGGCACCCTGACCGAGCCTGGCAAGGACAGCCCGTACCGAAATCGCAGCGTCGACGAGAACCTCGACATCTTCAGACGGATGCGTGCCGGCGAATTCCCCGACGGCAGCCATGTGCTGCGGGCACGGATCGACATGGCGTCGCCCAACATCAATCTGCGCGACCCGGCGATCTACCGCATCCGCCACGCGCACCACCACCGGACCGGCGACGACTGGTGCATCTATCCGATGTACACCTACGCCCACCCGATCGAAGACGCCCTCGAGAACATCACCCACTCGTTCTGCACGCTCGAATTCGAGGACCAGCGCCCGTTCTACGACTGGCTGCTGGAACAGCTGTATGCCGGCGGCTTCTTCCCGAGCCCGCCGCCGCAGCAGATCGAATTCTCACGCCTGAATCTGAGCTACGTCGTGCTGTCCAAGCGCAAGCTGATCCAGCTCGTCGACGAAGGGCATGTCAGCGGCTGGGACGACCCCCGCCTGCCGACCCTGGCCGGCGGGCGCCGGCGGGGATATCCCGCGGAAGGATTCCGCCTGTTCGCGGATCGAATCGGCGTATCCAAGGCAGACTCGTTGATTGAGTATTCCGTGCTCGAGGAATGCATGCGCGACGTGCTCAACGACGCCGCCGAGCGACGGGTCGCCGTGCTCGACCCTCTCAAGCTGATCATCGACAACTTTCCGGCCGACCAGACCGAGGAATGCCTCGCCCCGAACCATCCGCTCCGGCCCGAACTCGGCAAGCGTCCGATGCCGCTGGGACGCGAGTTGTGGATCGAGCGCGAGGACTTCATGGAAGATCCGCCGAAGAAGTACCACCGCCTCTACCCCGGGAACATGGCGCGCCTGCGCTATGGCTACGTCGTCAAGTGCACCGGCTGCGACAAGGACGCCGACGGCAATGTCGTCGCGGTCCATTGCGAGTACCTGCCCGACTCCAAGTCGGGTACGCCGGGGGCCGACAACTACAAGGTCAAGGGCAATCTGCACTGGGTATCGGCTGCCCACGCCTATCCGTGCGACGTCCGGCTGTTCGATCGGCTGTTTGCGGTACCGGCACCCGGCGCCCGCCGCGAAGGTGATCCGCCGGAATCGACACGCAGCTTCCTCGACGACCTCAATTCGGAATCCCGCGTCGTCGTCGAAGCACAGCTCGAACCGTCGCTGCGCGATGCGAAGGCCGAGGATCGGTTCCAGTTCGAGCGCCATGGCTACTTCGTCGCCGACCGGGTCGACTCGCACGAGGGCCGCCCGGTCTTCAACCGGACGGTCACGCTCAAGGATTCCTGGGCGAAACTGAGTCGCTAGTCGGATCCGGCGAACCCACCGATCGGCCATGGCGCCGACCGGTGCACCCCGGCATAATCGGCGCACCGCGAATCGCGGTGCCGCGAGCATTGCCGATGTCTGGATGGGCGGTCCTGCCATTGCTTCTATTGCCGATCATGGCTGCCGCGGCCTGCCCGCCGGCCGAGCCGATATCGCCGTCCGGCGTCAGGCTGCAGGCGCCCGAGGCATTGATCGTGACTCACGCAAGCAGGGTTCACGACCCGCGGCTGGTCACCAAGCCAGGTATCGACGCCGCCATCGCCCATGCCCGCGCCGCGGGCCTGCCGGTCGTCCAGCTGCAGGACGACGGACCGCCCGAGAGCTACTTCACCGACGACTGCGCAGCCGATTACCGGGTGCATTCCGAGGGCGGGGAACTGGCCTTCGCGGTGCCCGATCGACGCATCCTGTCGGTCGGCGGCCATCTCGAATTGTGTCTGTCGACAACCTGGCACGAAATCCTGCTGCAGTGGTCGCGGCGCCCGCCGCACGATCGGATGCTGACGATCTTCATGGATGCGGTCTACTCCAACGGCAAGGGAATCGACGAAGCAAGCCCCCATTTCGAGGCGCTCGGCCGCTTCATGAGTGTCGTCACCTACGGCCGGCCGGGCGGCGAAAGCTGGCCCAAGCTGAGCCTGCTCGAGACCCTCGGCCTGATCATCGACCCGCAGGCCCAGTACGACTACCTGGCACAGGTACTGCCGAACTGGGCGCGCACGATGCCGACATCGTATCGGGTCGAGATGCGGCTCAACGGCGACCTCGCGCGCGTCCTGCGAGCGGGCGAAGGCCGCGACGCACCGACCCTGGTCTTCGATTTCCGCGACAGCGCCATCGACGCAGACGTCGATGACGCGTTCAGTTCGCGCCGACCAGCCCCGTGACCCGGATCGTGCGGTTCTCAGGCACTTCCGAATTCGCCACGACCTTCAGGCTGGGCACCGCCCGCCGCAGGAATCGCGACAGCAGCATGCGCAGCTGGGCCGGGACCAGCAGCACCGGCGGCAGGCCCATGTCCTCCTGACGCTGTGCCAGCTCAGCGGTCTTCCTGAGCAGGCCGTCCGCCAGCCCCGGCTCGATCGCGCTGCCGTCGCTGCCACCGCTGACCGCCTGCAGCAGGATTCGCTCGAGCTGCGGATCGAGGGCCATCACCTGGACCTCGGCCTGCCCCGGGAACAGGCTCTGCATGATCGAGCGACCGAGGCCGGTGCGCACCAGCGCGGTGAGCTCGCTGGCATCGGTGACACGGCCGGCATTGTCGGCCAGCACTTCGATCACGGTACGCATGTCGCGGATGTTGATGCCCTCTTCCAGCAGGTTCTGCAATACCCGCTGCAAGGTGCCGAGCGGCAGCTGCTTCGGCACCAGTTCCTCGACCATCTTCGGTTGATCGCGTCCGATATGGTCGAGCAGGGCCTGGGTTTCCTGACGACCGAGCAGTTCGGCCGCGTGGTCGAGCACCAGCTGGTTGAGGTGGGTGGCCACCACGGTACTGGCGTCGACCACCGTGTAGCCCAGGGCATGGGCTTGTTCGCGCTGGTTCGGGTCGATCCAGAAGGCCTGCAGGCCAAAGGCCGGATCGCGCGTCTCGCGCCCCCCGAGGGGACCGGCGACGCGACCGGGGTTGATCGCCAGGAACTGGCCGGGGAAGGCCTCGCCGGCACCGATTTCGACCCCTTTCAGGGTGATCCTGTAGGCGTTCGGCTTGAGTTCGAGATTGTCCCGGATGTGCACCGGCGAGGCCAGGAAGCCGACCTCCTGGGCGAACTTCTTGCGCAGGCCGCGGATTCGCTTGAGCAGCTCGCCGTCCTGGGCCTTGTCCACCATCGGGATCAGCCGATAGCCCACTTCGAGCCCGAGCACGTCGACCGGCTGGACGTCGTTCCAGCTCGCCTCCTGCATCTCCGGCGGCACCTCGGCGGTGGTCTCGGCAGCGCGCTCGGCGGCACTCGGCACCGGCGTCGTGCGCAGTTGCCGGCGCTTCCACCAGGCCAGCGTCCCCAGGCCGCTTGCCAGCAGCAGGAACACCAGGTTGGGCATGCCGGGAATCAGGCCGAGGATGCCGATGATGGCGGCGGTCAGCATGATCACCTGCGGATTGTTGAACACCTGCCCGGCGACCTGGCCGCCGATGTCACCTTCGTCGCCGACCCGTGATACCACCAGACCGGCTGCCACCGAGATGATCAGGGCCGGGATCTGCGCGACCAGGCCGTCGCCGATGGTCAGCAGGGTGTAGCGCTGTCCGGCCTCGCCGACGTCCATCCCGTGCTGGGCGACGCCGACGACGAGGCCGCCGATGACGTTGATGATCAGGATCAGGATGCCGGCCACCGCATCGCCCCGGACGAATTTCGAGGCACCGTCCATGGCACCGTAGAAATCCGATTCCGAAGCGATTTCCGCGCGCCGCCGCTTGGCCTCCTTGTCGTCGATCAGGCCGGCGTTGAGGTCCGCATCGATCGCCATCTGCTTGCCCGGCATCGCGTCCAGCGTGAACCGTGCGCCGACCTCGGCGATGCGACCGGCACCCTTGGTGATGACCACGAAGTTGATCACCGTCAGGATCACGAAGACGACGATGCCGACCGCCGTGTTGCCGCCGACCAGGAAATGTCCGAACGCCTGGATCACCTTGCCGGCGGCATCCGGGCCGGTGTGGCCTTCCAGCAGCACGACACGCGTCGAGGCGACGTTCAGCGACAGGCGCAGCAGGGTGGTCACCAGCAGCACGGTCGGGAACACCGAGAAGTCGAGCGGCTTGCGGGTATACATCGCCACCAGCATCACCATCACCGACATCGCGATGTTGAAGGTGAAGAAGAGGTCGAGCAGGAACACCGGCAGCGGCAGCACCATCATCGACAGCACCATGATGATCAGCATCGGTGCCGCCAACTGGCGCAGGTTTTCCGGCGCAAGCAGCTGGCGCAGGTCGAGGGTGTCGTTCATGCAAGACTCCGGTGGTCGGGTTCGTCAGGACTGCCCGGGTCCATGTCGGGCGGCACGCGGATGTCGTCGGGCCGCATTGGTGCGACGGCGGCGCCGGCATGGAAGCTGTTGAGCTGATAGACGTAGGCCATGACTTCGGCGACCGCTGCATAGAGGGCGGTCGGCACGGCCTGCTCAAGATCGCAGTGGTGGTAGAGCGCACGCGCCAGCGGCGGTGCCTCGAGCATCGGTACGCCGTTTTCGGCGGCCAGTTCCCGGATCTTCAGTGCGATCCCGTTGCGGCCCTTGGCCACCACCACCGGCGCGCCGTGGCGATCGGAGTCGTACTTGAGGGCGACCGAGAAATGGGTCGGGTTGGTGATCACGACGTCGGCAGTGGGCACCTGGGTCATCATCCGGCGTCGCGCCATCTCCCGCTGCATACCGCGGATGCGCGCCTTGATCTGCGGGTCGCCCTCGGTTTCCTTGGCTTCCTTGCGCACCTCCTCCTTGCTCATGCGCAGGCGCCGATGGTATTGCCAGAGCTGGAAGGGGACATCGAGCAATGCCAGCAATGCGAGACTGGCGGTGATCAGCAGCGCGGACACCAGCACCAGCTTCGCGAAACTGTCCATGCCGCTCTGCAGGGGCTGACTGAGCAGCGAGAACAACATGTCGCTCTGCAGCCACATCACCCAGCTGCCGACGCCGCCGACCAGCACCGCCTTCATCACCGCCTTGACCAGTTCGGCGAGTCCGTGCACCGAGAACATCCGTTCGAGCCCCTTCAGCGGGTCGAGGCGGGTCGGATCGAGACGCAGCACTTTCGGCGCGACGACGAAGCCGCCGAGCATCAGCGGGCCGGCGACCGATGCCAGCAGCAGTACGCCGAACAATGGCGACAAGGTGATCATCGCCTCGCTGCCGAGCCGGCCGAGCATGACGCCCATCTCGGTGGCATCGAAGACCTCTTCGCGGCTCAGCGTGAAAGCGCGCCGGACGATGCCGAACATGCGTTCCGACAGCCAGTCACCGAGCACCCAGATCGACGCCACGCCAGTCATCGTCACGAGGAAGGTCGACAGCTCACGCGACTGGGGCACCTGCCCTTCTTCGCGGGCCTGGCTCAGTCGCCTGGGGGTAGGGTCTTCCGTCTTTTCGAGATCGCTATCTTCGGCCATGCGCCGGTACTCCGCTGACCCTGCGGATTATCGCGGGCGCAGCGGGCTGGCGAGCGACGAAAAAGCGGCAACAATTGCCGCCAATTCGGGTTCAGCGGTCGGCGGCGTCGGCAGCGCGCAGGCGGGCGACACCGCGAATCAGGGTGCCGGGCTCGAGGCCGCGGCTGGCAAACCAGCCCTGATTCATTTCGAGCGCGAAGCGGGCAGGCGCAAGCGCACAGTGGCTGTCCTCGGTTCGCGGCGCCATCTGTTCGATGTTCAGAATGCGTCCCTGCGCATCGAGGAAGGCGACCGACAACGGGATCAGCGTGTTGCGCATCCACATGCAGTGTCGAGCATCCTGCGGAAAGGCGAACAGCATGCCCTGCTGTGGTGCCATCTCGCGACGATGCATCAGTCCGCGGGCACGGGCTGGCATGTCCCCCGCGAATTCCGCGTCGATCCTGTGCATGCCGACCGATAGTTCGACGTGCGGGAAGTCGGCGAACGCCACCCCGCTCGCGGCCGCGACCAGCAGCCCGGCCAACAGTCTCGATTTCATTGCGCGATCACACTGCCCAAAAGGCGATTATAAGGAGATGTCCTTGCGGACGCGCCGCTCCGCTGCCGCCGGCGTTGCGACCTCGCGCCACTCGCCGGGTGCCAGCCCCGCCAGTTGCCAGCGCCCGACCGCAACGCGCAGCAGCCGCAAGGTCGGCAGTCCGACTGCGGCGGTCATGCGGCGGACCTGTCGATTCCGCCCTTCGCGCAACTGGATCTCGAGCCAGCTGGTGGGCACGTGCTTGCGAAAGCGCACCGGCGGCGTCCGCGGCCACAGCCACTCCGGTTCGGGGATGATCCTCGCCCGGCAGGGCCGGGTCGCGCCGTCCCTGAGCACCACGCCGCGCGCGAGTTCGGCACAGGCCGCGGCACTGGCATCGCCCTCGACCTGCACCAGGTAGGTCTTCGGCAACTTGTGGCGCGGATCGGTGATGCGGTGCTGCAGTTGGCCATCGTCGGTCAACAGCAGCAAGCCCTCGCTGTCGGTATCGAGGCGTCCGGCCGGATAGACATGGTCGGTGGCGACGTAGTCCTTCAGGCACGGTCGTTCGCCGTCGCGACTGAACTGACAGATGACGCCGAACGGTTTGTTGAACAGGATCAGGCGTGCCACCGCAGATCCCGGGGGGCGACAGTCTGCACAAGCGAATGGAATATCATCGACCTGCCGACTGTTTCATCGGCACCGTGCTTGCCAAGCACCCTTGTCGAACCGCCACCAGGAGATCACGATGAACCGTTCCACCCTTGCCACGATCAGCCTTGCCGCCGCGCTGCTGCCGGCGATGCCGGCCGCCGCCGAAGTCGCAGCCGCCCCCAACGGCATCGAGCTTCCCGCCGACTATCGCGACTGGCGGGTCATCGCCTCGTCGCACCGGGAGGACAACAAGACCCTGCGGGTGATCCTCGGCAATGACGCGGCAATCGCCGCCGCGCGAGCCGGCAACACCAATCCGTGGCCGGACGGCAGCATTCTCGCCAAGCTGGTGTGGAAGGATGGCCGCCATGCCGCCTGGGAATCTGCCATCGTTCCCGAAGAATTCGTTCATGCCGAATTCATGATCAAGGACAGCAAGCGCTATGCCGACACCGGCGGCTGGGGTTTCGCGCGCTGGATAGGCATGGACCAGAAGCCCTTCGGCGACGACGCCAGCTTTGTCCAGCAGTGCTTCGGCTGTCATCTGCCGGTCAAGGACAACGACTACGTCTTCACCCATCCGGCAAAGCTGCCCTGAGTGCCACTCACAGCGCGTAGCTGCGCAGCCGCCGCGAAAACTCCGTGAGTTGTTCGATGCCGCTCTGCTCTGCGCGCTGCAGCCAGTCGTGCAGGTCCTTCAGCAGTTGCTCGCTGCTCGCGCTTGATCGCGCCCACAGGGCCGAAAGTTCATCGCGCAGGCGCAGCAGCAGCGCAATTCGCGGGATCGACTGGGCGGCGCGCTGGCAGGCCTGTTTCTGACCGTCACTGAGGGCATCGCCACCGCGCGTCACGAAACGCATCATCGCGGACGGTTCGATGCCGCGGCCCTTCAGGCGTACCGCCTCTTCGCGCAGCACCTGGCGCAGCGAAGCCATGTAGCGTCGCATCACGTCGTAGCGGTGGGTGATGATCGCCTGCAGCATTTCGGCGTCGGCCACCGTGCGCACGCTGCCGAAGCGAGGCTTCGGTATCACCTTGCGGACCCTCGCGAGCCCGAGCAGTTCGAGCATTCGGATGTACATCCAGCCGATGTCGAACTCGTACCAGTGGGCGGACAGCTTGGCCGAGGTGGCGAAGGCATGGTGGTTGTTGTGCAGCTCCTCGCCGCCGATCAGGATGCCCCACGGCACGAGGTTGGTCGAGGCATCTTCGCAGTCGAAGTTGCGATAGCCCCAGAAGTGACCAAGCCCGTTGATCACGCCGGCCGCCCAGAACGGAATCCAGGCCATCTGCACCGCCCAGATCGCGACGCCGGGCCAGCCGAACAGCAGCATGTCGATCACCAGCATCAGCACGATGCCGTACTGGTTGTAACGGGCATAGAGGTGGCGCTCGATCCAGTCGTCGGGTGCGCCGTGCCCGTAGCGCTCGATCGTCTCGCGATTCCTGCGCTCCTTCCAGTACAGCAGGACGCCGCCCCACAGCACGCGATTGATGCCCAGCACCTGCGGACTGTGTGGATCCTCCTCGGTCTCGCACTTGGCGTGGTGCTTGCGATGGATTGCCGCCCACTCGCGCGTCACCATGCCGGTGGTCAGCCACAACCAGAAGCGGAAGAATTGACTGGGCAGCCAATGCAGGTCGAGGGATCGGTGGGCCTGGTGCCGATGCAGAAAGATCGTGACCGAGGCAATCGTGACGTGGGTCAGCACCAGTGCCGCCACGATGAATCCCCACCAGGGGAGATCTCCGAATATTCCGAACATGGTGAAACGAATCCTTGGTATGAGGTGTGTCTTGTCGTCGTTGTCGCCGCAGTGTATGTGAATCACTGATGGGCCGCCAGCGCGCGACCGCGACGGATCAGCCGCCTTGCCGGAGCGCTGCCGGGCTGGCCACCGGGCGCGCCAGGCGCCGGTGTCTGTGCCAGTTATCGGCATAGGCACGGGCCAGTTCAGCGTTGTCGCGCAATATCAGCAGATTCTCGGCGTTCTTGTGCCGCGCCGACCAGGTGAAGTTGTAGGACCCGGTGACGACCGTCGGCCGCGCGCCACCCGCATCGACGATCAGCACCTTGTTGTGGGCCGCCGCGAACTCGGTCTCGAGCGCCACCTGGATGCCGCCGTCGATCAGCATTGGCAGCGCATTGCCCTTGGGCCGCTTGTGCATGTTGCCATCGGCCAGCACCGCCACCCGGACCCCACGCGCCGCGGCACGCAGCAGCGCGCGGGCGATCGGTCGGCTGGTGAAGATATAGATCTGCACCAGAACCTCACGCCGAGCGTCGTCGATGACGCCGACGATCGCCTGCTCCGCATCGTCATGAGGCGCGAACGCGACTTCCACGCTGCCCCGCGACGGCATCGCCACACCGGCGTCGGCGACCGCGATGCAGCCGATCGACAGCAGCACCGCCGCGATCAATCGATGCATCGTTCCATCACCGCCGCAAAGAATCCGTCGCAATCGTGCCGATCCGGCTGCAGGCGCAATCGCCCGCCGCAGTCGATCGACACGCCCTGCTCACGCAGGATCGTCTCGGTAGACAGTTCGCGGTACGTCGGGTTCGCGGCGAGGAAGGCGTCGACGATCGCATCGTTCTCTTCGCGCAGCAGGCTGCAGGTCGCGTAGACCAGTCGCCCCCCCGGCTTCGGCAAGCGCGCGGCCGCGGCCAGGATCGCAGCCTGCTTGGCGGTGAGTTCGGCGATCGACTCCGGCGAATTTCGCCATTTCAGGTCCGGATTGCGGCGCAAGGTCCCGAGGCCGCTGCAAGGCGCATCGACCAGTACGCGATCGGCCTTGCCCGCGAGTCGCTTGATGCGGGCGTCGTTCTCGCTCGAGATCACCACCGGATGCACGTTCGACAGCCCGGCCCGGGCGAGCCGTGGTTTGAGGCGCGCAAGCCGTTGCTCGGAGACGTCGTAGGCATACAGGCGGCCGGTGTTCCGCATCAGCGCGCCGAGGTGCAGGGTCTTGCCGCCCGCGCCGGCGCAGAAGTCGATGACCAGTTCTCCGCGCTTCGGCGCCACCAGCATCGCCAGCAGTTGGCTGCCTTCGTCCTGTACCTCGATCTTGCCGTCGAGGAACAGCGGGTGACGCGCAAGCGCGGGCTTCTGCCGGAGGCGGAGCGCCAGCGGCGAGAAGCGGCACGGCTCGGCGACCAGTCCGTCGTCGGCCAGCGCCGTGCGCACCGAGTCGCGATCGGCCCGCAACGGGTTGATGCGCAGGTCGAGCGGCGCCGGGCAGTTGAGACTGCGTGCGAGTGCCAGCAGGGCATCCTCGCCGAACGACGGGAGCAGCCGCTCGACCAGCCAGTCCGGCAAGTCGCAGCGTTCGCCCAGGGTCTCGTCGACGATCGATCGACCGCGGATTTCAGCCAGCCACTCTCGCTCCTGCGGCTTCAGCACCTCGTGCAGGCGTCGCAGCGACATGCCCTCGCCGCGCACCAGCCAGGTCAGCAAGAGCTGTCTCGGGGTGGCATGGTGACCGGCGAGGCGCCGCAGCCAGCGCAGGCGCCGCAGCACGGCGTATGCCGTTTCGGCGATGAAGGCCCGGTCGCGCTGGCCGAGCCGGCGTTGCTCGCGAAAATGGCTCGACAGCACGCTGTCGGCCGGATAGCGGAAGCCGAGCACGCTGCCCAGCACCTGCACCGCCTGATCGAGCACGGCCCGCGAAATCGGCGCCTCGACGACGCCGCTCAACGGTTCCGCTCCACGGCATCGTCGGCACTGCCCACCTGGATGCGCTGCGCACGCTGGTCGAGGGTCTCGCCCTTCTTGTCCACCATCAGGATGCGGACCGGCACATGCTCGGATTCCTTGGCCAGCCAGACTTCGAGCACCAGGCTGCCATCGAGCGCGGCAGCCCGAAGATGGCGGGCATCGATGCGACCGGCCGGAACCTCGACGATCTCGTCGGGCAGGTAGTCGAGCCGGCTCGGGGCCGCCGACTTGCCGGTGACGACGGTCAGCGAGACCTCACCCGCCCACGGCTCGACCATGCCGATCTGGTGCCACAGGCTGAGCACGTCCTGGTCGCCGCTGCGCAGCGGCGCATGGCGCGCCTCGCCATCGCGGTACAGCGCCACGTCGCCACTGCCCCAGTCGAACTCGGACCATTCCCGGCGACGTCCGCCGCGCTCGACCTCGAAGTGCTCCGGCTGCAGGCCCCAGGCTCGGATGCGGCCCTCGCTGCGCTGCACGTAGCTCAGCCCGTCGATCGCCGACAACAGACCAGTCGCTCGCGCTTCGGAACTCATCCGGTAGTGCTCGCCGTCGTGCGACCAGCGGTGCCGCGCACGACCGAGCGGCAACGCCATCCTGCCGTACAGCACTTCGTAATCGACCCGTCCGCCACGCGCCCAGGCACGTACCGCGGACGCCGGCGCCGCCAACGGCCCGCCCTGCTTGGCCACCACCGCGCGAACCAGGGGCACCGGCGCGATCATGCCGAGGCCGGCCAGCGCCAGCAGGCCTCTTCGCCGGGAACTGAAGGCATCACCCGACATCGAGCTGGGGGACACACATGGTCGACTCGCGGCAAGCGGCGCCGCGCACCCGGACGATGCCCTGCGGATCGATATCGACCCGGCCCTCGACGAACCAGCGCACCACCTGCGGATACAGTCGATGCTCTTCCCGCAGTACGCGCGCCGCGAGCGTGCCCGGATCGTCGCCGGGCAGCACCGGCACCACCGCCTGGGCGACGATGGGCCCGGCATCGAGTTGCGGCGTGACCAGGTGAACGGTCGCGCCATGAACACGTACACCCGCCTCGAGCGCCCTGCGGTGGGTGTCGAGGCCACTGAAAGCCGGCAGCAGCGACGGATGGACATTGAGCAGGCGGTTGCGATAGTGCAGGACGAAGGCGTCGGTAAGCACGCGCATGAACCCGGCCAGCACCACCAGATCCGGGGCGAAGGCGTCGATCTCGTCGGCCAGGGCCGCATCGAATGCGGCCCTGGTGGCAAAGCGCCTGTGATCGACGACCCTTGTCGCGATGCCGCGCTCGCGGGCGAATGCCAGCCCGGCGGCATCGGCCCGATTGCTGATCACCGCGGCGACCTCGGCAGCGGCGATGCGGGCATCGACGATGGCCTGCATGTTGGAACCGCGCCCGCTGATCAGGATGACGATGCGGCTCATCTCTGGGCCTTTGCAGCGCGCTCCGCGCCGACCGGGTTCCAGGGCTGTCTTCGGCACATCTCAGCCGCGCTCCACGCCGATTCGGGCGGTCCACCGCTGGCGCAGCCAGGCCCACGCCAGCGGCGTCAGCGACAAGGCGATGATGACGAGAATCACCGCGGTCAGGTTTTCCTTGACCAGCGGCAGGTTGCCGAACCAGTACCCGGCCAGCGTCAGCGAGAAGATCCAGATGCAGCCGCCGAGGAAGTCGAGCGCGACGAAGCGGGGGTAGGTCATGGCCGCGACCCCGGCCACGAACGGCGCGAAGGTCCGCACCAACGGCAGGAAGCGCGCGATGATGATGGTCTTGCCGCCATGGGTTTCGAAGAACTGGTGGGTGCGATCGAACGCGGACTTGTTGAAGAAGCGCGAATTCTCCCAGCGGAAGACCCGCGGTCCGATGTAGCGACCGATCCAGTAGTTGGTGTTGTCGCCGAGCACTGCGGCGGTCAGCAACACGGCACACAGGATGCCGATGTCCATGCCACCGGTCGCCGCCAGGGCGCCACAGACGAACAGCAGCGAATCACCGGGCAGGAACGGCGTCACCACCAGACCGGTCTCGCAAAAGATGATCAGGAACAGGATCGCATAGATCCAGGTGCCGTACTGGGCCAGCAGTACCTCGAGGTACTTGTCCAGATGCAGCACGATGTCGATGAATTGCGAGAGTAGCTCCATGCGATCGGGGCGGTAAGGTCGAATGGGGTATTTTACCCGAGAGCGCCGCGGGCACCGCGGGAATTGCGCAGCGCAACAGCGGAGGCGCGGTCGCTCGGCGATATAATCTGGCGATGCGCTCGATCCAGCAGCTTCCCGATCTCCTGATCAACCAGATCGCCGCCGGAGAAGTGGTCGAGCGACCGGCCTCGGTATTGAAGGAATTGCTCGAGAATGCGGTCGACGCCGGCGGCCGCAGCATCGAAGTCCAGCTCGAGCAGGGCGGCGTGCGCCGGATTCGCGTGGCCGACGACGGCTGCGGCATCCCGCCGGCAGAATTGCCGCTGGCGCTGGCGCGCCATGCAACCTCGAAGATCGCGAGCCTCGACGATCTCGAACACGTCGGCACGATGGGATTTCGTGGCGAGGCGCTGGCGGCGATCGCCGGGGTCACGCGCCTTGCCATCACCAGCCGGGCCCGCGGTCAATCCCACGCCTGGAAGATCGAGGCCGGCCGGCGCGAAGCGCAGCCGGCCGCGCTGACCGAGGGCACCGTCGTCGACGTTGCCGACCTCTACTACAACACGCCTGCGCGACGGAAGTTCCTTAAGACCGACGCCACCGAGTATGCCCATTGCGACGAAGCCTTCCGGCGGATCGCGCTGGCCCACCCGGAACTCGCGATGCAACTCGCCCACAACGGCCGCGTCACCCACCGCCTGGCGGCGGGTGACGCGTCACGGCGCGTTCGCGCACTGATGGGCGACGATTTCGTCGAACAAGGGCGCGAGATCGAGGCCGACGCCGGGCCACTGCGACTCCACGGCATGGCCTCCCAGCCCGCCTATTCACGCAGCAGCCGGGACGCCCAATACTTCTTCGTCAATGGGCGCTTCGTGCGCGACAAGCTGATCAGTCATGCGTTGCGCGAGGCCTACGCCGACATTCTGCACGGCAGTCGCCACCCGGCGTTCGTGCTGTTCCTCGAGCTCGATCCGTCGGCAGTGGATGTCAATGTGCATCCCGCCAAGATCGAGGTGCGATTCCGGGAATCGCGCGCGGTCCATCAATTCGTGCTGCACGCGCTGCGGCGCACCCTCGCCGGCAGCACGGCGGCCGCCCCACCATCCGGCCTCGGTGCACGCCCGCCGCCGCCCGGCGACGCGCTGCCGCCATCCGCCGGCGACGCCTGGTCGAGCATTCGTCCGGTGACGACGGGCCAGACCCGGCTGGCGATGGACTCGGCGAGCCGGTCGTATTTCGAGTTCGCCGCCGCCGCCGCGAGCGGCGACGCGTCGCGGCCCGGCCCCGCCCTGCCCGCCGTCGATCCGACCCAATCGCCACCGCTCGGATTCGCACTGGCCCAGTTGCACGGCATCTACGTGCTCGCGCAGAACGCGGAGGGTCTGGTGCTGGTGGACATGCATGCGGCCCACGAGCGGATTCTCTACGAGCGCCTGAAGACGGTGCTCGACGGGTCGCCGGCAGTCCAGCGGCTGCTGATCCCGGCGGTGTTCTCCGCCAGCGCGCGCGAGATGGCGACGGCCGAAGCCCATCACGAGACGTTACAGTCGATGGGCTTCGAGGTCGCCGCCGCCGGCCCCGCCGAACTGGCCGTGCGATCGGTGCCGGCCCTGCTGGCACGTGCATCGGCGGGCGAGCTGATGCACGCCCTGCTCGAGGAACTGCACGATTTCCCGGCCTCGGAAGTCGTCGCCGCGCGGCGCAACGAATTGCTCGCGACGATGGCCTGCCACGGCGCCGTGCGCGCCAATCGTCAGCTCACGATTCCGGAGATGAACGCGCTGCTGCGCGACATGGAACACACTGAGCGCGCCGACCAGTGCAACCACGGGCGGCCGACCTGGACCCGTTTCTCGCTGGCAGAGCTCGACCGCTTCTTCATGCGGGGCCAGTAGCGCCCGACGCGCTACGGGATCTGTACGACGACCCGCCCCGCCCGCTCCAGCTCGCGCACCAGGCTGAACTCGCCGCCGAAGTGGGCACCGCCGACCGCGGCGAAGTACGGTGAAGGCCCGCAGCCAAAGCCGGCGATGCGGTCCGCCATTTCCCGGTTTCGTCGATGGATCACGGCTTCGGTCATCGGCGCCATCAGTGACGGGTCGGCGCCTTCGTTCATCAGCGACAGCAGGGCGTCGGCATCACCGGTGCGCCAGGCATCGCGAATGCGCTCGAAATAGTCGCGAACCTCGTCGTCGATGATCATATCGACGGTCTGGCGCAGGGATTCGACCTGGGCCGCCAAGCCGGAACCGGACAAGGCAGCAATCTGACGCTCGACCGTTTCCAGCGGCACCAATCCGATTCCCCGCTTGCGCGCTCGTTCGGCCAGCCACGGTTCGACGCCGAAGCGCGCGTCGAAGCCGGCCCGCGAGGCCGCAGCCACCGCAAGCACGGTTCCGGCCAGCCACGGCCGCATGCCCTGCATCGGCGACGGGTCGATGCCGACCACTTCAAGAGCCTGCGCCAGGCGATCGGCGTCGCCGGCCGGCAGCAGCCGGTCGAGCCGTTGGCCCGGTGGCAGGCGGCCGGCGGCGCTCAAGGCCTCGCCCAATCCCGGCGCTTGCGGATCGAGTTCGAGCACCAGCATGCCGGCCTCGTCAAAGGCCGACAACACCGACTGCGGCAGCGGAAAGCAGCCGCGGTCGCACAGGTGTAGCGTGCCGAACAGGTGCCCGCACACCGCACCGTCGCGATCACGCACCTGCCACAGCAGACCGTCGGCGAGCGCCGGGCCGGCGTGCCAAAGGCCAAGGCTCGCCAGCACTGCGACCAATGTTCGTGTCGCCGATACAATCCTTGCCATGCCCGCCCCCTCTTCCGCGCCCCCGGCCGCACTGCTGGTCCTCGGCCCCACCGCAAGCGGCAAGACCGCCTGCGCCCTGGCCATCGCAGCGCGGCTGCCGGTGGAGATCGTCAGCGTGGACTCGGCGCTGGTCTATCGCGACATGGACATCGGCACCGCCAAGCCCAGCGCGGCCGAGCGCGCCCTGTGCCCGCACCACCTGATCGACATCATAAGCCCCGAAGACAGCTACTCTGCAGCGCGCTTCGCCGAAGACGCGCTGGCGCTGATCGAGGCGATTATCCGGCGCGGCCGCATTCCGCTGCTCGCCGGCGGCACCATGCTCTATTTCAAGGCCCTGCGCGACGGCCTGTCGGATCTGCCGCGGGCAGACGCCGGCTTGCGCGGCGAAATCGACCGGCAGGCGGCCCGCCACGGCTGGCCCGCGATGCACGCGCAACTGGCGCGCCTCGATGCGGCCGCCGCCGCACGCCTGCAGCCGACCGACGCGCAACGCATCCAGCGCGCGCTCGAGATCGTGCGGCTCACCGGGCGCCCGCTGGCGGACGCCTATGCCCGTCGGAGCGACCGCCCGCTGCCGTTCCGTCCCGTCACCATCGCGCTGGCCCCGTCACGCCGGGAAGTGCTCCATCGTCGCATTGCCGAGCGTTTCGACGCGATGCTGTCCGCGGGTCTGGTGGACGAGGTGCAGGCGCTGCGCGGCCGCTACCGGCTCGCGCCGGAACTGCCCTCGATGCGTTGTGTCGGCTATCGCCAGGCCTGGGACCACCTGGAAGGCCGGCTGGATCGTCGGGCGCTGCGCGAGCGCGCCATCGTCGCCACCCGCCAGCTTGCCAAGCGCCAGCTCACCTGGCTCCGCCAGTTCCGCGAAGACTGGCCGGAACTCAGGGAGTTCGACTGCCTGGCACCGGATTTCGCCGACGCGGTCGTGCGCTTCGCCTGCGAGTCAGTACAGGGCGACGCCCCGCCACCATGCGATCGCCGCGAGCCATAGCGCCGCGAGGCCGTAGGCGCGCAGGCCATAGCCCGCGTTGGCCCGCGCCAGAGCGGCCGCCGGCAGGCCGTAGCGTCCCTGCAAGGCCAGATGGATGCCCGACAACGGGCTGACAGCCAGACCGACGGCCCACGACTGGCTGAAGATCGTCGCCAGCAGGACCGGATCGGGCGAAATCGGCGACAGCCAGGCCGACACCAGCGAGATCGAGATCACTGCGTGGACGCCGATCAACGCCGCGCCGATCATCGCGCCCAGTACCAGCGCAGCCTGCAGGGCACCGAATTGCGCGAACGGCAGCCAGTGGCCGCTGGCGGCGATCATGGATTGCAGACCGGAGGCAAAGACCGCGGCCGCCAGGAACAACGCGAGTTCGCCGGACATCGCCGGCAATCGGGTGGCGGCCTGGTCACCGACTCGCCGCACCGTTTCGACCGGGCCATGCCGCAACAGGCTGGCGAGCACCGCGATCACCGGCGCCGCCACCGTGATCACCGCCAGCGCGGTCCAGCCCGGCAGCCACTGGCGGCCGGCCGCGACCGTCACCGCCAGCAGCACCGGCAGCCACAACGCCGCGACGTGCATCGGATAACCGACGAACCCGGTCACCCCGGCACCCAGCTCGCGCTCGAGCCGGTAACCCGCGAGCGCCAGCAGCAGCAGCGCGAACGGCGCCCCTGCGGCAACCACGCCGAGCAAGGTGCTGCCCGGTGCGTAGGTCAGGGCGACGGCCACCGCGGCGAAGAAGGGCGACCACATCGCCGCGGCGAGAAAGCCCCGCACCAGCAGCACCGCCTGTCGCAGCTCGAGCTGCCGGCCGCCTGCCGACATGCGGTCGCCCATGATGAATACCGCTGACAGGTTGATCACGGCGCCGAACAGGTGAACACCGGCCAGGGTCCGCCACAGCGCGCCGCGACCGCGCGGCAGCCGCCCTTCGTCACTGCCCAGGCCGACCAGTTGCAGAAAACTGACACCGACCAGCATGCCGAGCAAGGCATTGTTCTGGGTCAGCACGCCGAGCCAGGCGCCACGCACGCCGAGCGTGGCCCCGATCACCAGCGCCAGCAGGCCGATGCCGATCAGCCACGCGACCTGGCGGCGCTGACGGGGATCGAGCCGCGGCCACAGCAGGACACCGGCCGACCACGCCGCCAGCCCCGCCGGCCAGGCCGGAACCGGCGCACCCGCGCCATGCGCTGCAGCCAGAGAGGCCATCAGGATCAACAGCGCTGCGGCAGCGCGGGTGACGACTCGGGATTGCATGCCCGACAGTTTAGGCCGGGCCACCTTCCGCACCGTTGCAAATGCGCTGTCGCGCCCCCAATATTGTCTTCTCCCCGCCACCGGCCAATTCGCCGATCCGGAGTCATTTGATGGAGCAGGAGTCGCGGGCGCAGAATCTGCGCCTGATCCACATTTCCGACCTGCACTTCGGTGCCCAGTCCGCCGGCGCCCTCGACGCCCTGCGGGAGGCCTTGCGTGCGCTCAATCCGTCGCTGCTGGTGACCACCGGCGATCTCACTCAGCGCGGCCGGCCCGAACAGTTGCGCGCCGCACGCGAGTTTCTCGACAGTGTTCAGGTACCGTGGCTGGCGACACCCGGCAATCACGATCTGCCGGTGATGCCGTGGCGTCGTCTGATCGATCCGCTGAGGGACTACCGACGTTTTGTCTCGGCCCATACCGAACCACGGGTCGAAAGCGATCTCGCGCGCATTGCCTTCCTCGACAGCACCGACCCGTCGGCCTGGCGTTCCGGCCGCATCGCCGACGCCCAGGCCAACGCCGCAGCGGAATTTCTGGCGGGCGCCCATTCGGGCCAGATCCGGGTGGTCGCCACCCACCACCCGTTCGACGACCTCAGCGAAGACGGCCGCGAAGGCATGCGTGGCGCCCGCCGCGCGCTCGAGATCCTGTGCGCCGAAGGCCTCGTGGATCTGCTGCTATGTGGCCATCTTCACCAGACGCGAATCGGCATCCTGCACAACGAGGGCCTGCGCTGCATCGTCGGCTGCGTGGCGGCGACGCCGACCTCGCCGCGCTGCGAGACGACCGGCGAGTCCTTCGTCTGCGTCGACCTGTGCGAGGATGCGATCACGCTGTCGCCGTGGCGCCGGACGCCGGATACCGAGCGCTTCCGTCGGGTCAGCGGCCGCCACTTCTGCCGCCAGCGCGACAATCACTGGCGCGAGATCGAGCCGGACCTCGACGAGGACGAAGCCGCCTGATTCAGGCTGCGCTCGCTGCGTCGCCGATCGCGGGCGATTCTTCGCGCTGGCGCCGCGCCAGCAGCGTATAGACGGTGGGCACGACAAACAGCGTCAGCAAGGTGCCGAGCAGCATGCCACCGACGATCACCCAGCCGATCTGCTGGCGGCTCTCGGCGCCGGCACCGGTCGCCAGCGCCAGCGGCACGGCGCCGAGCACCATCGCGCCGGTGGTCATCAGGATCGGGCGCAAGCGCAGCACGGCGGCCTCGACCACGGCTTCGGCCAGTGCCCTGCCCTGCTCGCGCAGCTGATTCGCGAATTCGACGATCAGGATGCCATGCTTGGTGATCAGTCCGACCAGGGTGACCAGGCCGATCTGGCTGTAGACGTTGAGGGTGCCACCGGTGACATAGAGGGCGGCCAAGGCGCCGGTCATCGACAACGGCACCGTCAACATGATGATCAGTGGATCGCGAAAACTCTCGAACTGGGCGGCCAGCACCAGGTAGATGAAGGCCAGCGCCAGCACGAAGGTCAGCGCCAGGCCGGCCGATGTGGTCTTGAATTCACGCGTCTGGCCGTTGTAATCGACCGCGTAGCCGGCCGGCAGCAGCCCGGCCGCGGCATCCTCGAGGAAGGCCAGCGCCTCGCCCATGGTGTACTCGGGTGCCAGGTTGGCGGTCAGCGTCACGGCGCGACGCTGGGCGAAATGGTTGAGTTCTCGCGGCGCGACGGTCTCATCCACCTTCAGCAGGCCGGCCAGCGGCAGCATCTCGCCATCGCGGTTGCGCACGAAGATGTCGCGAATGTCCCGCGGGTCGCGGCGGTCGCCGGGCGCGACCTGCACGATCACCTCGTACTGCTCGGCATCGCGCTTGAACCGCGTGACCTGCCGGCCGCCGAGCATGGTCTCGAGGGTGCGACCGACCGCCTCGACCGAGACGCCGAGATCGGTCGCCTTGTCGCGATCGATCTTCACCGCCAGTTCCGGCTTGGTCAGCTTGAGGTCGGTGTCGACCGCCACCAGGCCGGGGTTGTCGGCGATCACGTCGAGCAGGCGCTCGGTGTACTGCTGCAGTTCCTGGTAGCTCGCCGAGGTCACGATGACGAAGTTGATCGGTCGGTTGCGCGCGCTCTGGCCGAGTGACGGCGGCGTCACCGGGAAGGCCAGCACGCCGGGCACCGATGCGAACTTGGGAAAGAGCTGCTTGGCGAGCTGGGTCGACCGGATGTCGCGCTCGCTCCAGTCGGCCAGGCCGGCGAAGGAGATGCCCTGCGACACCGTCGGGCTTCCCGATACCATGAAATAGCGGGTGACCTCGGGCGTGCCGGCGTAGATGTCCTCGAGCTGCCGTGCGTAGCGGTCCATGAAGTCGAGGGTCGCCCCTTCCGGACCGCTGAAGACGCCGATGATGAAGCCGCGGTCCTCGACCGGAGCGAGCTCGGTCTTGAGCAGGCCGAGCAGGCTCCAGGATGCGCCCGCGACACCGACGAACACCAGCATCACCAGCCAGCGGGCCTTCAGCGCAAGTCCGAGCAGCGCCCGATAGCCGCGGGTCATGCCGTCGAAGAAGCGCTCGACCAGATTGTAGAGCCGGCCATGACGCGCCTCGTGGCGGAGCATCACCGAGCACATCATCGGCGACAGGGTCAGCGCGACGAACCCGGAGACGATCACTGCGCCGGCCAGCGTCAGCGCGAATTCGGTGAACAGTTTGCCGGTGCGGCCGGTCATGAAGGCCACCGGCGCATAGACCGCGGCCAGCGTGATCGTCATCGCCACCACGGCGAATCCGATCTCGCGGGCGCCGGTCAGCGCCGCCTGGATCCGCGGCATGCCATCCTCGACGTGACGGTAGATGTTCTCGAGCACGACGATGGCGTCGTCCACCACCATGCCGACCGCCAGCACCAGTGCCAGCAGCGTCAGCGTGTTGATCGAGAAACCGAAGGCCAGCATCAATGCGAAGGCCCCGATCAGCGACACCGGAATCGTCACCATCGGGATCAACATCGCCCGCCAGTTGCGCAGGAAGACGAAGATGATCACCGCCACCAGCGCCACCGCCTCGCCGATCGTCATGAACACCGCATTGATCGAGCGGTCGATGAACACCGTGTAGTCGTTGGCGATGTCCACCCGCATGCCCTCGGGCAGATCGGCGACGATGTTCGACAGCTCCGCACGCAGCGCATGCGACAGCGTCAGCGGGTTGGCGGTGCTCTGCTTGATCAGCCCGAGCGCGACGGCGGGCCGCCCCTTGAAGCGGGCCGAGGTACGCTCGGATTCGGCGCCGATCTCGACCCGGCCGACGTCGCGAATCCGGATGGGATAGCCGTCGGCACTTTGCGGCTCGCGCACGACCACCGCCTCGAACTGCTCGGGGGTCGTCAGATCGGTGCGCGCGACCACCGAGAACTCCCGGTCGGCACTCTCGATGCGGCCGGCCGGGACTTCGACATTCTGGTTGCGCAGCGCGCCCTCGACGTCCTGCGGTGTCAGCCCGAAGGCGGCCAAGCGCTGTCGGTCGAGCCAGATCCGCATCGAGTACTTGCGCTCGCCGAACACCCGCACGTCGGCGGCGCCGGGCAGGGTCTGCAGCCGCGGCTTGATGATCCGGCTGGCGACATCGGTGACCTCGAGGGCCGAATGGCGGTCGGACGAGAAGGCGAGGTAGATGATCGGATTGGCATCGGCCTCGACCTTGGCGATGACCGGCTCCTCGACGTCCTGGGGCAGCCGGTTGCGGACCCGCGAGACGCGGTCCCGCACGTCGGCCGCAGCGCCGTCCGGGTCGCGTTCGAGGCGGAACTTGATGGTGATCTGGCTCTCTTCCTGGCGGCTGATCGATGACAGTACGTCGACCCCCTCGATGCCCGCCAGCGAATCCTCCATCGGCTTCGTCACCTGCGATTCGATGATGTCCGGACTGGCCCCCTTGTAAGTGGTGCGCACCGTCACCACCGGCTCGTCGATATTGGGGTACTCGCGGATCGTCAGCCGGGTCCAGGACACCAGGCCGATCAGCACCACCGCCAGCGACAGCACGGTGGCGAACACCGGCCGGCGAATGCAGATCTCGGAAATCACCATGCCGGGTGCCTACCGGCTCGCGGTCGATCGCGGCGCCGGCGATTCGGCGATGGTCACACGGGCGCCGTCACGAAGCTTGATCTGCCCGGCGGTGACCACCGTCATCCCGACCTCGAGGCCGCGGCGGATCTCGACCCGGGTATCGCGGCGGATGCCGGTCTCGACCTCGACCCGGCGCACGCTGTCACCGTCGACGACGAATACGAACTGGCCCTCGGCCGTCGGAATCAGGGCCTCCTCCGGCACCGACAGGACGGCCGGACGCGCTTCGAGCAGCAGGCGCACACGGGCAAACAGGCCCGGCCGCAGCAGGTTCTCGCGGTTGTCGATGCGCGCACGCAGCAGCACGGCCCGACCTTGTGCGTCGATCTGCGGATCGATCGCCTCGACCACCGCTTCGAAGCTGCGGGATGGCCAGGCGTCGACACTGACCGCCACCGACTGTCCCGTGCGGATCTGCCCGAGATTGGATTCCGGCACACGGAAATCCACCTTCAGACTCGACAGGTCCTCCAGATTGACCAGATCCGCGCCCTCCTTGACGTAGTCACCGACGCTGACCTTGCGGATGCCCGCAACGCCGGCAAACGGCGCGTTGATGCGGCTGCGCTCGAGTCGCGCCCGTGCCAGTTCGACCGCCGCTCTGGCGACCTGCAGATTGGCGTTGGCCTGGTCGCGGGCACTGCCGCTGACGAACTTGCGCCGGAACAGGTCCTCGGTACGGGCGGCGTCACTGCGCGCCAGTGCCAGCGCCGCCAGAGCCTGGGCGAGTTCCGCCCTCTGGGTTGCATCGTCGAGGCGGAACATCGGTGCCCCGCGCGCGACCCGGGCACCGTCGGCGAATCCGATGGCGGCAATGCGGCCGGCGATTTCCGGTCGGACGATCACCGACTGGCTCGACGCGAGGGTTCCGACTGCCGACAGTTCGTCGGGCATCGCCACCCGTTGTACGTCGGCCGCCTCCACCGCAGTTGGCCGTGGTGCCGCCTTGACCGCCGGATTCGCCTCGTTCGCTGCCGGCCCGGTCCCGGCGGGCGTTCTTTGCGCCTGATAGGCATAGGCCGCGAGTGCTGCCAGCCCGACCAGACACAAGCCCACCACGACCTTGCTCGATGACATGCGTGCGACCTCGCTCGGGGCGGGAAGCGTCGCCCCCGTACTGTGACCGCACCACTCGTGCGGCGGTTCGCCCGCCGTGCCGCGGGCAGGCCGCCGCCCGAGCCGTGCCTCAGCCGTAGATCACGGCCGGCCCTGCTTCGCCGCGCAGTTCGATACCGCCGATTCGGTGCACGGTCTCGCCAGCCGCGACCAGATGCGCGGTCGCGGCGTCGGCCTGATCCTCGGCAACCACGACGACCATGCCGATGCCGCAGTTGAATACCCGGTACATCTCGTCGTCGGCGACGTTGCCTGCCCCCTTCAGCCACTGGAACAGATACGGCATCTGCCAGCTGGCGGTGTCGATCCGGGCGCGCAGCCTGTCACCGAGGATCCGCGGCACGTTCTCGGTGATGCCGCCGCCGGTGACGTGCGCCATGCCCTTGACCACGCCGGGCATCGCCCGCATCAGCGCCAGCATTGATTTGACGTAGATCCGGGTCGGCTCGAGGATCACGTCGCCCAGCGAGCGACCATGGAAATTGCCGTCGAGATTGGGTTTGGTGACGTCGATGATGCGGCGGATCAGCGAGTAGCCATTGGAATGTGCGCCACTCGAAGCCAGCCCCAGCAGCACGTCTCCCTTGCCGATACCGGCGCCGTCGACAATCTCGGATTTCTCGACCGCGCCCACCGCGAAGCCTGCGAGATCGTATTCGCCGTCCGGATACATGCCGGGCATCTCCGCGGTCTCGCCGCCGATCAAGGCACAACCGGCGAGCTCGCAGCCACGGGCGATGCCCGATACGACGCTCGCCGCGGTATCCACATCGAGCCGGCCGCAAGCGAAATAGTCGAGGAAGAACAGGGGTTCGGCACCCTGCACGAGGATGTCGTTGACACTCATTGCCACCAGATCCTGGCCGACGGTGTCATGCTTGTTCAACTGGAAGGCGAGCTTGAGCTTGGTGCCGACGCCGTCGGTACCCGACACCAGCACCGGTTCGCGATACTTGCCGGTAAGTTCGAACAGGGCGCCGAAGCCACCGATGTTGCCGAGCACCTCGGGCCGGAGCGTGCGACGCGCCATCGGCTTGATGCGTTCGACCAGGGCATCGCCGGCTTCGATATCGACACCGGCGTCGCGATAGGAGAGCGAGGGGGATTTGGCGCTCAAGACGAATCCTTCGGGGTTTCAGTGGGTCAGGCCGCCGGGCGCTGGTTGAGCGCGCCATCGCGAGCGGATAAAGTGTCGCGCTCGGCCCGGGCGCGGGGCGGCTCCGTGCCGCGCGAATCCGTAGTGCCGGCCAGACCCGGATCTTAACCGAAATGCCCATTGCCCGCGCCTACCGCATGCAGACCATAGGCTGGCTCGCCGCCGCGGCGATCCTGCTGTGGATCATGTGGTTGCTGGCGCCGATCCTGACTCCGTTTGCCGTCGCTGCGGTATTTGCCTACGTCTGCGACCCCGGCGTCAATTGGCTGGTCGCGCGCCGTGTACCTCGGGCCCTGGCGGTGTTGCTGGTGATCTCGGCGCTCGGTCTGGCCTTGCTGCTGCTGTTTCTGATCCTGGCGCCGATGGTCTACAAGGAAGGCATCGCACTGGCGCAGCGACTGCCGGATCTGCTCGACTTGCTCAATCTGCGGGTACGTCCGTGGCTCGAAGATCAGTTCGGCGTCGTCGTCCAGCTCGACGTCGGCGCGGTGCGCAAGTGGCTGGCCGGCAACTGGGATACCGCGCAGGATGTACTCGGGCTGGTGCTGGCCCGCGCCAAGACCAGCGGCATCGCCGCGCTGGCAATCGCCGGCAATTTGTTCCTGATCCCGATCGTGATGTTCTACCTGCTGCAGGAGTGGCCAAAGGTCCTCGACTACATCGAGGAGAGCATCCCCAGGCCGCTGCACGATCGGACGATGGCACTGATGGCCGAAATCGATTCGGTACTGTCCGAGTTCCTTCGCGGGCAACTTTCGGTGATGTTCCTGCTGGCCCTCTACTACAGCGTCGGCCTGTGGCTTGCCGGCCTGCGCTTTGCGCTGCCGGTCGGCATCATCACAGGACTGCTGGTGTTCATCCCCTATGTCGGATTCACCACCGGACTGTTGCTTGCACTGATGACCGCGGCGTTGCAGGCCGGCTGGGAACCGATCGCCGGCGTCGTCGTGGTGTTCCTGATCGGCCAACTGGTCGAGAGCTTCGCCTTGACGCCCTATCTCGTCGGCGAGCGCATCGGTCTGCACCCACTGGCCGTGATCTTCGCGTTGATGGCCTTCGGCCAGCTGTTCGGTTTCGTCGGCATGCTGGTTGCGCTGCCGGTCAGCGCGGCACTGCTGGTCGGATTGCGCGAACTGCGCACGGCCTACCTCGGCAGCCATGTCTACCTCGGCGACGAGTACCGGGACGAACAGGCTTGAAGCAGCTCCTTCTCGACATCGACTGCAGCGCGCCCGCCGGATTCGAGCATTTCGTCGCGGGCGACAACGCGGCGCTGCTGGCCGCATTGCATGAAGCAGCACTGGCGGGCTCCGATCCGCTCTACCTGTGGGGCCCCCATGGCAGCGGGAAGAGCCACCTGCTGGCCGCGACGGCGGCGCTCGCCCGCGAAGCCGGGCGCCCCAGCCGGCGGCTGCCGCCGGCGCCATCGAGCGGCGATGCCGACGCCCTGCCGACACCGGCGCTGCTGATCGTCGATGACGTCGATGATCTCACCGCCGCACAGCAGATCGCACTGTTCAACGCCTTCAACGCCTGCCGCGAGCGCCGATCGACGCTGATCGTGGCCGGTTCCGCGCCCCCGCGTGACCTGGTGCTGCGCGAGGACCTTCGCACGCGCATCGGGCAGGCCCTGGTGTTCGAGATCCGGCCGCCGGACGATGACGTACGCCGTGGCATCATCGAATCCCTGGCGCAACGGCGTCGCATCCGCCTCGACGGCGAAGTGGTCGGCTTCGTGCTGCGTCACGGCAACCGCGACATGGCGAGCCTGCTGTCGGTGTTCGAAGCGCTCGACCGCGCCTCACTCGAAAACAAGCGCCCGATCACCCTTCCTCTGCTGCGCAGCCTGGTCCAGTCCGGGCTGGACATCTAGCCCTGGCCGGAGCCCGACATGGACCTCGTACTGTTCGATCTCGACAACACCCTGCTGCAAGGCGACTCGGATTTCGAGTGGGCGCAATATCTGATCTCGCGCGGGGTGCTCGACCGCGAAATCTACGAGGCACGCAACCAGAGCTTCTTCGACCAGTACAAGGCCGGCACCCTCGACATCCACGAGTTCCTCGACTTCCAGCTCGCGCCACTGGCCCGGCACGACCGTGCGACGCTGGATCGCTGGCACGTCGAGTTCATGCAAAGTCGCGTCATGCCGATGATCGGGCGCCCCGCCCGCGATCTGGTCATGCGGCACCGGCAGGACGGTGCGCTGACCGCCATCGTCACGGCAACCAACAGCTTCGTCACCGGACCGATCGCACGCGAATTCGACATCCCGCACCTGGTGGCCACGGTTCCGGCTCAGGAGGGCGGGCGATTCACCGGCAAGCCACGCGGGCTGCCGGCCTTCAAGGACGGCAAGATCGCCCGTGTCGAGGCCTGGCTGGAATCCCTTGGCCTGTACTTCGGCAGCTTCGCGCGGAGCTGGTTCTACAGCGACTCGCACAACGATCTGCCACTGCTCGAGCACGTGACTTCGCCGGTCGCGGTTGATCCGGATTCGAGCCTCGAGCAGACCGCAATCAGCCGCGGCTGGCCGGTCATCTCGTTACAGTTCGAGACCTGACGGGCTGGTCCGACGCACAATCGGATAGAATCGGGCGGTTTACTCTGCAACCGAACGCCGCATTCTTCGATGATCCGCAAGTTGCTGCGCCGTGTCTTCAAGCGCGCCGCGTCCCCTACCTCCGATGAGCCCGCCGTCCTCGGCGTGGACCAACATGGCCTCACCGGCGACCAGATCTCGCCGGCCGCGCGCAAGGTGTGTTCCGTTCTGCAGGAGCAGGGGCACAAGGCCTACGTGGTCGGCGGCGCGGTGCGCGATCTTCTGGCGGGCCAGACACCCAAGGACTTCGACGTCGCCACCAGCGCGACGCCGGAAGAGGTCAAGGCCGCATTCCGTCGCTCCCGCATCATTGGCCGAAGGTTCCGCATCGTGCATGTCATGAGCGGTCCGGAGACCATCGAAGTCTCGACCTTCCGCGCCAGCCAGGATGCCGAATCGGCCGAAACGGACGCGCACGGGCGGATTCTGCGCGACAACGTGTTCGGTTCGATGGCCGAGGACGCGACCCGCCGCGACTTCACCGTCAACGCGCTCTATTTTGATCCAGGCAGCGAAACGATCGTCGATTACCATCACGGCGTGGCCGATCTGCGTCAAAAGACGCTGCGCATGATCGGCGAGGTGCGGACCCGCTACCGCGAAGATCCGGTTCGGATGCTGCGAGCCGTGCGGCTCGGTGCCAAGCTTGGCCTCAACATCGATCCAGCGGCACGGGGTCCGATTCGCGAGATGGCCAGCCTGCTCGAAAACGTGCCGCCCGCACGGCTGTTCGACGAGATGCTCAAGCTGCTGTTCTCGGGCCACGCCGTGAAATGCCTCAAGCAACTGCGCGAAGAGGGACTGCACCACGGCTTGCTGCCGATGCTCGATGTCATTCTCGAGCAGCCCCTCGGCGAACGCTTTGTCTGGCTGTCGCTGGAGAATACCGACGAACGCGTTCGCAACGGCCGGCCGGTGTCCCCGGGATTCCTCTTCGCCACCCTGTTGTGGCACGAGGTGCTGGTCAATTGGGAGGCGCGCAAGAATGCCGGCGAGCACGTCTATCCAGCGCTTTTCGCCGCGATGGACGAGGTACTCGACCAACAGGCGGAGAAGCTCGCGATCACGCGCCGGATCGCCGGCGACATCAAGGACATCTGGGCTCTGCAGCCGAGGTTCGATCGCCGCAATGGCAAGGGCCCATACCGCTTGATCGAACAGCCGCGTTACCGGGCGGCCTGGGATTTCCTGCGCCTGCGGGCCGAAGCCGGGGAACTGGACGCGGAACTGCCCGAGTGGTGGCGTCACTTCGCCCACGCCAACCCCGTCGATCGCGAATCGCTGCTGCAATCGCAAGGGGGTGCTGCGCCGAAGAAGCGTCGCCGCAGACGGCGCAAGGCGGCCTCGAATCAGCCAGCCGGCGACGAAGACAGCCCGGCCTCGCAGTAACACCAGTCGCTGCCGCAGACAGCGTAATCGGGTGAACCGATTGCGCCTGCCTTGTGTATGCTTGGCATGGTCCGCATCCACTTTCGCCCCGAGGGTCGACATGCTCGAAAGAGCGCGCCACATTGTAGTCGAAGGACCTATCGGCGCAGGCAAGACGTCGCTTGCGCGGCGCCTCAGCGAACGGCTCGGGGCACAGCTGTTGCTCGAACGTCCTGAGGACAACCCCTTCCTGGCGCGCTTCTACCAGGACATGGAACGCTGGGGGCTCGCGACCCAGTTGTCGTTTCTGTACCAGCGGATCGACCTGCTGACCGGACTGGGAACCAATCCACAGGCCGTGACCTTCGTCTCGGACTTCCTGCTGGACAAGGACCCGCTGTTTGCCGAACTCAATCTCGGCAAAGACGAATTGGCCCTGTACCACCGGATACTGTCGGCGATGAAGCCGATCGAGCCGCCTTCGGTGGATCTGGTGATCTACCTGCAGGCGAAGAGCGAGACCCTGATCGATCGGGTGCGCAAGCGCGGCCTCGACGCCGAACGGACGATTACCGAAGACTACATCGGCAGGGTCTCCGACTGCTACGCGCGTTATTTCTACGATTTCGATGCGTCCCCATTGTTCATCGTCGACACCGACGTCCTGAACCCGGTTGACCGGGAAGAGGATTTCGATCTGCTGATCGAACGGCTCGGCGCGATGCGGGGATACCGCGAGTTCTTCGGCTACGCCGCCTGAGCGCCGGAAAAGCTTGCCGGCAAGCCTTCAATGGAGTCTACTGCCGCCTGCGGAAGGGCCAATGAATGAGCTATCTGACTGAACAGCCACGAAAACCGACCACCCTGCACTCGTTGGCAAAGATGCGGGCCGACGGCGAGAAGCTCGCGATGCTGACATGCTACGACGCGAGCTTCGCCGCGGCACTCGAACGTTGTGGTGTTGACCTGCTTTTGATCGGCGACTCACTCGGCAATGTCCTGCAGGGCCACCGCACGACGCTGCCGGTGACCATGGAACAGGTGATCTATCATACCGAATGCGTATCGCGGGGTTGCACGCTGCCCATGATCGTCGCCGACATGCCTTTCGGCAGCTACCAGGAATCCCCCGAACAGGCGATGCGCAATGCCGCCCGTCTGCTCGCCGCCGGCGCACAGGTGGTCAAGGTCGAAGGCGGCCGCCATATGGCGCCGACCGTCGCGTTCCTGGTCGAACGCGGCATCCCGGTATGCGCGCATATCGGCCTCACGCCGCAGGCGGTCCACCAGCTCGGTGGCTACCGTGTCCAGGGACGAACGGAAGAAGGCGCAAGCGCCTTGCGGGAAGACGCAATCGCGCTACAGCAGGCCGGCGCCGCACTGGTCGTGCTCGAGATGGTCCCGTCCGACCTGGCCGCCAAACTGACCGCGAATCTCGACTCGATGGCGACCATCGGCATCGGTGCCGGACCCCATTGCGATGGTCAGGTGCTCGTTCTCCATGACATGCTCGGCGTGTTCAAGGGCTACCGACCACGTTTCGTCAAGGATTTTCTGAAGGGTCGCGACGACATCGACGATGCCATCGCGGCCTATGTGCAAGCCGTCAAGGACGGTTCCTTTCCAGCCCCCGAGCACTGTTAC
The DNA here is from genome assembly GCA_020445765.1 of Rhodocyclaceae bacterium. Taxonomy (GTDB): domain Bacteria; phylum Pseudomonadota; class Gammaproteobacteria; order Burkholderiales; family Rhodocyclaceae; genus Cognatazoarcus. The sequence continues at coordinate 1,597 of JAGRFY010000017.1, read as the reverse complement.
TGAAGAATGCCGATGCGTATCGTGCATAGCGTCGCCGAATTTCGTGCCCTACGTCCCACGCTCGGTCACCTAGCTTTCGTCCCGACCATGGGCAACGTTCACGCTGGCCATATTTCGCTCGTGCAGGCCGCCCGGGAGCACACGGATCAGATCGCCGCATCGATCTTCGTAAATCGCCTGCAATTCGGCCCATCCGAAGACTTCGAGCGCTATCCGCGGACCCTGGCAGAAGACGCCGCGCAACTCGCGGAAGCTGGTGTCGGCGTGCTGTTCGCGCCCGACGAGAACGAAATGTACCCGTCGCCCCAGAGCTACCACATCGAGCCAGCGACCGAACAGGTCAGCGTTCTCGAAGGTGAATTCCGCGCTGGCCACTTTCGAGGGGTGGCAACCGTCGTCATGAAGCTTTTTCAGATCGTACAGCCGGACATCGCCTTGTTCGGCAAGAAGGACTACCAGCAGTTGATGGTGCTAAGGAACATGGTGTCGCAGTTTGCGATGCCGATCGAAGTCGTCGGCTGCGAGACCGTGCGCGCACAGGATGGGCTCGCTCTATCGTCGCGCAATGGCTACCTCAGCACAGACGAACGCAGACGTGCACCACAATTGAACGCAGAGTTGCGCAGGATTCGGGACGCCGTCCGCGACGGCCATCGCGATTTTGGCGGACTGCAGGAATCGGCGGCCGAACGCCTGGATTCCGCTGGCTGGCGGACCGAGTATGTTCGCATCTGCCGTCGCGCCGACCTGCAGCCAAGTGACGCCGCCGCCAAAGAAGCCCGCGTCGTGCTCGCCGCCGCTCGTCTTGGCACGACACGCTTGATAGACAATCTCGAAATCTGATGCGGCACGATCCACGCAGCATCGACGCATCCGATTTTCGAGCATTTTGCGCTAAGCTTGCGGGTCGGCGCCGGCCGAGGCGTCCCGCCAGCGACAACGCAACTTACCTCAGGGGGAGTAGATGACAACGACGGTCAGACAGATTCTCGATGGAAAGGGTGACGCGGTGTTCGCCGTTGCGCCCAACGCAACGGTGCTCGAAGCTCTGCAATGCATGCAGGCCAACGATATCGGCGGCGTCCTGGTTACCGAGGGCACACAACTGCGCGGCATCTTCACCGAGCGCGACTACGCCAGGAAGGTCACGCTGCAAGGCAAGGCGTCAAAGGATGTCAAGGTATCCGAAGTCATGACAGCCAACGTCCTGACCATCTCGCCGTCGCAGACCATCGACGACGTCATGGCGATGATGACCGAGAATCGGATTCGCCACATTCCTGTCGTCGAGAAGGGCACGATCGTCGGCGTCATCACGATCGGCGACGCCGTAAAGGCCGTCATTGCCGAACAGCAGGCGACGATCGAGCACCTCGAAAGCTATATTTCCGGCGATCTCGGCGCCTAGGCACCGAATTCAACCACACCGCGAGGCCCGACGGCGCGGGGCCATGGCAGAGCCCCGCCCGTGCGCCCAAGGGGTCAAAGCCGCTTCGGCGGCGTTCTGGCGCACATCCCCAGCCCAGCACGTTACATCCGCGACGATTTCCACGAAGCCGCCGGTTCTGCGCTGAGACTCGACAAGCGCGATGCGGAA
>JAGRFY010000085.1 GCA_020445765.1 Rhodocyclaceae bacterium | reverse complement strand
CGGCGATGATGCAGGCCGCGGCCGATAGCCATTCGACGGGGGGGCGCAGTTGCGCCTCGAGCGGATAGCTCATGACGCCTCCTTCGCATCCGCCGGAGTCGTGTTCCACGCGACCAACCGATCGTTGGGCGGTGGCACTGGCGCAAAAAAGCGCTCGGGTTCAAGCAGCAGGAATCCGTTGAGCAGATTGCCACCCTTGCCGCCGGATCGCATGACCTGATAGCTCGTGATGTTCTTGCCACCCTTGGCGCGCAGATGCCAGCCGGCCGCCGTAAACGCTCGCTGGGTAGCTAGACCAGGCGGACCGTCGGATGTGCCGAGATCTTCTTCGTAGCTCCGGAAGATCACCGGGGAGACGAGCAGCAAGGCGGTGGCCTCACCGCGTCGAACGAAGTGCACCATCGCGCCAGTCGCGTTGTAGGGAATGGACCCGTCTGCCACCTTGGTCTGCACCCAACGCATGAAATCCGTGGCGCGCTCCGGAACTGCGGTGGCGCTGCTCTTGGTGGTGGGTACTCGTAGCGAGGGAGCGACTGGTGCAATGGTTTGAGGGGTCGTTGTCGCCGATCTCGATGTCACCAACTGATCAGGCGTAGCGACGTCGGCTGCATCCAAGAAACGCTCTGGAGGATCAATGTGAGGCTGTTCGTCGTCTGCTACTGAGGCAGATGCATCCGAAATGCGCATTGGACCGGATGGCTCGGGATCGGGCTCCTTGGTGGGCTTGGCGCGCGCTTGCCCTGGCACGTCGGGATGCGAGACAGGGGATGTGGCTGTTGCAGATGCGTGAGGGGTATCGACTGGTACAAGGGGAGTGATCCGCCCCGGCATCGCTGCCGGGTATTGCGTTGAGTCCGCGTAGAGCTTGGCGAGCGGGAAACGGAGCATTGCCGACAAGTCGTAGCCCGACCCGATACCGTCATCGAACTCTATGCGGCCTCCAAACAGCGCCCGGCCGGAGTCCGGGTTCGTCAGGCAAGCACCATAGTCTTGCCAAGCGTCGAAGAGCCGATCGTTCTTGTCGTCGCCGGGGATGCCGGCGGCGGATTCGTTGGCCGCGAGGTAGTTGCGCACAGAGTTGGCCAGGCGGACGGCAGCAAACCAGATTTCGCCTTCAAAAACGTAGCCGGCTGCACCAGGTCGATTCAATGGAAGGGAGCCGCCCTCGGCGAGCATGCGCCTCATCGCGCTCATTAAGCGTTCGATCAAAGGGACGGCGCGAGCAGTCGCAAAGCGCGTGCGCGGCCCCTCACGCAGGTTTGTACGGACGCTCTCGGCCTCAGCACGGGCAACGATCGTAGCGATCGGATTGTCCGAGTGGGCTTCGCCAAGAAGATACTGCAACAGTTGATCGAGCAGGGCCTTGTCGTCACTGAGCCAAACCAGGGTGGCGGACGGAACGAGCTTTTGCAGCAGCAGAGCGCCCAGACGCTGGTGCGCCCGGTAGTCGCGCTCCGACTCCGGCGGAAAGGACACGGCGTAGTCGGTTGCCCCGGCTTCGCGCATGGTGCCTGCCAGGGCATACCACGACATGCCCTGGCAGGCCGGCCCGTAAAGTCGGACGCGCACGTCGGTGACCGCTTTACCAACGTCGTGCAGTAACGCTCCAATCATGACGCCGGCGGTCCAGCGATGACGTGCTCGCGCCACGTCATCGGCGTCTCGGCCGGGCGGAAGAACGAACGCTGATCGAAATTTGACCGCGTACCCCAAGGTCTCGCAGGTGTGCACCCAGAGGCCGCCGGGCTGGGCATGGTGATGTGCTTCCGAGGCCGGCAGCGACTGCACCAGTTCCGCTACGTTGCGCAGCACCGGCTGCACCAGTTCCTGCCAGGTTGCGGCATTCAAGCCACTAGCCTCCTCGACGCGGGCCAGGGCTCCAGCGGTGTCGGTGGACTGCACCAGCTCCTGGAAATCAACGACCCGCAAGGTCGGTTCAGGCCATCTGCTTGACGTGGCAGAGTTGGATAGGGGGCCCGTTTCGGGACCCGTTTCGACCTTCTCGGCGGCGGAGGGGCGCTGGCGCAGGAACCACCAAATCACGCCAGCAAGCGCTACTGCGCTAGCGCCAACCAGTTCAGTTGCGGGACTCATGACCATGTCGCAAGGCCCGCAACAGCTCCTGGGCAATTGTCTCTTGATCGCGCTGCGACCTCGCAGCGCGCCACGATCCAAGGGGTCGTTCTTCCGCCCACTGGCGCAGGTCGGACGACTCCGGATCCCACGTGTCACCGTCCTCGAAAAGAAACCTCTCAGGGTCGGTCGAGCGACGGACCCTGTAGTCGAGGAAGTCCAAGCTGGCCAGCAGCGAAGCAAAACACTCGTCGCTGGGTCTTGCTTCGACGCGCACCATGGTGCGCAACAGGGACAATACCGCGGCGCAGGGAGCGTGGCGCTCCTCGTCGACCAAATCCTCGAGGCCGGCGTAATGCTCGAGCCAGCGCATCACCACGGGGCTCCAATGGGCCAGTCCGCAGACGCGCAGGCACGATCGCACTTGGGACCGGCAGCGCTCGTCCTGAGGGGCCGTGAATTCTGTCATGTGAGCCATCGTAAATGATGCTCAAGCCATAAAACCGACCAGACCTGTGTCCCAATTGTTGTGCTGCGCTGCCGCAGGCCTCGCCCTTTAGAGCTGGTGCGGGTTTCCCTTCCATAACCCTTGCCCGTACCCCGTATCCGTAACCCTAAAACGTGCCATTTTCTGCCGGTTACACGGTTCTATAAGTGTAACCGGCAGCCCTTTCTGGTAGGGCCATTCACCTTTGCACCCAGACCATTTGGACGCCTTCTTCTGCATCCCATTGGTTTATTAGGGTTTTCTGCTCTTTCTTTTTCTCTCTCTACAGCTTCCCTCCACCTCATTATATCACGTCTTTGTGTAGGAAATCCGCACACATCTTTGTACGTATTCTTCTGACATGCTGCTGCTAGCCTGATGGCATCGTCCTACCCAGCCAGCCGCCGTGCGACGTCCTCAAATCCTCCCATTCCTAGTGCTCCTACTTGCTACGCCTGTTGCCGCCTCGACCTGCTGGGATGAGGCCGCTCGTCGGTATGGCCTAAGCGTCCTGGAGTTAGCAGCCCACGCCTGTGTGGAGTCGGCCATGCGCCCCGATGCCATCAACGACGCCCACCGGGCGCGCACCGGCACCGTCGATCTGGGGCTGATGCAGATCAACTCGGGCAACCTGCCGGGCCTCGCGAAGCAGGGCATCACCCGCGAGCAGTTGTTGAACGACCCTTGCACCAACCTGATGGTGGGTGCGCAGATCCTGGCCGAGCGCAAGGCCCGCTACGGCGATAGCTGGGTGGCCACCGGCGCCTACAACGCTTCGTGTACCCAATTGAAGGGCGCGGCCTGTGATGCCGCCCGTGCCCGTTACGCATGGAAGGTGTATCGCGCGATGCAGCGGCTGGGCACCCGGGGGCGTTGCTGATGTGGCGCGGGGCTGCGGCGCTGTCTCTCCCGCTTCTGCTGCTGGGTTGTCGTTCCACCCCATTGCCGAGCGCCGTGCGCGCTTCGGTCGCCCCGGCGTCGGTCGTGGTGGAACGCCGTCCGGTGACCCCGATCCAGATCGTCCCGTTCCATGGGCGGCCGGGCTTTCAGGTATGCGCCGCTTGCGACGTGCGCCGCCCGACACCGAAGACGCTGGCGACGCCGCGATCTCTCGCCGACCCGGTCGGGGTGCCGGCGGCGGAGGTCGAGCCCGTCACCGTCCGATACGCTGCCTCGATTCCCTTCACCTTCAATTCCGCCCGCATCGACGGTGCGGGGCAGGCTGCGCTCGACGCCTTCGTCGCGCGCCTGCCCGTCGGCGCCCGCGCGCGCCTCGTCTCGGTCTCCGGCCGCACCGACAACATCGGCGCGCGCGAGGCCAATGCCCGGATCGCACGAGCCCGCGCGCAGGCGGTGCTCGCGGCGCTGCGCGGACGACTGCGACCGCAAAGCGAAGACATCCGGGCCGAGCCCCTGTGTTGCTACATCGCCAGCAATGCCACTGCCGCAGGGCGCGCCGACAACCGGCGCGTCGACGTCGTCGCCATCGTTGCCATCGAGTGAGGCCCGTCATGCCCAACCCACCAATTACCCGTCGTACCCCCGGATTCAAAGTCGTTCTGATTGCCGACGCCGCCTACCAGCGGCTCAGGGAATATCAGTCCTGGCGGTCCTACAGTCCTCTGCCCGTGCGCTTCGACCTCAAAGACATTGCCACCGCTTTCGTCGAAGAGGCGCTAGAGATTCCTGGGTTCAGGGAGCGTGTGCTTCACCGGGCGTTTAGCAATGTTTCCCGGGCTGTCGCGGCCTCGAACAATCCACCTTTTGTTGTAGCTCAACCACGCACGAAGGAGTAACACCATGCACGCACTCACGTTCCAATCGCCCCGTTATCTCCCCACCGGCCAGCGCGGTCGCGCGCTGCTCGCGCTCGCGCTCGGTCTCGTCATCGCGCTGATGGCCGGCACCGCCGGCGCCGTCGACCTGACCGACCTCGCCAACCTCGGCGGTCCGCTCGCCACCGCGCTGACCCAGCTCGCCAACCTCGAGACCGGCATCAAGGCGCTGATCGGCTTTCTCGGCTTCCTGATCGCCTTCATCGCCCTCGCGGCACTGAAGAACATGGGACCGGTGCTCTTCTACGTCGG
>JAGRFY010000210.1 GCA_020445765.1 Rhodocyclaceae bacterium | reverse complement strand
CGAAGAATTGCGCAGCGACTTCGGCACCCGCTTCGGTCACGATTTCGGCCATGTGCGCGTGCATCGGGACGCGGCCGCCGCCCAGTCTGCGCGCGAAGTCGGCGCCAGGGCCTATACCGCCGGCCGGCACGTGGTTTTCGGCAGCGGCCAGTACGCACCGCAATCGCTCGATGGTCGCCGGCTGATCGCCCATGAACTGGCCCACGTCGTCCAGCAGGCCGGCAGCGCACAGCCGGCGCTGCGGCGCGAGCCCGAGGAGGCCGTTGCCGAATCCGGCTGGATCGCGGTCGAGGTCAGCACCGACCCCGAATACGAGGGCCACAACCGCTTCCTGGCGCCGGCGCATGCCGGCGAGCAGGTGGACCTCGGGACCGCCTACCGTGGCGACGTCCTGCTGATCCGGCGCTTCGATGGGTCGATGGAGGTCGTTTCGGAGGCGGTCGAGTGGACGCTGCCGGCCGAACTCGAGGTGGTCGAGGAATCGCCTTCTGGCCTGCAGGTGCGCGTTGCCGACAGCGCGGCCTCTGGCGAACTGGCACTGTCCTTCAGCGACGGCAGCGGCGCCCAGACCCGGCTTGCGTTGACCGTCGGAGATCTGCCGGCACGACCGCAGGCGGTCAATCCGGAATTCGAACGCCTGCGCGGCGAGCGCGACCGCCTGCGCAAGGAGCGGGTCAAGGCCCGACGCGAGGCCCGTGCCGCGCGGCGCACGCTGCGGCGGCAACAACGGGAGGCACGGCGGTCGTCGCGACGGGCACGGCGCGAACAGCGCAAGGCGCTGCGCGCGCAGGCCCGCGAGCTGCGGCAGGCGGCGCGCGCGTTGCGCCGCGCGGAGTCCTGCGACGAGAGTACCGAACTGCACATCCAGGCGGCACTGGAGCGGGCAATCAACGTCGCCGGCCGGGCCGTCGCCCGGCTGCAGGCCGGCGACGCCTTGGCCGATGGCCGGGTGGCCGCGGCGATGACCCGATACATGCGCTGGACGCCTTCGGAACCGGCTTCCGCGTCGAGTCGCCGCCATCTCGCACGCATCGTCGATACGCTGGTGGTCGCCCGCAACAGCATGACGCTGGCCCTGCATGGCGATTTCCAGTGCACCCAGGCCTGCAAGCCGACCACCGGCGCCTACGTGCGCGACGGCAGCCGCAAGCAGGGCGAGGTCGACAGCGGCGTCTGGGTGTGTCCGGCATGGATCAACGGCCAGGGCCTGCGCTTTCCGGTGGTGCAGGATACCGACGGCGCCCGGTCGTATGCACTGCTGCATGAGTTCGTGCACAAGTCGGGGCCGACGGCCGAAGAGAACCCGGACGAGGACACGCATTTCTACGTCGGCCGGCCGGCCTGGAACAGCCTCGATGCGACGGCCGCGCTCGGCTATGCGGACGGCTATGCCGCGCTGGCCTGGACGCTCGCGGCCGAAGGCGGAGGCGACGGCCCATGAGCGAGACCGTCGCGCTGCGTGCCCTTGCAAACGCGAGGCGGGCGTCGCCGCCGCCGGTGCTCCAGCGCAAGTGCGCGTGCGGCAACCAGGCGTCCGGCGTCGATGGCGAATGCGACCAGTGCCGCCGCGACAAGCTGCGCGGCATGCAGCGCAAGGCGAGACATGGCGACGGCGCTTCGCCATTCGCGCCGCGATCGGGCGAGGCGGCCGCCGCCGGCGTCGGCGCGGTCCTCGGTGGCGGCGGCCGGCCGCTGGTGGCGGCCTCGCGGCAGTTCTTCGAGCGGCGCTTCGGTCATGATTTCGGCCACGTCCGGATCCACGCCGACGCGCGCGCCGCCGAGTCGGCGCAGGCCCTCGATGCCCACGCCTATACCAGTGGCCATCACATCGTATTTGCCCGAGGGCGCTACGATCCGCTGTCCGACCCGGGACGGCGGCTGCTGGCCCACGAACTGACGCACGTCGTGCAGCAGCGCGCCGGGCTGTCGGCGGCCACCGGGGCGATGCAGGACAGCGCCGCCGAGCGCGAGGCCGAGCGCAACGCGGCGCTGCTGGACAGCGGCATGCCGCTCAGCGCCGTCGAGCGGGCGCCCGCGCTCGCCCGGCGCGGAGCCGGACGCACCCAGGTCACCGTGACCGCGCCGACCGGGCCGCCGGGATGTGGGCTCGACAAGCACCGCAAGATCGCGCCCGCCGTCCACGAGGCCCAGCGCAGCCTGAAGAAGGCGGTGGACAAGCTCGACGCCTTCATCGCCAAGCCCGCCGACAAGGCCACCCAGGCAACGCGGGCAGCGCTCGATCGCCATTTCCACAGCACTCGACCGGCGGTGGCGCAGATGGTGCGCGACCGGGTCGAACAGATCCGCGTGGACATGGTCTCGCGCGACCCGTTCACGGTCGAGTGCCACGACGACACCGACACCTCCTGCGGCAATTCCGGTGCCTATGTTCATGGCGAGAGCCTGCTGGTGTTCTGCGAGAAGTTCTTCACCGGCAGCGACCGCTACCGGGTGTTCGCGCTGGTGCACGAGATGGCGCATGCCCTGATCGGGCTCGACATCGACGACCGCGCCTACGGCAATGACCGCCTGCTGCCGCGCCTGACCACCGCCGAGGCCCTCGACAACGCCGAGTCCTACGAGATGCTGGTCAAGGAACTGGCCACCGGCCGCACCGTCGAGGGATCGCCGCCGAAGGACGAGATCGAAGACTGCAATGCCAAGACCCAGCCGCTGATCGCCGAGTCGATTGCCCGCGCGCAACGCTGGAATCGGGATGCCGAGGTCGTGGCCAATGACCAGAAGCCGGCCATGCTGGCGTACAACGCGAACCTGTTCACGACGCATCTCGGCGATGCCAAGACCGGCACGCGAAACACCGCGCGCAAGGTGTACGGCGACATGGTCAAGCGTCTCAAGGAACCGATCGACGTGCGCTGCGACGACACCGCCGGCGCCGGCTGCGGGGCCGGCCGCCATGCCTACAAGGGCAGCGCCAATAACATCGGGCGTGGGCTGGCGCTCGGTGCGGGAATCGGTGGCGCGCTTGGCGGCGCGATCGGCCTGGGGGCCGGTATCGGCGCGATCGCCGGCGGTGCCAGCCTGTTGACCGGCTTCGGCCTGTTCGGCTTGATCGGCCTCGGCGGACTGGCGCTGGGCACCCTGATCGGCCTGATCGCCGGCGCCGCCACCCGCCATGCAGAAGTCCGGGTGTGCCCGTCGTGGGCGTCGCTGGCCACTGCGGACGATCGCACCGAGGCCCTGCTCGCGGCGATCTACGAAGGCTACGCCGGGCGCAATGCCGCCGACAGCGCGCGCCACGCGGCACTGGCCCGGGCGATCCACAAGCACTGGTGGCCGCCACCACCGGCGGCGCCGCCCTGAGGCATGCCGATGATGACGCCGATCGCGCCGACATCGCATGCAGCGCATGCAGCGCATCGCGCACGGCGCCGAGCCGTCGCCATGCGCACCGTGACTACCGAAGACACAGGAGGTCTGCCATGACCTACACCTATCGCGGAGGCAAGAAGCTCACGCTCGAGAAGCGACCCGACCAGTTCGTCGCCCGGGCCCTGCCGGACCAGTTGCGTGCGCGAGGCGTCGCGCCGGACGCCGAGCAGGTGTCGTCGGCCTCGTCGCGGGTGGTGGCGTCGCCGACTCAACTCGACGAGATGATGGCCCGTGCCCGCGCCATTGCGCCGACCCACCACGCCTACACGGTGGCCGACTCGGGCCAGGACTTCCTGATCACCGACCGCATCTTCGTCACCTTCCACGACGCATTGTCGGCCGAAGCGGTGGCCGAGTTTGCCGGCCGCTACGGCCTGATCGAGCGCGAGTGCTATTCGCCCCGGGAGTACCTGTTCCAGCTCACCAACCACACCGGCATCAACCCGGTGAAGCTGGTGGTTCGGCTGAGCGAGGACGAACCGCTGGTGGCGATGGCCGAGAACGATCTCAACTACGTCGTCGCCAAGCAGGCCTTCGTGCCGCCGAGCGACCCGGACTACCGCCGCCAGTGGCACCTCAACGGTCAGGGCGGCCACCCGGACATCGACCCCAGGTCCCACGTGCGCTGCGAGTCGGCCTGGCGCCTGCTGGACGGCTTCGGCGACGCCGGGGTCGTCATCGGCGTCACCGACGACGGCTGCAAGCTCGACCACAGCGATTTCGACTCGCCCGGCAAGTTCGCCGGCTGGGGCTACTTCCGCGGTACACGCCTGTTGGTCAACAGCGATGCCGACGCCGAGCCCGGCGGCATGTATCAGACCGGTGCCAACCATGGCACCTCGTGTGCCGGCGTGATCGCTGGCGAGACCGATGCCCGGCTGACGGTCGGGGCGGCGCCGGGCTGCCGGCTGTTGCCGGTCAAGTGGGAGTCGCAGGGCCCGTCGCTGCTGATCAACGACTCGAAGATGCTGTCCGCGCTCGGCTACGTCGCCGACAAGGTCGACATCCTGTCCAATTCCTGGGGCACGGTGCCGGTCTTCCTGTTCGCCGGCCCGGTGATCAACCGCATCCGGCAACTGGCGATCGACGGCGGGCGCCGCGGCCGCGGCATCCTGTTCCTGTGGGCGGCCGGCAACGACAACTGCCCGATCCTGCACGAGGCGGCGCTGGACGTGCCCTACACCCACGGCTGGCAGGAGGTCGCCGGCAGCTGGCAGTGGGCCGGGCCGCGCACCGCCCGGCACTTCGAGAACAACCTGGTGAACATCCCGGGCGTGATGCACGTCGCGGCACTCGCCAGCACCGCACGCCGCAGCCACTACTCGAACTACGGCACCGGCATCGACCTGTGCGCGCCGACATCGAACAGCCACGCCTATTTCCGCATGAGCGTCGCCGGCCTCGGCGTCACCACCACCACCGGCGCTTCGGGCGGCCTCACCAACGACTTCGGCGGCACCTCCAGCGCGACGCCGCTGGTGGCCGGCATCGCCGCGCTGGTGCTGTCGGCCAACCCGACGCTGTCGGCCTTCGAACTGGCGTCGGTCCTGCGACGCACGGCGTCGAAGAACCTGGACGCGACGCCCTACGCGCGCACGCCGCCGGCCGACTACGACCGCGACACCGCCTGGGACGTCTCGCCGATTGCGCCGTTCGACAACGGCGGCTTCCAGGACCTTGGTCTTGCCGACGGCAGCTGGAGCCCGTGGTTCGGCCATGGACGGGTCGATGCCGAGCAGGCGGTCGCCTTCGCGCGGGGGCAACTGGCGCCGCCGGTCGAACTCGGCGACCTGTTCGTGTCGAGCCCGGGGAGCCGGATTCCGGACAATCGCGACGGCGGCGTGCGCGATCGCATCGTCGTCGCGCGCAGCGGACGGCTCGATTTCGTGCAGGTCTCGGTGGACATTCGCCACAGCTATGTCGGCGACCTGGTGGTGACGCTGATCGCGCCGTCCGGTCGCCAGGCGGTGCTGCATCAGCGCGCCGGCGGTGGCCGCGACGACCTCGAGCAGACCTGGGACAGTAGCACGCTGGCGGCGCTGAGGGCATTCGACGGCGAGCGTGCCGAAGGCGAGTGGACGCTGTGGGTGCAGGATCTGGCGGCCGCGGATGTCGGCCGCCTCGAATCCTGGTCGCTGCGCCTCGGCATCGCCGCGCTGCCGCCCGAAGTCAGTGCCGAAGAGGCGCCGGGCGTGACGATTCCGGACAACCAGCCGGGCGGCATCGAACGGGTGCTGCACTTCAGCGAGGCCGGCACCGTCGCCGCGATCGCCGTCGAGGTGGACATCAG
>JAGRFY010000084.1 GCA_020445765.1 Rhodocyclaceae bacterium | reverse complement strand
AGGCGAGCCGGTCGGCGAGACGGATCGCGCGCGGCTGGTAGCCGTCGAGTTCCCAGCGGGCGTTCTCGACCGTGCTGACTTCGTCGTCGAACCAGCCGGATTCCCACGCCGCACAGCCGCGCTCGAAGCTTTGCGCGGCGAAGCGATCGGTTTCCTCGCGGCTGATGCCGTAGCGCTTGGCCAGGTTTTCGGCGGTGTCCCCCATGCCGATGCCGGGCGCGGTGTCCTTGGTCGCCTCCCACAGGAAGTCGCGAAAATCGACCTGCCCCATGCGGAAGCCGGCGCGATGGGTATAGGCCGCCACCGGGTTGCGCGACATCGACTCGGCACCGACCGCGAGCACCACCCGGGCCTTGCCGAGGGTGATCTGCTCGGCCGCGCCGAGGATCGTTTCGAAGCCGGTGCAGCACAGGCGCTGCACCAGCAGCGCCGGCACATTGGCGTCGACGCCCGAATACAGGCCGATGTGGCGCGGCAGGAAGTAGGCGTCGAAGCTCGACTGGGCCATGTTGCCGGCGATGATGGCGCCGACCTCGGCGGCCGGAATGCCGCTCTTGTCGAACAGCGCGCGGGCGGCGCAGATGCCGAGGTCGGTGGCCGAAGCGTCGCGCAGGGCGCCGTTGTAGTCGGCGAACGGAATGCGCTGGCCGGCGACCAGCCAGATGTCGTCGAACCGGGTCGACAGTGCGGCCGCCTCGCTGGCGGCGAATGCGTTGGCTGTGTTCATGTTCTGGGTCCCTGCCCTTTTCTCTTGAGGAATTCGCCGATCCGTTCAGCCACTTCCGGGCTGGTCTGGGTCAGCGCGGCGGTCAGCGACTCGACGAAGAGGCCGTCGTCGCTCGCCATGTTGTCGATGCGGGCGATCGCGGAGCACATCGCCCAGTTGGCCATCGGCGCGTTCTCGGCGACACGCTGCGCGAGCTCGCGCGCCTTCGCGGTCGCAGCACCGGCCTCGACCAGGTAGTGCGACAGGCCCAGCCGTTGTCCTTCGTCGGCATCGAGGATGCGGCCGGTCAGCATCATTTCGCACATGCGTCCCGGTCCGATCAGCTTGGCCACCCGCACCGAGGCGCCGCCGCCGACGAAGATGCCGTGGCGGCCCTCGGGCAACTGGTAGATCGTGCTCGGCTCCGCGACCCGGATGTGGGTGGCGGCCGCCAGTTCGAGCCCGCCGCCGATCACCGCGCCGTGCAGCGCGGCGATCACCGGAATGCCTCCGTGCTGAATGCGATGGAAGATCCGGTGCCAGCTCTGCGAGTGCTGCATCACGCCGAAGGGCTCGCGATGCTGATGCTCGGCCAGGTCTAGGCCGGCACAGAAGTGCTGGCCTTCGCCGGTCAGCACGATCACGCGAGTGCCTTCGGGCGTCGCGGAGATGGCCTCGTCGAGGGCGCTCAGCAGGCGGTCGCTGACCGCATTGCGCTTGGCCGGGCGGTTCAGCGTCACCGTGTAGATGCCACCGTCAGACTCGGTCCGTACGAGTTGTTCGCTCATCGTTTGATTTCCTGGTGAATGAATCAGCTCGCGCTATGCACCGTGATCACGGTCGTGTCCGGCATCTCGCCGTACAGGAACTCGACCAGATCGGCGCGGCGGGTCAGCACGATGCGCTGGTTGATGTAGCCCTTGTCGGTGATTTCCCCGTCCTCGACCGAGGGCGGCTCAGCCATCAGCAAGGCGCGGCTGGCATAGGTCGAAGACCCGCCGCCACGCTGCTTCAAGGCCTGCAGACCGGCGCGCACCTGGTTGACCACCGACGGATTGCCGAGCACCTGGTCCACCGGTGCATCCGGCGGCAGGCCCGGGCACAAGGTCCGGCACTCGGCGATGTTCGGGAAGATCAGGAAGCCGATCTCGTCACGGTCGTGCCCGGTGACGACGATGTCCTGCGCCACCGGCTTCATGCAGTCGATCGCGGCGACCCGCAACGAGCCGACATGCACCCAGGTCCCGGTCAGCAGCTTGAAGTCCTCGCCGACCCGGCCGTCGAACATCAGGCCGAGGGTCGGGCGCGACGGATCGACGAACTCGACGGCATCGCCGGTGATGTAGTAGCCCTCTTCATCGAAGGACTTGGCCGTGACCTCGGGCTGTTTCCAGTAGCCGGGGAAGACGTTGGGCCCCTTGACCCGAACTTCCATCTTGTCGGCGCTGGGCACCAGCTTCAGCGCGGTACCGGGCACCGGCACGCCGATGACGCCGGCGCGGCTGGCGCGGAAATGGCAGTCCGAGGCCATCGGCGCGGTCTCGGTCGAGCCCCACGACGACACCATCAGCACCTTCTCGCCCGTGGTCTGCTGGGACAGTTCCTCGAGTGCGGTCCATAGATGGTGAGGCAGTGCCGCGCCGGCGTAGAACAGGAACTTGAGGTTGCGGAAGAAGCTCTCCCGCAGCTCGGCATCCGCACGCAGCAGCGGCACCATCATGTCGTAGGCACGCGGCACGTTGAAATAGACGGTGGGCGAGATCTCCTTGAGATTGCGCACGGTCTTCGGCAGCAGCGCCGGTACCGGCTTGCCGTCGTCGATGTAGAGGCTGCCGCCCCAGCGCAGCACCATGTTGAAGTCGTGGTTGCTGCCGAAGGTGTGGCTCCACGGCAGCCACTCCACCAGCACCGGTGGCGTCGATTCCAGGAAGGGCCACATCAGTGCCTTGGCGACCTGGTTCGACACCATCATGCGCTGGGTATTGACCACGGCCTTGGGCGTGCCGACCGAGCCCGACGTGAACAGGAACTTGCCGATGGTATCCAGCGTGATCCGGTTGAATGCGGACATCACCCGCGGCTCGTCGATCGAGCGCTCGATCGCCGCGAACGGCGTCGCGCTGCCGATGTCGGCGCTGTTGCCGCCGGCCACCACGACCCCGTTGTGCAGATCCGCGACCGCGTCGATGGCCGGCCGGAAGCGCTCGATGTGGTCGGCGAAGACGACGCCCGGGCGCAGCAGTTCGATGTTGGCCTTGAGTTTGCCGAAGTCCTTCGACATCAGCGAATTGCCGGTCGAGATCGCGCACGACGGCACGCCGATGTGCATCGCCGCCAGCATCAGCAGCGCATGCTCGATGCCGTTGTCGGAGAGGATCACCACCGGCCGTTCGGGCGACAGGTTCTGCCCGAGCAGCCAGGTCGCGATCGCCACCACCCGCTGCCGCGCGTCGCCGTAGGTGAGCTCGATCCACCTGCCGTCGGCGCCGCGCTCGGCCAGGAACAGCCGCTCGGGTGCCTGCGCGGCCCAGTGTTCGAGCCACTCGCCGACGCAACGCCCGTAGTGCTCGGGCAGGGTGATGCCCGAGCGCAGGACGCGCGTGCCGTCCGAGCGCGCCTCGATCATCACCAGCGGCTCGACGAACATCGACGAACCGGGATTCGATGCAGGCCCGCGGCCTGCCGCGAACGTGTTCATCGCGACCTCCTTACATCGGCAGCAGCTTGTAGCCGCCCTGCTCGACGCGGATCAGCACGCGGCCGCGCTCGTCCATGCCGAAATGGTTGTCGGGCGTCATGTTGAAGACGCCGTGCACACCGACCACGTCCTTGCTCGACTCGAGCGCGTCGCGTAGCGCCTGGCGGAATTCGGCAGTACCGGGCTTGGCCTTCTCGAGGGCAGCCGGCACGGCGGCGGCGAGCAGGTGGTAGGCGTCGTAGGCATGGCCGGCGAAGGACGAGAAGCTGCCGGCGCCGTACTTGGCCTCGTAGGCGGCGACGAATTCGCCGGCGACCTTCTTCGACGGATGGCTGTCGGGGATCTGGTCGACCACCACCACCGGCCCGATCGGCATGATCGTGCCCTCGGCCTTGGCGCCGGCGACCTTCAGGAAGGCCGGATTGGCGGCGGCATGGGTCTGGTAGATCTGGCCCTTGAAGCCACGCTCCTTGAGTGCGGTCTGCGGTAGCGCGGCCGGGCTGCCCGAGGCCACCACCAGCACCGCGTCGGGACGGGAGGCGACGATCTTCAGCACCTGCCCGCTGACCGAGGTGTCGGTCCGGTTGAAGCGCTCGGTCGTGGTCAGCGTGATGCCGGCCTCATCCAGCAGCGGCTTGACCGCGGTCAGCCAGTCCTCGCCGTAGGCGTCCGAATAACCGATGAAGCCCAGCTTCTTGACGCCGGCCTGCTTCATGTGGTCGACCAGCGCGCCGGCCATGACGTCGTTGTGCTGCGGCGTGCGGAACACCCACTTGTTCTTTTCCGGCGGCAGGTTGATCGGCGCCACCGCGATCTGCGGCGTCGCACTCTCGACCGCGACTTCGGCGATCGCCAGCGAGGACGGCGTCACCGACGAGCCGATCAGCACATCGACGTGGTCCTCGGTCACCAGCTTTCGGGCATTCTTGGTGGCCGCGGACGGATCGGTGCCGTCGTCGAGCACGATGTAATTGACCTTCTCGCCGCCGATCTCGCCGGGCATCAGCGCGACCGCGTTCTTCTCCGGAATGCCGAGGGCTGCGCCCGGACCGGTCGAGGACAGCGACACCCCGACGGTGATGTCCGCCCAGGCCGGCTGCGTGGCCGCGAACAGTGCGGTGGACAGAATCATTGCGATCTTGCACTTCTTGATGGTCATTTCCTTGTCTCCTCAGGGGTGGAATCGACGCGCCGCGCACAACGCGAGCGCCGTCATTGCTGCATTGCTGCCTTGGCTTTCATTTCCGGCCCTCGAGCCTTGGGCCGGCCGTGAAGAATCGGATGAGGTTCGGCTGCCGTCGCGCTCATGTCGCGAGCATGTCCTGGTGCTTGCCGCCGAGGCCGAGGTAGGTCTCGATCACCCGCGGGTCGTCCCGCAGTTCGGCGGCGGGCCCTTCCATCGCCACCTGGCCGGTCTCGAGCACGTAGGCGTAATCGGCGACCGCCAGCGCGACCCGGGCGTTCTGCTCGACCAGCAGGATCGACACGCCCCGGCGACGCAGATCGGCGATGATTCGAAAGATTTCGCGGGTGATCAGCGGCGCCAGGCCCAGGCTCGGTTCGTCGAGCATCAGGAGCTTCGGCTTGGCCATCAGCGCACGCCCCACCGCCAGCATCTGGCGCTCGCCGCCGGACAGGGTGCCGGCCTGCTGGCGGCGCCGCTCCTTCAGCCGCGGGAAGATGCCGTAGACCTCGTCCATGGTTTCGCGCCAGCCGCGCTCGCCGCTGCGGTAGCGGTGAAAGGCGCCCAGTTCGAGGTTGTCCTCGACGCTCATCTCGCCGAACAGTTCCCGCTTCTCGGGCACCAGGCTCATGCCGCCGGCCACCATCCGCTCGACGTCGGGTGACACTTCGAGGCGATCGGCGAAATGGATCTCCCCGCGCGAACCGAGCAGGCCGGCGATGGCCGAGAGCATCGTCGTCTTGCCGGCCCCGTTGGGCCCGATCACCGTCACGATCTGGCCCTCGCCGACGGTCAGCGACGCGTCGCACAGGGCCTCCACCTTGCCGTAGCTGACGGTCAGTCCGCCCACCTTCAGGATCGGCCGCTCGACCTGGTTCATTCCGCACCTCCGAGATAGGCTTCGAGCACCGCCGGATTGCGCTGGACCTCGTCCGGCAAGCCTTCGGCGATCTTGCGACCGAACTCCATCACCACGACCCGATCCACCAGCCCCATGACGAAGTCCATGTCATGCTCGACCAGCAGGATCGCCATGCCTTCGCCGCGCAGCTTCTTCAACAGGTCGCCGAGCGCCTGCTTCTCCTTCAGCCGCAGCCCGGCCGCCGGCTCGTCGAGCAGCAGCAGGCACGGGTCGGAGGCCAGGCCACGGGCGATCTCGAGAATCCGTTGCTGGCCGAGGGCCAGCGATCCCGCTTCGTCGAACATGTGCGCGGCCAGGCCGACGCGCTCGATCTGGCGCGCCGCCTCGGCGAGCAGGCGGTTTTCCTCGTCGCGCTCGAGACGCCAGGCGCTCGGCAACACGCCTTTGCCGCCCCGCAGGTGGGCGCCGATGGCGACGTTCTCGAGCACCGTCATCGCCGGCAGCAGCTTGACGTGCTGGAAGCTGCGGCTCATGCCGAGGCGGGCGATCTCCCGCGACGCCATGCCGGTGACCTTGCGGCCGCGGAACAGGATCTCGCCGGACGTCGGCGTATCGACACCCGAGAGCTGATTGAACATCGTGCTCTTGCCGGCACCGTTGGGGCCGATCAGGGCCAGGATCTCGCCGGCCCGCACCTCGAGATTCATGCCGTCGTTGGCGACCAGGCCGCCGAAGCGCCGGGTCACGTCGCGGGCCTCGAGAATCACTTCGCCGCGGTCGGGCATCGGCTTGCGCTCGAGCGCTTCGGCCACCGGCACCGCGCGCTCGACCCGGCGCAGCGGTACCAGCCGCGCCAGCAGTGCCCACAGACCTTCCCGCGCCCGGTGCAGGATCAGCACCATCATCACGCCGAACACGATCACTTCGAAGTTGCCGGCGGCCCCGAAGAAGCGCGGCAGCCAGTCCTGCAGCCACTGCTTCATCACCGTGATGACGCCGGCGCCGACCAGCGCACCCCAGACCTGGCCGGCGCCGCCGACCACCGCCATGAACAGGTATTCGATGCCGATGTGCAGCCCGAACGGGGTCGGATTGACGAAGCGCTGCATGTGGGCGTACAGCCAGCCCGACGCGGCAGCGTGCAGCGCGGCGATGACGAAGATCACCATCCGCGAGCGCGAGGTGTTGATGCCCATCGCCTCGCCCATCACCATGCCGCCGTTGAGCGCGCGGATCGCCCTGCCCTCGCGGGAATCGAGCAGATTGCGCGTGGTGAACATCGCGCACAGCAGGAATGCCCAGATCAGGTAGTAGATCTCGCGCCCTTCGTCGAGCTCCCAGCCGAAGATCGCGATCGGCGGGATGCCGGTGAGGCCGGTATGGCCCCCCAGGGTCTCCATCGTGCCGAACAGGAAGTACAGGCTGATGCCCCACGCGATGGTGCCGAGCGGCAGGTAGTGCCCGGACAGGCGCAGCGTCAGCGAGCCGACCAGCAGCGCCACCAGTGCAGTGATCACCAGCCCGACGGCCAGCGCCAGCCACGGAGAGCCCCCGGCCCATGCGAGCCAGGCCGGCAGGGCCTCGGCCGTGGTCAGCACCGCGGTGGTGTAGGCGCCGATGCCGACGAAGGCAGCCTGGCCGAAGCTGGTCAGGCCACCGATGCCGGTCAGCAGGACCAGGCCCAGCGCCACCATTGCGTACAGGCCGATGTAGTTCAGCAGCGTAACGTAGAACTCGGGCAGCACCAGCGGTGCCAGGGCGGTCGCCGCAAGAAACGCGACCAGGACCTGCAATGGAGTGAATCGGAGTGCCATGGCCTCATTCCTCCTCGACGTGGTGGCTGGTCAGCGAACGCCAGAGCAGGACCGGGATGATCAGCGTGAACACGATCACCTCCTTGTAGGCGCTGGCCCAGAACGACGCGAAGGACTCCAGCAGGCCGACCAGCAGCGCCCCGGCCGCGGCCAGCGGAAAGCTGCCGAGGCCGCCGATGATCGCGGCGACGAAGCCCTTGAGGCCGATCAGGAAGCCGGTGTCGTAATAGATCGTGGTGATCGGCGCGATCAGCACGCCCGACAGCGTGCCGATCAGGCCAGCCAGCAGGAAGGTCAGCTTGCCGG
>JAGRFY010000016.1 GCA_020445765.1 Rhodocyclaceae bacterium | reverse complement strand
CCGGCGGCGCATCGGCCGCGATTGCAACCATCGACGCCGCCATCGACAAGGTCAATACCGACCGCGCCACCTACGGTGCTGCGCAGGTGCGCTTCGAGGGCGTGGTGTCGATGCTGCAGATCTCGCGTGAGAACCAGGAAGCCGCCGCCAGCCGCATCATGGATGCCGACTTCGCCGCCGAAACCGCCGCCCTGACCCGGGCGCAGATCCTGCAGCAGGCCGGTACCGCGATGCTCGCACAAGCCAACGCTCTGCCGCAGAACGTGCTCAGCCTCCTCGGCTAAGCAAGGCTTGCAGTAGGTATGCGCGGGAGACGGCTGACGCCCTCTCCCGCGTTGTCACTTCGCGGAGCATAAGACCATGTCCGTCCAATCGATACCCCCTGCAGCGCTTTCGCAAGATCCGCTGAACGTGTCCCAGGCCCGCCAGTTCGCCAACGTGGCCGACAATCCGAAAGTCGATCCCGGAAGACGCAGCGGCGAGGTGGCTCCGGGCGAACAAGTCGCGGCGACAGGCCGTGCCGGCGACGCCGAAAAGCTTGCTGCGCAGGCCGGTCCGGTGGATCCCAGGCAGTTGGAGCGCGCCCTCGAGAATATCCGCCGGGTCGTCGAACCCGTGGCACACAACTTGCGTTTCAGTGTCGACGAGGATACCGGTCGCACCGTCGTCAAGGTGCTCGACAGCGCGACCGATCAAGTCATCCGGCAGATTCCGAGCGAGGAGATCCTGTCCATCGCCAAGGCCCTGGACAAGCTGAGCGGTCTGCTGCTGGAACAGAAGGCCTGAACTACAGGAGACGCAAATGGCCGGCACGATCACATCGGCAGGCCTGGGTTCCGGACTGGCGGTAGAGTCCATCATCAGCCAGCTGATGCAGCTGGAACGCCAGCCGATCACCCAGCTTCAATCCCGAATCACGACGGTCGATGCCCGACTGTCGGCACTCGGCCGGGTCAAGAGCGCGATGTCCGCCCTGCAGACGGCGGCAAACGACATCAAGACGGCGGCAGGATTTTCCGTTTTCAAGACTGCCGTCGGCGACAGCAAGGTGCTGACCGCCAGCGCTGGATCGACGGCCAACGTCGCCAACCACAGCGTCGAGGTGAAGTCGCTCGCTGCCACCCAGAAGCTTGCGGCCCAGGGGCTCGCCAGCAGTACGTCGACGATCGCCACCGGCACCCTGACGCTGGAACTCGGCAGCTTCGACGGCGCCACCTACACGGCCGATCCGGGTCGCACGTACATGGTCCCGATCGGGACCGGCAACAACACCCTCGAGGGCCTGCGCGACGCCATCAACGACCTCGACGCGGATGTCACCGCGTCGATCGTCAATGACGGCAGCGCCAACCCGGCACGTCTGGTACTGAGCCCGAAGGGTTCGGGCAGCGCCAACGTGATCCGCACTTCGGCCCTGACGGGATTCGATTTCAACCCGGAAGCGCCGCTGGCCGGCGCGATGGAGCAGACCATCGCCGCCAAGGATGCGGTGGTCGTGGTCGATGGCATCACGGTCACGAAGTCGAGCAACACCATCACCGACGCCCTCGAGGGGGTCACGCTGAATCTGGTCGGCAGCAACGAGGGCTCGCCGACGACGCTCGACGTCTCGCAGGACGTCGATGCAGTCAAAGGCAAGATCGAGGCCTTCGTCAATGCCTTCAACGAACTCAACACGCTGATTCGCAGCGAGACCAGCTTCAATACCGACACCGGCGTGGCCGGTACGCTCAATGCGGACTCGTCGGTTCGGTCGATCCGTGATCAGCTGCGGCAGATCGCCTCCTCCGACCTCGCCACATCGGTCGGCGGCCTGAACCGGCTCTCGGATATCGGCATCAGCTTCAACGTTGAAGGCGCGCTCACGATCGACAGTACGGCACTGGACGACGCGCTGGCCGATCCGGCAAGAGACGTCGCTGGACTGTTCGCCGGCAACAGCAGCGTCTCTGGACTTGCCGTGCAGATCAGTGACCGCCTCGGCAGCCTGCTCGGCGTCGGCGGCACGATCGAGTCCCGCACCGACAGCTATACGCAGACCAAGGAAGGCTTCGGTGATCGAATCGAGCAGCTCGAGCTGCGCATGACCGCGATCGAGGAACGCTATCGCCGTCAGTACGCCGCGCTGGATACCCTGGTCGCCAGCATGAACACCACCGGCAGCTTCCTTTCCCAGCAACTGCTGTCCCTTCAAAACCTGACTTCGAACGGCTGAGGCCACGGAGACACATGCCCATGTTTGGTCAAAAGAGTAGTGCTGCCACCGCATACGCCCGTGTCGGCGTCGAAACGAAGGTCAGCACGGCGAGTCCGCATCAGTTGATCGTGATGCTCTACGACGGCGCCCTGCTGGCGATCAACACGGCGGCCGTGTCGATGGACGCCGGCGACATCCCGAACAAGGGGAAATCGATCTCGCAGGCGATCAACATCATTGCCAACGGACTCAAGGCGAGCCTCGACATGGAAGCCGGCGGCGAGATTGCCGAACGCCTGGCGTCGCTTTACGACTACATGAGCCAGCGGCTGCTTCACGCCAATCTGCAGAACAGCCGCCCGGCACTCGACGAGGTCAGCGGCCTGCTCAACGAACTGCGCGAGGCGTGGCTTCAGATCGCCGATGCGGCCGCGGAAACCGCCTGAGGCGGCTGCGATGAACATCCTCGACGACTTCGAGGCAATGCGGGGACTGTCCGGTGGCATGCTCGAGTCCGCCCGGGCCAACGACTGGGAGCGACTGATCCGCCTCGAACACGAACTCGCGGACCGGCGCGACGCCCTGGCTGCGGGGCCGGACCGCGTTGCCGGGCTCACACCCGACCAGCGCAAGCGCGTGGACACCATCATCCGCGGGATGCAGGCGGATGACCGCGCGATCCGCCAGATCGTCGAGCCCTACCTCGACAGCGTCCGCGCCCTACTCTCGCGGCGTGCGCGCAAGCGCGACCTGAGCCGCAGCTACGGCGCGTTCGCCCAGTCACCCTGAGCCCCTATCGGCGCTGACCCGAAGCGCTAGCCCGCGATGATCCCGGCCGACCTGACCGCCCGCCTGCGCCTGCTCACCGAGGCTTCGTTCTTTTCGAAGGAACCCCGCGAAGTCGGACCGCTGCGCAATGCGCAGGCAATCTCCAAGGATCCGCAGGACTTCCTTCCGGGCCAACGCATCGTCGCGACGATCGGCGAGGCCAAGTCGGAAAACAGCTTCCGGGCGCTGATCGACGGCCGCGAATACACGCTGACCCTGCCTCGCAACTCGGCCCGCTCCGGGCAGACGCTCGAGCTGATCGTGACCCAGGCATCGCCGCGGGCGGTCATCGCGACGCCGGCGGAAGGAAGCGCAGCAGGAGCGTCGGCACGGCTCAGTCAGACCGGGCGCCTGATCAGTTTTCTGCTGACCGGACAGCCGCCGGCGCCACCGGCAAAGCTTGCCGGCGGTCAGCCGCTGGTGCCCGCCGCGCCGACGTCGGGCAGCCAGCTCGCCGCCGCGCTGCGCCAGGCAATCGGCGAGAGCGGGCTGTTCTACGAATCCCAACTGGCGCGATGGCTTTCGGGCACGGTCGCGACCGACAGCCTGCTGCGCCAACCGCAGAGCCAGATGACCCGGGGCAGGGACGGCGCCCCACCGGGGACGCCTGGCGACGGCAGCGACCGGGCAGCCGCAACGACCACACAGGCAAGTCCTCGGGCCGGCACCACGCCGGCAGCGACGGTGCTCAATACGACGGCAACGGCAGCCCTCGGCGCCGATGCCGAAGACGTCTCGGCCGCCGGCCAGAACGCCGCCGCCCAGCGCAGCCCGGGTCCGGCAGCCGGCAATCCGGTGCCCGAACGCTTGATGCCGCTGGTGCACCAGCAACTCGACGCACTGGCAACCAACACCTACGCCTGGCAGGGCGCGGCCTGGCCTGGGCAGCACGTCGAAATCGAGATCGAGGAGCCGGAACAGCGTGAAGGCGACGGCGCGGACCAGGATGAGGCCGCCTGGAAGACCACGCTGCGCGTGACCTTGCCGCGACTCGGCGGCGTCGAGGCACGCCTTCACCTGACCCGTGCAGGCGTCGCGCTGCAGCTCACGACCGATGACGCGGCCACCGCAGCCGCGCTCGCGGCGGCCGAGCGCGAACTCGCCGACGCCCTCGCCGCAGCCGATCTGCCCTTGACCGGAATGCGGGTCGACCTGGCGCCCGCCGAGGACGATTCGCCATGAGCGAAGCCGACGAGCATCCGCGAGCGGAGGCGGTCGCCTTGGCATACACGGCGGGCGACGCCGCACCGAAGGTGGTCGCCAAGGGGCGTGGGCTGATTGCGATGGAGATCATCGAACGGGCGCGCGAGGCCGGCGTTTATGTCCACGAATCGCCGGAACTGCTCGGTCTGCTGATGCAGGTCGACCTCGACGATCGGATCCCACCACAGCTATACCTCGCGGTCGCCGAGCTGCTGGCCTGGCTGTACCGGCTCGAACAGGGTGGGACCGAAGAGCCGCCGGTCGCGCACGAGCTGCCGTCGAGCCTCGAGCAGCGGCCAAGGCGCTAGACCGATGCCAATCCCGCGGCATACCGGGATACCATAGAATCCTGCAACCCCTCAGCAAACACGGCACTCCTAAATGGCGGCAACGACCGACGACAAGCGAATTGAACTGCTGGATGCAGCGGACTACTCCGAGTACGTGCTGCGTGATCCGCGCGAGATCAATGCGGTGTTGAACGGCCTGGTGCAACAGCGCTGCATCGTCTCTGCCCACCCGGATGGCAGGCGCGATTTCGTGCTCACCACATTGCTCGGCATCGACCCCAATGACGGCAGCCTGTATTTCGATCCCACTCACGACGACGCCAGCAACCGGAAACTGGCGGCGGCCACGACAGTGACCTTCAGCGCATTGCTCGAGAAGATCAAGATCCAGTTCTCGACCAGCACGCTCACCGACACCACGCACGATGGCCATGCCGCCCTGCTGGCACCGCCCCCGGAGAAGGTCCTGCGGCTGCAGCGCCGCGAGTACTTCCGTCTGGTGACGCCGACCGCACAGTCGGTAATCTGCAAGATCCCGGTGCCGGACGGCCCCGGCGTCAAGACATTCGAAGCGCGCGTGATGGACATCTCGGGCGGCGGCATCGGCGTGTTGGTTCCGCCCAAGGGGATGCGCCTGTCGACCGACATGCTGTTCGACGACTGCTCGCTGGTCCTGCCCGATTTCGGCACGATCGTCACGCGCCTGCGAATCCGCAACATCTTTCAGGTGACCAATCGCACCGGCGTCACGATGATGCGGGCAGGCTGCCAGTTCGTGAACCTGTCGGCGGGTGCCGAAAACACGATCCAGCGCTACATTCTGAAGACCGAGCGCGAGCGCAATGCGCGCTCGCGCAGGCTGTGACCGCCCGGCGCGCTCCCGTCAACTAAAAACCCCGCGCTTGGCGCGGGGCTTTTCAATCTTCGGCTGGCACGCTCAGACCGGCATGTTCATGATGTCCTGATACGCCGTCACCAACCGGTTGCGCACCTGGACCATCTGCTGGAACGACAGGTTGGCCTTCTGCAGATTGACCATCACGTCCTGCAGGTTGACGTTGGGATCCCCCGCCTGGAAATCCTTCGACATCTGGCGTGCTTCCTGCTGAGCCGCACTGACGTCCTTCAGAGCATTTTGCAGGACTTCGCTGAAATCGACCTGCTCGCTACCTGAATCCTGGCCGGCGGGCTTGGCAGCGCCGGCCGCCTGCGCAGTCGAGCGCAGTTCGGTGAGCATCTGTTCAATTCCGCGGGTGTCCATCGTCGATCTCCGGATCGGGGCGTAATCGCAGTCTAGCACAGCAACACCCGTGCCAAATCGCCCTGCCGGGCCGCCCCCGGCCGCCGGGCACGAAACCTAGCCGATTTCGTACCCCTCCGCGCGATACTGCTGCAGCTTGTAGCGCAGCGTCCGCTCCGAGATCCCGAGCCGGGCGACCGCATCCTTGCGCGACCAGCCGACTGCCCGCAACGTATCCAGGATGTGTTCGCGCTCGAGGTCCTTCATGTTGCCGGGGCGGCCCGCACTCGCCATACCGGCAGAAGCTGCCGCCGAAGCGGCAAATCCTGCCGGCAGATCTGCCGTGTCGGGCTTGCCGCCGGCTGCCGGCGATGCCCATTGCGGCAGGCACGTCTTAAGGGTCTCGGGCGTGATCAGGTCACCGACCGCGAGGATCTGTGCCCGCTGCATCGTGTTCTCCAGTTCACGGACGTTGCCCGGCCACGGATAGGCCGTCAGCAGGGCCTCGGCCTCCGGCGCCAATCGTGCGCCCCGTTTCAGTCGCTCGCCGTGAACGGTCGCGAAATGGCGAGCCAAGGCGACGACGTCACCGGGCCGCTCGCGCAACGGCGGAATTCTCAGCGGAAACACGTTGAGGCGGTAGTAGAGATCCTCGCGAAAACGACCTGCGGCAGCCTCGCTCACCATGTCCCGATTGCTGGTCGCAAGCACACGAAGATCCAGCGCGATCGGTGTCTTGCCGCCCACCCGCTCGACCTCATGCTCCTGCAGGACTCGCAACAGTTTTGCCTGAAGACCGAGCGGCATTTCGGATATCTCGTCGAGCAGCAGCGTGCCGCCGTCGGCCTGCTCAAACTTGCCAGGTTGCGCCTG
The DNA here is from genome assembly GCA_020445765.1 of Rhodocyclaceae bacterium. GTDB lineage: Bacteria > Pseudomonadota > Gammaproteobacteria > Burkholderiales > Rhodocyclaceae > Cognatazoarcus. The sequence goes on along the minus strand of JAGRFY010000016.1, from coordinate 78,919 downwards.
GCTGGCACCCGTGAAAGCCCCCTTCTCGTAGCCGAACAAGGTGGCTTCGAGCAGGTTCTCCGGTATCGCCGCACAGTTGATCGCGATGAAGGGTTTGCCCGACCGCGCGGAGTGGCTGTGAATGTAGCGCGCGAACACCTCCTTGCCGGTCCCCGACTCGCCGGTCAGCAGCACTGTCGCGTCGGTTTCCGCCACGCGTGCCGCCATTGCAAGCACGTTGCGGGTCACCGGGTCGACTGCGATCGTGTCCTCTCGATCGTCCGGCACCGCCGCGTAGCGCCGGATGTGTTCGAGCAGGGTTTGCGGTTCGAACGGTTTCATCAGGAAATCGCAGGCGCCGCCGCGCATCGCCGACACCGCCTTTTCGACGTCGCCATAGGCCGTCATCAGCAGGACCGGCAACTGGGGCAGGCGCGCCCGGACTTCAGCGAGCAGTTGCAGTCCGTCCATCGGCTCCATGCGCAGATCCGACAGCACCAGATGAAAGGCCCGTTCGCGCAGCAGTTCGAGGGCCGCCGGACCGCCATCCACGCCGACCGGCCGATGTCCTGCCAGCTCGAGTGTCAGGCCGACGGCATCGCGCAAGGCCGCATCGTCTTCCACCACCAGGATGTCGAGCTTGTCGGTCATGGCGTCGGTTCCAACTGCGCAGCGTCGTCGTATGCCGGCAGATTCAGCGTGAAGGTGGTGCCGAGGCCCGGACTCGACCGGACTTCGATGTCGCCGCCGTGAGCGCGCGCCACGCTACGGGCGATTGCCAGCCCGAGGCCGGTACCCTCGGCGCGCGTCGTGAAGAAGGGTTCGAAGATCCTGCCGATCAGCGCTTCGTCCATGCCGCGACCGGTGTCCGAGATGCGAAAGCTTATTTGTTCACCGTCGCAACTGACCCGAAGATCCACCGAGCCCTCGGCCGGCGTCGCCTGGACCGCATTCTCGAGCAGGTTGGTCAGTGCACCGGCGAGCGCTTTGCGATCACCGCTGAGCAGCGCTTCGGGACACTCGCAATGGTCGGCGAAGTTGACCTCGCGTGAGCGGGCGACCGGATCGAGCGTGTGGGTCAGTTCGGCTGCCAGCTCGCAGGCGCCGAAGCGTTCGCGCTGCTGGGTGTCACCGCGGGCGAACAGCAGCATGTCGCGGATCAGGCGTTCCAGCAGCCGCAGGCGCTCGAGTGTGCGATCGACGACGCGAGCACGATCGGCCGCTCCCAGTTCCGGCTGGCCGAGGTTGGATACATAGAGCAAAGCGGCCGCCAGCGGTGTCCGCAGCTGATGGGCGAGACCCGCCACCATTTCGCCCATCGCCGCCAGTCGATCGTTGCGCTCCACCTGCAGCCGCATGCGGTGCGTGTCGCTGATGTCGTGCAACAGGACGATCGAGCCCTCGCCCGATTCCAGCGGCGTCAGCGAGACCGAAAGGCGATGGCTTCCGGCGCTGCCGTCGTAGCGCCATTCGCCCGGCGTTTCGGTCGAAGCCAGGCGCGCTTCGGTACGCCCCCAAGCCGTGCCCTCCAGGGTTTCGCCAAACAGCCGCTTGGCGGCGCGGTTGGCCTGGGCGACGGCGCCATCGCGATCGAGCACCAGCACCCCGGCCGGCAGCGCTTCCATCAGTACCGACAGGCGCTCGGTGAGCTGGCCGACCTGACCCTGCAACGCACCATAGGCCGACGACAGCTCCTCGGAGGCTCGGCTGAACGCAGCAAAGGCCTCGGCGAGCTCTGCCGCGCTCATGCGGGGCAGCGCGCTTTCGGCTTCGCCGGTTGCACCGACGGTGGCGTGAGACGGGCTCGACATCGCGGACCTTTCCAACGTGTTGTCGCCACTTTACGGGTGCAGATGCCCCGTGCTAGGCGCAAATAGGCGGCAAAAAATGCCGCTAATTCGATGACCGCCATCGACGTCGTCGCCACAGAATGCGTCCATCCGGAATAGCGTTGTCCGCAGGAATCTTTCGCGATGGCTACCGCCGAAACAGCAATCGAAGCACCGGCGCCCTCGGGCTTCGGTCTGGTGATGCAGAACCTCAGCAATCTGTCGCAGCGGCAGAAGCTGTCTGCCGCCGCTGCGCTGGCCGCCGCGATCGCCCTGTTGGTCGGCGTCTGGCTGTGGAGCCAGGAGCCGGACTACGCGGTACTGTTCTCGAACCTCGAAGAACGCGACGGCGGCGCAATCGTCACCGCATTGCAGCAACAGAACGTGCCCTACCGCTTCTCGGCCGGCGGCGGCGCCATCCTGGTGCCGCAGAGCATGGTCCACGACGTGCGTCTGCGACTGGCCGCAGAAGGCCTGCCGCGCGGCGGCATGGTCGGATTCGAGCTGATGGAAGGACAGAAGCTCGGCGTGTCGCAGTTTCACGAGCAGGTCAATTTCCAGCGCGCGCTCGAGGGCGAACTGTCGCGCACGATCCAGTCGCTGGCCTCGATCGCCCGCGCGCGAGTCCATCTGGCGATTCCCAAGCAGACCGCTTTCCTGCGCAACCAGCAGGCGCCGACCGCATCGGTACTGGTCAATCTGCTGCCCGGCAGACGCCTCGACGAGGCGCAGGTCGCCGGTATCGTCCACCTGGTGGCATCGTCGGTACCTCAACTGGCGACCGACCAGGTCAGCGTGGTCGATCAGAGTGGTCAGTTGCTGACCCAGAGTGCCAAGCAAGACAGCGGGCTCGACCCCACCCAGCTCGAGTATGTCGACGAACTCGAGCGCAGCTATATCGAACGCATCCGCACCATCCTGACGCCGGTGGTCGGTGCCGGAAACTTCCGCGCCCAGGTCACCGCCGATGTCGATTTCACGCGCACCGAGCAGACCGCCGAGATCTACAAGCCGAACCCCACGCCCGAACAGGCAATCCGCAGCCAGCAGACGTCGGAGAGTTTGAGCGGTGACCTCGGCGCCCAGGGCGTACCGGGCGCCCTGACCAACCAGCCGCCAGTGCCGGCGACCGCACCGCTGACCGCACCACCGGCCGGCGGCACCGCAGGTGGCGAGAAGATCGGCACCAGCAGCCGCAACGCAATCATCAACTACGAACTCGACAAGACCATCCAACACGTGCGCCGGGCTGCCGGCGAGATCCGCCGACTATCGGTCGCAGTGGTGCTGAACCATCGGAGCACGACCAACGCCAAGGGCAACGTCGAGACCGGACCGCTCAGCGACGAAGAAGTGCGCAAGATCACTGACCTGATCCGCGAGGCGGTCGGCTATTCCGAAGCGCGTGGCGACACGCTGAACGTGGCCAACAGCATCTTCGCCGAGGCACCGGAGGAGGTGCTGCCGGAACTGCCGCTGTGGAAGGATCCGGAAATCATCGCGATCGCCAAGGAAGCCCTGCGCTACCTGATCGTCATCGCGGTCCTTGCATTCGTCGCCTTCGGCGTGATCCGTCCTCTGATGAAACAGGTGATGCCACCGCCGGTGGCCGAGGAAGAAGGCGAGGAAGGTGCAGAGGTCGACGAGGAGGCCGAGGGCGAGGAAGGCGAAGAGGACGCCGAAGTGACCCTGTCGCCCGAAGCCGCGGCCCAGCAGAGTTTCGAGGAAAAGCTGGCGCGAGCCCGCAAGCTGGCGCAGGACAATCCCAAGATGATTGCCAACCTGCTCAAGGAATGGATCGGAGGCGGCGGCAATGAGCAGCGATGACGGCCTCGAGAAGGCGGCGACACTGCTGATGACGCTCGGCCCGGACGAGGCCGCCGAAGTGCTCAAGGTACTCGGTCCGCGCGAAGTCCAGAAGCTCGGCGCGGCGATGGCCAGCATGCCCTCACAGCCGCGCGAGAAGGTCGAGGCGATCCTCGACGAACTCGACGCCCATTCGCTGAAGGGGTCGCCGCTCGAAGCAGATCACGAGCACATCAAGGAGATGCTGACCAAGGCGCTCGGTGACGACCGCGCCGCGCATCTGATCAACCGGGTACTGCAGGGCTCGGACACCGCCGGCATCGAAAGCCTGAAGTGGATGGACGCCGCGACCGCGGCCGACCTGATCAAGAACGAGCATCCGCAGATCATCGCCACGATCCTGGTCCATCTCGAATACGATCAGGCGGGCGAAATCCTCAAGCATTTCTCGGAGCGCCTGCGTAACGACGTGGTCTTGCGCATCGCCACCCTCGACGGTGTCCAGCCGACCGCGCTGCGCGAACTCAACGACGCGCTGACTCGGATGCTGGCCGGCTCGAGCAACGTGAAGAAGGCGGCGATGGGCGGCGTGCGACATGCCGCCGAGATTCTCAACTTCGTCGGTTCGGCCGCCGAGACCGCGGTGGTCGACAACGTCCGCGAATACGACCCCGACCTGGCGCAGAAGATACTCGACGAGATGTTCGTGTTCGAGAACCTGCTCGACATCGACGATCGCGGCATCCAGACGATCCTGCGCGAAGTTCAGTCCGATTCGCTGGTGGTGGCGCTGAAGGGCGCGCCGCCCGAACTGCGCGACAAGATCTTCAACAACATGTCGAGCCGCGCTGCCGAGATGCTGCGGGAGGATCTCGAATCTCGCGGACCCGTGCGCCTGTCGGAGGTCGAGGCCGAGCAGAAGGAAATCCTGAAGATCGTCCGCCGCCTCTCCGAGGAGGGCCAGATCATGCTCGGCGGCAAGGGCGGCGACGATGCCTTCGTCTGATCGCGGGCACGCTCTGTGCCCGAGGAGGCCAAGGTGAGCACGATCAGCCGACATCAGGCGTCCGGCGCCTATCGCCCGTGGCAGCCGCCGGACTTCGGCACCGACCAAGAAGCGGTTGCCGCCGCCGAGGTCGCATCAAGCCAGCCGGATTTCGGCGCCGGCGACCAGACAGCCGTCGCCGAGCAGCCGACCGACCCAGTCGATTTGCCCGAGCCCGACGTCGTCCCGGAACCGGAATTCAAGCTGCCGACGGCCGAAGAAATCGAGGAGATCTACGAGTCGTCGCGCAAGTCGGGCTTCGACGCAGGCTACGAGGAAGGCACCGCGCGCGGTCGAGTCGAGGCAATGCAGCTGCACGGGCTGGTCGAGGGCCTCGACCAGGCGATCAAGAACCTGGATACCGAGATCGCCCAGGACCTGCTCGACGTCGCGATCGAGATCGCGCGACACCTGATCCGGCGTGAACTGCGATCGACCCCCGAGAGCGTGCTCGACACCGTGCGCGAGGCGCTCCAGCAGTTTCCCCAGAACAACGCAATGATTCACCTCCATCCCGACGACACCGCCCTGATTCGCGAATATCTCGGCGAGCAGGTGGCGCACATGGGCCACCGCCTCATCGAGGACGACGCGATCAGTCGCGGCGGCTGTCTGATCGAAGCCAGCGGCAGCGAACTCGATGCCACTGTGGAGACCCGCTGGAAGCGGATCCTGTCGAATCTCGGTCGTGACGACGCCGGGGTCGCACCGTGACCCAGCCCCATGCCGAAATCTGGCGGGACTTCCTGCAGGATTCGCGCAAGCTGGCAAGCGCCAGTTCGCCATTCCAGCTCTATGGCAGGCTGACACGGATCAACGGGCTGGTGATGGAAGCCGCGGGGCTCAAGCTGCCACTGGGCTCTGGCTGCCGCATCATGGTGCCCGGCAGCGGCGCGGTCGAAGCCGAAGTGGTCGGTTTCCATGGTGAGAAGCTGTACATGATGCCGACCGACGATGTCTTCGGACTGGCGCCGGGCGCGCTGGTGCTGCCAGTCGAGCCGGTACAGCCTCAGTTGCAGGCGCGCGAGAGAATCGAGCCACGGCGTCGCGCATCCGACCGGGCCAAGCACCTGCCGGTCGGCGTCGAGCTGCTCGGCCGGGTGATCGACGGTGCCGGACGCGCCCTCGACGGCAAGGGGGCAATCAAGACCAAGGCCGTCCGGTCGTTGCAGTCGCGTCCGACCAATCCGCTGCAGCGCGCACCGATCCGGCAGTCGATGGACGTCGGCATCCGGGCCATCAACGCCCTGCTGACGGTCGGCCGGGGTCAGCGAGTCGGTCTGTTCGCCGGCTCCGGCGTCGGCAAGTCGGTGCTGATCGGCATGATGGCCCGATTCACGGCGGCCGACGTCGTCGTGGTCGGACTGATCGGCGAGCGTGGTCGCGAGGTCAAGGAATTCATCGAGGAGAACCTCGGCGAAGACGGACTCGCCCGGTCCGTGGTGGTCGCCGCACCTGCCGACACCAGCCCCCTGATGCGACTGCAGGGCGCCGCATACGCGACCACGATCGCCGAATATTTCCGCGACCAGGGCCATCAGGTCCTGCTGATCATGGATTCGCTGACCCGTTACGCGATGGCCCAGCGCGAAATCGCGCTGGCGATCGGCGAGCCACCGGTGACCCGCGGCTATCCGCCCAGTGTCTTCGCGCGGCTGCCGGCACTGGTCGAGCGAGCCGGCAACGGCCCCGACGGCGGCGGTTCGATTACCGCGTTCTACACCGTGCTGACCGAGGGCGACGACCAGCAGGACCCCATCGCCGACTCCGCGCGCGCCATTCTCGACGGCCACTTCGTGCTGTCACGGTCCCTTGCGGATCAGGGTCACTACCCGGCACTCGACATCGAACAGTCGATCTCGCGGGCAATGCACAACCTGGTCAAGGCACAGCATTTCGACGTGGTTCGCCAGTTCAAGCAGTTCTTTTCCCGCTACCAGCGTTCCCGCGACCTTATCGCGGTCGGCGCCTACCAGTCCGGTGCCGATCCGGTGCTCGACACCGCGGTGGCGCTCTACCCCAAGATCGAAGCCTTCCTGCAGCAGCGCATCGACGAGCGCGAGGGCTACGACGACTCGGTCCTGAAGCTCGACGCCCTGTTCAAACAATGACCGCCCGATGACACCGTCACGCCCTAAAGATTCGTGTCGCCCGTCCGATAAGGCAGTTCGTGGATGAGCGAGAATTTTCCACTGCAGAAGCTTCTGGATCTGGCCCACGAGCGAACCGACGATGCCGCCCGCCGGCTCGGCGAACTGATCGGAGCCGAACAGGAGGACGATCGCAAGCTGACCCTGCTCCGGCAGTACCGGGACGAGTATCAGGCGCGCTTCATGGATGCGGCCCGCGAAGGCATCGGACCGGACGCGTGGCGAAACTTCAGCGCCTTCATCGGCCGTCTCGACGAGGCCATCGAGCAGCAGCAACGCATCGTCGCCCAGGCCCGCGACCGAACAGCCGCCGGCCAGCAGGCATGGATTGCCGAACGCAACCGGATGAAGGCCTTCGATGCGCTGTCGCAGCGGCACGATCGCCAGCAGGCGCGAAAGGAAGCCAAGCGCGACCAGACCCTGACCGACGAACACGCGGCCAAGCTGGGGCGCAACCGGGAAGAAGGCTAGCGTGCTGGCATAGGCCTTGCAGACAGGTTCTCGAGCGTGCCACCAAAAGGACCCAGGCGATGCCCGAGATTTTCCTTGCCAACGAACCGAGCGCCGCAAGACGTTCGACCGAATCCCGCCCGAAGGGCCAGCCGGCCACTTCGACGACCGAGGCCGCTTCCGGCCCCGGCAGCTTTTCCCGAACCCTGCAGGCCCAGATCGATGATCGCCGGGTCAGCGAGCGACGGGCCACCAGTGCGGAACGCGCCCCGGATGGCTGCCAGAGGCCTGCCGATTCCGGCGCGCCCCGGGCCGATGGCCATCGGCGCAGCGAGTCCGGCCAGGAGAATCGTCCGGCAGAGTCCGAGCCAGCGGCATCCGCGAAGGCGACGCACCCGGCCGACGCACAGGCCGAGTCCGATGAGACCGACGCGAGCAACGCCGTGCCGATTCTTGCGGCTGCAATGACAATCGTCCCGCCGGCAGCGGATGCCGCCACCGGCAACGACCTGCCGGCAGCCATTGCCGCGAAGCCGTTGTCGACTCAAACCGCCGATGAGTCCGCCAGCGGCGCGCCGAAGGCAAGTGCGCAGTCGGATGAACCGTCACTCGCCGGCGCCGGCACCGACGCCGAAGCCTCGGCAGACGACGGCGGCCGGCAAGCTGCAGGCGAGCGCACACAGCCAGCACCGAAACTCGCCGCCGGCCACGCGCAGGCGACTGCCGCGACCGCCGCGATGGTCGAGCCGTCGGCGCCCGAGGCAACTCAGCCGGCCGAACGTCCGGAAGTCATTCTTTCGAGATCGAGCCGCGAAACGCGTTCCGACGTGACGCCCGTCCGTCCCTCGGAGATCAACGCGACATCGGGCCCGGATATCCGTGCGCGATCCGGCGAGCACGGCCCGGACCTGCAGCAGCCTGCAATGTCCAACCAACCGATCCAGGCGTCGATCCGGCAGGCATCGACGCTTTCCGCGCCGACGCCGACCGCATTCGTATCGACGCCCGCGGGACATCCGGGCTTTGCCGACGACGTCGGCCAGCGAGTGTTGCTTTTCGCCGGCCGTGGCGAGAGCAAGGCCGAACTGATCCTGACGCCACCCAACCTCGGACGCGTCGAGGTCTCGCTGACCATCTCCGCGGAACAGGCGACCGCCCAGTTCGTCGCCAACAGCCAGAGCGCTCGCGATGCCCTCGAGCAGGCGATGCCGCGGTTGCGCGAGATGCTCGCGGATGCCGGCATCCAGCTCGGTCAGAGCAGCGTCGGCACGCGCTCGGAGCAACAGGCCGGCGACGGTCGCCAATCGGGCCGGCACCCGTTCGGCGAGCAGACATCGATTTCGGCCGACGCCGCGACAGCAGGCGTTCGGCCCTGGACAGGAACAGCTATCGGCCTGATCGACACCTTTGCCTGAGCCTGCCGGAAAAGCGGGCGTTGGCACCGTCTTTTCCGGGCTTGGTCCGTCGGGCAATGGGTGAGAATCGAGGCAGCAACGAAAGGAGCAAGTAATGGCCAAAGCGCCCGCCAAACCTGAAACCGAGGAAGGCGACGCCCCCGCACCGAAGCGCGGCAAGAAACTCGTCATCGTCCTGATCGTGCTGGTCCTGCTGCTGCTGGTCGCAGTGGGCGCCACCGCTTTCCTGCTGTTAAGCAAGAAGAGCGACGACAAGCACGAGGAGGAGCATGCCGACGAACCACCGAAGATCACCGTCGACCGCAGCAAACCGCCGACCTTCATCCCGCTCGACGCCTTCACGGTGAATCTGCAGCCTGGAGAAGGCGATCATTACCTTCAGGCCGTCATCCAGCTGAAGGTCACCGAGCCGGCGATCGCCGAAGATCTCAAGGTGTTCATGCCCGAAATCCGACATCGCATCAACCTGCTGCTGTCGAGCAAGCTGCCGTCCGAGATCGCCAACATCGAGGGACGGGAGATCCTGGCCGATGAAATCATGATCGAGACCAACTACGTGCTCGGCTTCGAACCACCGAAACAGTCGCGGCGATCGACCAATGCCGAGCCATGGGGTCCGATCCTGGCTGTGCTGTTCGACTCGTTCATCGTGCAGTAGGTGGGGAGCCATCCATGTCATCGGACTTTCTTTCCCAGGACGAAGTCGACGCCCTGCTGCGCGGCGTCACCGGGGAGTCCGATGAATCGGAACAGGAAGAACAGAGCGGCGACGGCGTACGTCCGTACGACCTGGCAACGCAGGAGCGCATCGTACGTGGGCGGATGCCCACGATGGAACTCATCAACGAGCGATTTGCGCGCTACCTGCGGATTGGTCTGTTCAACTACATGCACCGCAATGCCGAAGTGTCGGTTGGGCCGATCAAGGTCCAGAAGTACAGCGAGTTCGTCCGCAATCTGGTGGTACCGACCAACCTTAACCTGGTCACCGCGAAGCCCCTGCGGGGCACCGGTCTGGTCGTGTTCGATCCGAATCTGGTGTTTCTGGTCGTCGATAACATGTTCGGTGGCGACGGTCGCTTCCACACCCGGGTTGAAGGTCGAGACTTCACGCCGACCGAGCAGAGGATCATCCAGGGTCTGCTCGGCGTCGTGTTCACCGAATACCAGCGCGCCTGGGCACCGGTCTACCAACTGAGCTTCGAGTACGTACGATCGGAGATGAACTCTCAATTTGCGAACATCGCGACGCCGAGCGAGATCGTGGTGTCGAACGCCTTCTCGCTGGAGTTCGGCGGTTCCCAGGCGGAGATGCACGTCTGCCTGCCCTACTCGATGGTCGAACCGATCCGCGATCTGCTGTATTCGACGATGCAGAGCGACCACATCACGCAGGACAACCGTTGGGTGCAGACGATGGGACGCCAGTTGCAGTCGGCCCAGGTCAGCCTGGTCGCCAAGCTCGGCACCGCGACCGTGACGCTGGCCGACATCGTGAACATGAAGCCCGGCGACATCATCCCGCTGAATGTGCCGGAACTGATCCAGGCTGATGTGGATGACGTCGGCGTGCTGCAGGGGCGCTACGGCGTACTCAACGGCCGCTACGCCTTGAAGGTCGAGAATTTCCTGATGCAGGCGGAATCCGAACCGGCGCCGCGAGGAGAAGACGATGTCTGACGAAGAACAGATCACCGACGACGACTGGGCCGCGGCCATGCAGGAGCAGGCCGAAGCCGAGGACGGCGATGACGGCATGAACGATGCCGATGTCGAGGCCGCGCTGCGCGAAGCAGCCGAAGGCGGCAGCGACGATGGCGAAGACGAATCTCCGTTCCAGGCCAAGCCGGCGAGTCAGCTGTTTCCGGATTTCGGGGCGTCCGCCAAGGGATCCGGTTCGCTCAACGATTTCGACATGATCATGGACATCCCGGTCCAGCTGACGGTGGAACTGGGCCGAACGAAACTGTCGATCCGCAACCTGCTGCAACTCGCCCACGGATCCGTGGTCGAGCTCGACGGCCTTGCCGGGGAGCCGATGGACGTACTGGTCAATGGCACGCTGATCGCCCAGGGTGAGGTCGTCGTCGTCAATGACAAGTTCGGAATCCGGCTGACCGACATCATCACGCCGGCCGAGCGAATGCGAAAACTGCGAAACTGAAGGGCGCCGCGTTTCGGCACCTCGCGACCCGTCGCCCCGGCCATCCTGGTCAGTCGCGACTGGACGGTTCAAACTGCGCCCATCGATCCCAGGCCAGGAGATTTCCGATGCGCGCAATCATCACAGGACATTCCCGTGGACTCGGCGCCGCGATCTGCGCGGCCTTGCTGGAGCAAGGTGCGACCGTGCTCGCGCTTTCGCGGAAGGGCAACGTGACACTTGCCGCCCGCCATGGTGAACGGCTCAGGCAAATACCGATCGACCTCGCCGATGCCTCGCAATTGCTGGCGCTGACGACGACAGAGGACTGGCACGCCTTTCTCGGCGGGAGCGCCCCTGCGTTTCTGGTGAACAACGCCGGCGACCTCGGACCGGTCGCAGCGATCGGTCGCCAGCGCGGCAGCGAGATCGGCCATGCGATCGCCGTCAATGTGACCGCCGCACTGATCTTGAGCGACGCCTTCGTCGCGGCCACCGACGCGGCCTCGGACCGACGCCTGCTCCATATCTCGAGCGGTGCAGCAAGGTCCGCCTACGCCGGTTGGAGCGTCTATTGCGCGTCCAAGGCAGCCCTCGACCACCATGCCCGCGCAGTGCAACGCGACCAGGTACCTGGGCTACGCGCAGCCAGCGTCGCTCCGGGCGTCATCGACACCGACATGCAGACCCTGGTCCGTTCTTCGACGGCGGATGACTTTCCCGCAATCGATCGGTTTCGCGCCCTGCACCGCGACGGTCAACTGCAGGCGCCCTCCGATACCGCGCGCAGGCTGGTGGACTACCTGCTGTCGCCATCGTTCGGCGCACAGGCGACTGCCGATCTCCGGGATCTGTAGCGCGCGTCGGCACCCCGAGCCAACGCGATCGACGCGCGTCGGGCGAAAGCCACCGGAAAGCCGCGGAGGCCGACAGGTATAGCGATGCGGATGGGCTAACCAGCCTTGCAGTGGGTGCCGAGCAACTGGTCGATGGCGCGCTCGACCTTGCCATTGGGCTGTCGCTGCAACCACACGCTGGTGCGGCCGACCAGCGGTCGCAGTCGCTCGCCATCGAGTGTCGGCTTGCCGAGTTCCAGGAACAGCCTGGATGCGTCCTGGTGAATTTCGGAGTCCTTGTCTGCCAACACCATGCAGACCATCGCGAGCGACATCATGTCGGTGAGATGGTCGTCGCAGAACCAGGGCTGACCGACCGCTTCCAGCGCAACCAGTGCCGGCAGTTCGGTCTTGACCTGATCCTTGATCCCGAGCGGAAGCAGTTTCTTGCGTTTCCTCATGCCATTTTGACGGCCGGTGGCGATTGACCTTTAGCGCAATCGGACGGCGCCGCAATCGACCTCCGCGATCGCCGTCGTCGGCGGATGGCGCTATCCTGCGAGTCGCACTTCGAGAGTGAGCCTGCCATGAATGTCGCGGACTTTGCGATCGACCCGCAAATGCTGATGCGTCTTGCTCTGACGATGATCGTGATCGTCGCGGTCACCATCGCCAGACGCATCGCAGTCCATCGCCTGACACCTGGCGAGACCGTGCTGACGCCGCAGAAGCGCCGCCAGATCTTTTACGTCCGCACCGGGTTCAACACCGTGCTGGCGCTCGGTGTGCTGCTGATCTGGCTGGGCCTGCTCCAGAACCTGTTGTTGTCGCTGACTGCGGTGACGGTGGCGCTGGTCGTCGCCACCAAGGAACTGCTGATGTGCATCAGCGGCTTTGCGCTGCGCACCGGCGCCAACAGCTTTTCGGTCGGCGACTGGATCCGGGTCGACGGCATCCGCGGCGAAGTCACCGACTTCAACCTGCTGAGCACCAGCATGCTCGAACTCGGTGCCAGCAATGGCGCGCTGAACTACACCGGCCATCGCATCGTGCTGCCCAACAGCATCTTCCTGACGCGGCCGGTACGAAACGAACGCGTGCTGCGGCACTTCGTGCTGCATTCGTTCGACATCGTCGTCGACCCCGTCGCCGAAGCCGCGCCCGTGCTGGACTGGCTCGATCGCTACTGTCAGGCACGATTCGCAAGCTTCGAGGGCGAAGCGCGGCGGCTGAGCGCAAGCATCGACCGCAAACTCGGCGTCGACCTGCCGGGCCCGGAACCAGTCGTCAGCCTGCATACCACCGACAGCGCAAAGCTCGCCTTCCGGGTGACCCTGTTCTGCCCGCACGTCCGCGCCGAGGATCTGCAGCGCGACATCACCTGTGCGCTGCTCGAACGGCTGAGCGCACTGGCGAACAAGGAGCCCAGTCGGACCACAGCGGTGCGCCAGCCGGCCTGAACCCACCCGCGGCCCCGAACCGGCCGTGAAAGCCCGAAATGAGCGCGTCTTTGCCGCCTAATTGCGGCAAGGATTGCCGGTCGCCCACGGTAACTTGGCGATGTCCGCCACTGTCTCCGGAACTCTCCGTGCGAGTTGCCCGTTTCGCGCTCCTGCTGCTCGTTCCCGCACCGGCCGCTGCCGCCGAAGGGCTGTCGCTCGCCGGCTCGGTCGCCCAGATGATCCTGGGCCTCGGCCTGGTACTCGCCCTGCTGTTCGGTGCCCTGCTGCTGATCAAGCGCCTGTCGTTGCCCAGGGGGCCGGCCGCGTCGAGCCTCCGGGTGGTGGGCGCCGCCGCCGTCGGACCGCGCGAGCGCGTCGTTCTGGTCGAGGTCGGCGACAAGGTGCTGGTTCTCGGCGTGGCCCAGGGGCAGGTCGAGAGCCTTCATACTTTCGACGCAGCGGATTTTCCGAGCGAAGCGCCGCAGGCTTCGCCCGAGACCGCCCCGGCCAGCTTCGCCGATCGGCTCCAGCGACTGATGGAGCGGCGGTCATGATGCGCCGGCGTTGGCATTCCGCGCTGATCCTGTTTGCGGCGCTGCCGGCGGCGGATGCGCTTGCGCAGTCGATGCCGGCCCTCACCAGCGCGCCGACCGCTGACGGAGGCACCAGCTACAGTCTGACCGTCCAGACCCTGGTCCTGCTCACCCTGCTGTCGTTCATTCCAGCGGCCGTACTGATGATGACCTGCTTTACCCGGATCATCATCGTCTTCTCGCTGCTGCGTCAGGCAATGGGCACCCAGACCTCGCCGCCCAATCAGGTGCTGCTCGGTCTCAGTCTGTTCCTGACTTTCTTCGTCATGTCGCCGGTCGCCGAGCGTGTCTATACGAATGCCTATCTGCCACTATCCGAGAACGCGATCGGGCTGGAAGAGGCATTGACCCGGGCCAGCCTCCCGGTCAAGGCGTTCATGCTCGATCAGGTGCGCGAGCCGGATCTCGAACTATTTGCGTCGCTGTCACGCGCCGACCCGGTGGACAAGGTCGAAGACCTGCCCTTGCGAGTGGTGATTCCGGCCTTCGTCACGTCCGAATTGAAGACCGCGTTTCAAATCGGATTCATTGTCTTCCTGCCCTTCCTGATCATCGACATGGTCGTTGCCTCGGTACTGATGTCGATGGGCATGATGATGATGAGCCCGGTCATCGTGTCGCTTCCGTTCAAGATCATGCTGTTCGTGCTGGTGGACGGCTGGACGCTGCTGGTTGGCTCGCTGGTGAGAAGTTTCGGATGAAGCAGAAGGGGAATGCACCATGACTCCGACCACTGTCATCGATCTCGGCCGTCAGGCGGTCGAACTGACCCTGCTGGTGTCGGCCCCGCTGTTCCTCGCAGCATTGGCCACCGGCCTGCTGGTCAGCATCTTCCAGGCTGCAACCCAGATCAATGAAATGACGCTGACTTTCGTGCCGAAGCTGGTCGCGATCTTCGTCACGCTGGTGGTGATGGGGCCGTGGATGATCACGCACATCACCGATTTCATTCGTCGCCTCTACGGTTCGATCCCAGGCATGATCGGCTAGCCGATCGGCACCGCATGCTGACCGTCACCGACGCGCAACTCGATGCCTGGCTGGCGGCCCTGATGTTCCCGCTGGTGCGCATTCTGGGCATGGTCAGCTCGGCGCCGCTGTTCGGCAATCGCGGCGTGTCGATCAGGGTTCGCGTTGCGATCGGCCTCGGCATTGCCGTCGCCGTGCTGCCGGCACTGCCACCGATGCCGACGGTGGCGCCGGCCTCCGGCATCGGCCTGGCGATCATGGCACAGCAGTTTCTGATCGGCGCGGCGATCGCGGTCATGATGCGGATCGTGTTTGCCGCCGTCGATGTCGCCGGCGAGCTGGTTGGCCTGCAGATGGGACTGTCCTTCGCAGCCTTCTTCGATCCGGACTCGGGCGGACGAACGGCAGTGGTCGCCGAGTTCATGGGCCTGATCACCAGCCTGCTGTTCCTGGCGCTGAATGGTCATCTGCTGCTGGTGGATGTGGTCATTCGAAGCTTCGAATGGCTGCCGGTCAGCGCCACGCCGCTGCACGGTGACGGCTGGATGTCGGCGGTTCGCTTCGGCACGACCTTGTTTGCAGCCGGACTGCTGCTTGCGATGCCGATCATGGCGACGCTGCTCGTCGTCAACATTGCGATGGGTGTGCTGACCCGGGCAGCACCGCAGCTCAATCTATTCGCGATCGGATTTCCCGTAACCCTCGGTACCGGCTTCCTGGTGTTGATGCTGTCGATGGAAGCATTCGCGCCGGCCATGCGGCACTTCTTCGATCGTGGATTCGACGCGGTCGGTCAGTTGCTCCAAGCGCTTCATTGAGCGCAGGGCGAATTTGCCTAGAAGCTGCCGAAGCTCGACGAGCTGAAGAAGCGCAACTCGGCGTCGACGTAACGCCGCCCGACGAACCAGCCGGAACGCACGCCCGCTTCGTAGCGAAGCAATTCGTATCCGGCTCGGCCCTCGGCTCGCAGTCGTTGCTCGGCCCAGCGGCGGACGATCAATCGAGCGCTGCCGTCGTCGCCGGTATGAAGCCGATCCAGCAGCAGGTGCAATCGATGGCGACCGCCCCCGAGATCTTCGTGCTCGAGCGACCACGCGCCGGTCGGCAGGCTCGATTCCGCGAGCGGGAGCTCCGGGTCGACGGACGATGCGCCGTGCTCGAATTCGGCAGCCGGCGCGGCCAACGACAAGGCAGCCAGCAGGATGACCCAGTGCCGCATCAGTTCAGGAAATTGAACAGTGACAGGTTGGCAACCCTCAGAAAGGACTGCTGTGCCGCCTGCAGGAAGGTCTGCTCCATGGTCAGGTCGCTGATCGCCTCCGCGTAGTCCACATCCTGCAGTCGCGAGATCGCCTGTGCATATTGAAGGTCCAGGTCGCCGGACACGTTCTCCAGCGCTTCGACCTCATTGACGCGCGATCCGATCGACGCCTGAACCCGCAGGATGTTGTCGAAGGACGAATCCAGTTCCGTCAGCGCCGTGCTGACCGCCGCCGGCACCGATGCCAGCGGATTTTCCAGATCGGTGATGAAATTCGAAATCACGCCGAACAGATTCGCCGTCGATCCAGGCACCTTCATGAAGACTTCGTCGCCACTGTTGGACACCGGCAGCACCCGCGACGTCGACACTTGCATCGTGCGCTCGCCCTGGTCGCCCTGGTAGGTCACACCGGACAGACCGCCCGCGAACGGCTGGGTGTCGCCCTTGAAGCCGGAGAACACGTACTCACCCTTGCCGTCCTGGCTGTTGGCGAGCGACAGCAAGGCGTCGAAACGCGCCCTCAGGTCGATCGCCACGGCATCCCGTTCGGACTGGCTGAACGAACCGTTGCCGGCGGCGACCACCTGATCGCGGACATAGCCGAGGATGTCCTTGACGCCCTCCAGCTTGTTCTCGACCAGCCCCAGCGCTTCCTTCGCGTAGCCCTGGTTGAGCTGGAACTGATTGTTCACGCTCTTCGATTGCGACACCTCGAGGGCGCGGGCGGTGGCAATCGGATCGTCCGAGGGCTTCACTGCACGGCGTCCGGTGGCAACCTGCTGCTGCAGCGACAGCAGCTTGGTCTGCTGGTCCTGGATGCTGCCGACGGCGGTATCGTGAATCAGCGCGGTACTCACTCTCATGGTCTGCTACTCCTGCGTTTATTGCGCGATCGACAGGATCTCGTCGAACAGGCGGCCGGCGATCTGCATCACGCGCGCAGATGCCTGATAGGCCTGCTGGTAGCGCACCAGATTCGCCGCCTCCTCGTCCAGGTTGACGCCGGACAGGGCTTCGCGCGACGCGTTCGCCTGGTCGAGCAGTTTCTGTTGCGCCTGCTCCCCGACCTGCACCTCGCGCGCCTTGCTGCCGACGTCGGCGACCAGTTGCGAATAGACGGACTGAAAGGTCGCTGTCGCGGTGCCCGATACCGGCACGCCGCCGGCATCGCGCCGCACCAGGAGCGATTTGTTGAATTGCAGGGCACCAAGGGCGACCATGTTGCGACTGTCCGATACGCCGATCTCGCCGCCACCCTGATTCGGCGAAAGCGTGAACGTGTCGCCATTGGCCGGCACACCACCAATGCGGAACTGGACGTCGAATGATGACCCACCGCCGTTCGCGGTGAGCGTGAAGGTCTTGCCCGCGGCGTCGGTCGCAGGATCGAATGCCAGACTGGCCGGCGTGAAGGTCAGTCCGGTTGCGGACGGTGCCAGCACATTGGTGGCGGCATTGAAGCTCAAGGTGATGTCGTTGAAGTCCGGCTTGTTGTCGGCCGGCGTGCCATCCATGTTGCCGATGCGGACCGCGCGAACGTCGGACATCACAGCGGTACCGCCATTGGCCAGCGTTGTGTTGCCGACCACCGGATCCGCCGCTGCCACCAGACGCGTATCGCGAATCGCCAGGGCAATGTCCCGCGCCACGTTGCGCGTCGGCTGCAGCAGGAATTCGTCACCATCGGTCAGCGAGGAAGGAGCCCCTAGCGTGACGCTGAGACCGACGTCGGCGGCACTCACGGCCTGACCGTCGGAGCGGCGGGTCAGCACGTAGCCGCTGGCGGCACCCGAATCGACCGTCAACAGATACTCGTCGGCCGTCAGATTCGCTGCTCCCGCCGGGTCGAAGGCAACCGTCACGTCACTGGTGGCGCCATCGATGCCCTTGACCGTCGGAACCAGATTGGTGAAGAAATCGCCGCCGAAAGCGCCGTCGAGATCGATGCCGAGGCGATGCTGTTCGTTGAAGGCCACCCCGAGGCCGGCGGCGATCAGTCCGAGTTGGTTCTGCGCGGGATCGAGCGCCTCACGCCGGAATGCCAGCGCACCGCCGAGTTGGCCGCCACCGAGAAGACCTTCCGGAAACACGATGAGGCCGCCCGACGGCGTCGTCATGCCGATGGCCAGCCGCGCCGGATCGTCGGGCGCCGGAAAGGCCGAAAACGTTGCCGCCTCGCCGCCGATCACCAATGCCTGGCCAGAGCCGACGAACACCGATACCGAACCGTTCGACTCCTCGACCGCATTGACCCGGACGAAGCGGTTGAGCTGGCGCAGCAGGTCGTTGCGCTGATCGAGCAAGTCGTTGGCCGGCAGGCTGGGACCGCCGACCTGGGCAGCGGTAATGTGCGCATTCAGGGCGGCGATCTCTTCGGCCAGCGAGTTGATCTGGTCGACCGAGCCGGCGATCACGTCTTCGTTGCTGTCCCGCACCTGATCGATGCGTCCATTGATCGCCTGGAAGCGCGAGATCATTGCCTCCGCCGACGACAGCAGCGACTGGCGCGCCGGGACGTTGGACGGGTTGGCAGCAACGTCCTGGACGCCCTTGAAGAATTCCTCGAGTGCGCCGGAAAGACTCACCGCCGGATCGGCCAGGAGGTTGTCCAGCTCCCCGATCTGGGCCGAGTAGGTCTCGAGTTCGGCACGTCGGGTATCGGCCCCGAGCACCTGGTTTTCGAGGTATTGGCTGTAGGCCCGCTTGACCGTGTCGACGCGGGTTCCGGTACCGAAGAATCCACCACCCGAGAACACCGGATCCTGGGTACTTTGAACGATGCTCTGGCGGCTGTAGCCAGGCGTCCCCGCATTCGAGATGTTGTGGCCGGTCGTCACCAGCCCAGACTGGGCGGCATTGAGTCCGGTGATTCCGATGTTGAGCAGACTGGCCATGGTTTTCCCTAGCGACAGGTGTTGTTACGTCTCCCTGATGCAAAACCTTTGCCAGCTCTACGGACGGCCGTGAGATCAGTCGCCGAAGAGTGCCGCCCGCAAAGTATTGCCACCGATGATCCGGGCCAGCTTGTCGGCATACATCGGATCCGTGGCATAGCCGGCCTGTTGCAGGCCGCGTGCGAACGCTACTGCGTCGTCCTGCCCGAGCACTTCCGAGTAGCGTGGATTGCCGCTCAGCAGGCGCGCATAGTCTTCGAAGGCATCCCCGTAGTTCGCATAGGCACGAAATCGCGACGGCTCCCGGAAGGGCTTGCCATCGCTGTATTCCAGCGCATCCATTGACACCGTCGCGCCGCGCCAGTCGCCCCCGGCCTTGATGTTGAACAGGTTGTAGGACGGCGAGCCATCCGGCCGTTTCAGCTCGTGACGCCCCCAGCCGGTCTCCAGAGCGGCCTGCGCCACCATGAAGTGCGCCGGGATGCCGGTGGCGCGACTCGCCGCCATCGCATGCGGCCACACCTGATCGACGAAGGCGCGGGCATGTTCCGGCACCGACGCACGCGGCGACCCGGCCTCGGCAAAGATCTCCTCGACCGGCAATTCACCGCCGCCGATGCCGGTCGCAGCGGCATCTTTTGCCGCGCTTCGGGCGGCCATCGCTGCCACTTGGTCGAATCCGATGATGCCGCCCGGTCGGGACGCTGCACTTCCACGCGCAACCGGATCCGCACCCAGTTGGCGCGCAATGACGTCGCCGAATCCGGTGCCACCGCCGTTGGCGAGTTGCATCGCAAGTTGCTGGTCGAGCAGCGACTGGTACAGGCGCGACTGATCGCTCTCGAGCAGGCCGTCCTTTGGCGTAGCGTCGCGCATCGCCTTCAGCACCATCTGCAGGAACAGCGCCTCGAACTGGCGCGCGGCGGCCCGGATCGCTTCCGAGGAATTGCCCTCGCGCCCGAGACGCTTCAATTCGTTGAAACTGCGAGGATCGATCGCATTGATCGCATCTGCGGCGTTCATCGTTCAGATCACCTCCAGTTCCGCGCGAAGCGCCCCGACCGCCTTCATCGCCTGCAGGATGCTGACCAGGTCGAGCGGGTTCGCACCGACGGCATTGAGCGCCTTGACCACCTCGGCGAGGTTGGCGCCGTCGGGCACGTTGATCAGGCTGCCCGGGCTCTGTTCGACTGCGACGCTGGCGGATTGCGTCACCACCGTCTGGCCGCCCGACAGTGGGGGCGGCTGGCTCACCGCGGTGTCGGTTCCCACCGTCACCGACAGGTTGCCGTGGGCGACTGCGCAGCGCTGCAGCGTGACCGCCTGGTTCATCACCACCGATCCCGTGCGCGAGTTCACCACCACCTTGGCACTCTGCTGCTCGGGTGTCACCGGCAGACTTTCGAGCATGCCGATGAAGGCGACCCGGGTGGTCGAATCGAGCGGCGCACGAACCTGAATCGTCCGTGCGTCGAGCGCGGCCGCAGTGCCCGGCGCGGTGGCGGCATTGACCGCATCGACCACCTTGCGGGCGGTGCCGAAGTCGGTTTCGTTGAGTTCGAGATGGACGAAATCACCCTGCCCGAGCGCGGTCGCGACCGCCCGCTCGACCGTGGCGCCGCCCGGAATCCGCCCCGCCGACAGATGATTGATCACTGCCGACGCGCCACCCGCGGACGCGCCCGCCCCTCCGACCACGACGTTGCCCTGGGACAAGGCGTAGATCTGTCCGTCGGCGCCCTTCAACGGCGTCAGCAACAGCGTCCCGCCGCGCAGGCTCTTGGCGTTGCCGATCGACGAAACGGTGATGTCGATCTGCTGACCGGGACGGGCGAAGGCCGGCAGGTCCGCGGTGACCATCACGGCCGCGACGTTCTTCAACTGGAGGTTGGTACCTGGCGGCAGTTGCACCCCGAGATTGCCGAGCATGTTGATCACGCTCTGAACCGTGAACGGCGTCTGCGTCGTCTGATCGCCACTGCCGTCCAGGCCGACCACCAGGCCGTAACCGATCAGCTGGTTGTCACGCACGCCGGCAATTGACGCGAGGTCCTTGATGCGCTCGGCGGCGGCCGGCCCCGCCAGCACCAGCAAGCAGAAGAGCAATGCCGCAAGTCGTCTCGAACCGTTGAGGAAGGCAGGCATCGACGACCCCTAGAACGGCATCAGCGCCACGAAGAAGCGCTGCAGCCAGCCCATCGCCTGGCTCTCGCTGATATAGCCGCTGGACTTGTACTCGATGCGGGCGTCCGCCACCTGGGTGGACTGCACGGTGTTCGAGCCGGTGATGTAGCTCGGATTGACCACCCCTGAAAATCGGATGAATTCGTTTCCCTGGTTGATCGCGATCTGCTTTTCGCCCGAGACCAGCAGATTGCCGTTGGGATAGGCCTCGACCACGGTGACGGTGATCGTCCCGTTGAAACGGTTGTTGGCGGCGGCCGAGCCCTGTCCGGTAAAGTCGCTGGTGGTACCGGCCTCGACACCGAGGCCGGCGAGCCCGGTGAATGGCACCTTGGCGGCCGACGTAATGCCGCCCGAGACACTCGACTCGCGGCTGGCGCTGGCGTTGGAGGCCTTCTGCGCGGTGTTGCTCTCGACCAGGTTGATCGTCAGCGTGTCGCCGAGCAAGCGCGCCCTCCGATCCTCGAATAGCGGCCGTACCTGCGCGACATGGAAGATCGCGCCATTGGCCGGTGCGTTGTCGGCGCGAGGCATCGGCCGCACCGTCATCGGCTGGTGTACCGCGGTACTCGCGGTCGGCTCGAACGTCGAGCACGCCGCCAGCATCGAGATCAGCACGGAAAGCGTCTTGTTCATCATCGTTAGAGCTGGGTCAGCCGGCCGAGCATCTGGTCCGACGTCTGGATCGCCCGCGAGTTGAGCTCGTACGCCCGTTGCGTCTGGATCAAATTGACGAGTTCCTCGGCAACATTGACGTTGGCGGTCTCGATGAAGGTCTGATTCAGAATGCCGGCACCGTTCAGGCCCGGCGTGTTCGGTGTGGCAGTGCCGCTGGAGGCGGTCTCGAGGAACAGGTTCTCGCCGATCGACTGCAGCCCGGTCGGGTTGATGAAGGTCGCGAGCTGGATCGTTCCGACCTGACTCGGCGCGGCCTGCCCCGGCAGTGTCACGCTGACCGTGCCATCGCGTCCGATCGTCACGGTCTGCGCGTCCTCGGGAACGATGATGGCGTCGGCCAGCGGGTAACCCGCCGCCGTGACCAGTTGCCCGGTGTTGTCCCGCTGGAACGAGCCGTCGCGAGTGTAGGCCGTGGTGCCGTCCGGCAACGAAATCTGGAAGAAGCCCTTGCCGCTGATCGCGACGTCGAAGTCGTTGCCAGTCTGGTTGAGGTTGCCCTGAGTGTGTATGCGCTCGGTGGCCACCGGACGCACACCGGTGCCGATCTGCAGTCCCGTCGCGATCTGGGTTTGCTGGGTGCTCTGTGCGCCGGCCTGGCGCAGGTTCTGATAGATCAGGTCCTCGAACACCGGCCGCGAGCGCTTGAATCCCGCCGTCGATACGTTGGCGAGGTTGTTCGAGATGATGTCCAGATGCATTTGCTGCGAATCCAGACCGGTTCGGGCAATCCAGAGCGAGCGGATCATGTCGTGCTCCTGCAGTTTGTCGATTCCCTGCGCTCAAAACGACGACACGCGCACGGTGACAGCTTCATGTTAGGGCCGGCAGCGGCCGGTCGATTGGCCGAAAAGCGCCGACTTTGTCGGGTTTCTCGGCGCCGTCAACTGCTCGCCAGCAGGCGGGTCGCCGTACGATCGTCCTGTTCGGCGGTGGTCAGCATGCGCGTCTGCATCTCGAACTGGCGTGCCAGCGAGATCATGTTCACCATCTGGTCGACGACGTTCACATTGCTGCCCTCCAGGTGTCCGCCGATGACCCGGACGCCTTCGTCGGCCTGCGCGGCTCCCCCATTGCGCAACCGGAACAGACCGTCTTCACCGCGGATCAGATCCGCTTCGGGTGGATTGACCAGCTTGAGCTGGCCGACGACATTGACAATGTTCTGGGCACCGGTGGTCGGCAGCGTCGAGATCGAACCATCCGCACCGATCAATACCTCGTTGTCCGGCGGGATCGTGATCGGACCGCCGTCGCCCTGCACCGGCAGTCCGGACGCCGTCTCGAGTACACCGTTGGCCGACATCTGGAAATTACCGTTTCGCGTGTAGGCCTCGCTGCCATCGGGCAATTGCACTGCAAACCAGCCCGGGCCGCGGACCGCGGCGTCCAGACTGCGGCCCGTCTCCTGCAGCGGCCCCTGCGAATAGTCGCTGTAGGCGGACGCATCGACGACGAAGGCACGGGTCGGCAGCCTGGCCTCGCTC
The DNA here is from genome assembly GCA_020445765.1 of Rhodocyclaceae bacterium. GTDB lineage: Bacteria > Pseudomonadota > Gammaproteobacteria > Burkholderiales > Rhodocyclaceae > Cognatazoarcus. The sequence goes on along the minus strand of JAGRFY010000016.1, from coordinate 55,758 downwards.
TGAACCTCGACCGCCCGCAGGCGATGCATCTCGGCGCGAAATCCGGTGGTGGTGGCATTGGCGAGATTGTGCGACACCGCCGCCTGCTGCCCGAGCGTATGCTTGGCGCCGGTCATCGCGGTATAGATCAGGCGGTCCATGGCGTTGCTCCGTTCTGTCCGCTAGCGATCAGCGCAGGTTCACCAGGGTCTGGAGGATCTGGTCCTGCGTACGGATCGACTGTGCATTGGCCTGGTAGGCACGCTGCTGGGTGATCATGTTCACCAGTTCCTGCGTCAGATCGACGTTCGACTCCTCGACCGCACCCGCCGACAACAGGCCCAGACTGCCCGAACCCGGCGCACCGACCAGCGGCTGGCCGGAGGCCGGACCTTCCGACCACAGATTGCCGCCCAGCGACAGCAGGCCATTGGGCGCCTGGAAATTGGCCAGCACGACCTGGCCGAGATTGCGTGACTGCCCGTTCGAATAGCGGCCCAGGATGATGCCGTCGCGGTCGATCGTCACGCCGGAAAGCCGGCCGGAAGCGTAACCGTCCTGTGCCTGGCTATTGACGCCGAAGGCGCTGCCGTACTGGGTGGTCGCATCCATGAACAGGTCGACGTCGAAGTCGAGCGCGCCACCGAAGGCGACGTTGTCGAAGTCGATCGTGATCGTCGTCGGCGATGACGAAATTAGGGTGCCGGAACTGTCGAACTGGACGCTGATCGGCGTGGTCGAGGCGGTGCCGCCATCGATCTGGGTATACATCTCCCAATCACCGACACCCGAGCCGGATGCCGGAATCTTGCGGAAGTACAGGGTCAGCACGTGGGCATTGCCCAGCGTGTCGTAGACCGACACCGAGGTCGAGGAACTGTAGGTCGTCGGGTCCAGCTCGTCGAAGGCGGGATCGCCCGCGCTGGTGTCGAAGATCTGGGCGCGCGAATCGAGGTTCATGCCGAGCCGGACTTCGGTCGTGATGTTGGGCTGCAGGTCGGCGGTATCGACCTGCAGCGGCTCCGGCTGCGCCGGCAGGATCACGCCTGCGGCATTGGCGGTGTAGCCCGTCAACTTGTATCCGGGGCCGCCGACGATGAAACCATCCTTGTCCACCTCGAACTGGCCGTTGCGCGTGTAGGCGACGGAGCCGTCGGTCTGCTCGACACGGAAGAAGCCCGCGCCGTTGATCGCGACGTCCAGCGGATTGTTGGTGGGCGAGATATTGCCCTGACTGAAGATCTGATTGACCCCACCGACGGTGGTACCGATGCCGACCTGGACACCGGCAGTGGCGCCGTTGAGCGCTGCCGCGTAAACGTCGGCAAACTGTGTGTTGGCGAACTTGAAGCCGATGTTGCCGGAGTTGGCGACGTTATTGCTGATCACATCCAGCGACTTCGATGCTGCATTGAGGCCGCTCAAACCTGTCTGGAATCCCATTTTCCTGCTCCTGCTCAGAGAATCTGCTTGATTTCGGCCATGCCGAACATGCCCAGGGAACCGACTTCGGCACTGACGCCGTCATTGCCCCTGACCACGCTGGTTACGGTGCCACGCTCCAGTTCGGTCACACCGACGCGCTCACCGCCGACACTCGCCGTGACCGACATCAGGTAGTCACCGACGACTGCAGGCGTTCCGTTCTGGGTCGTCCCGTCCCAGGCGAAGCCGTGCGTACCGGCGTCGAGGGGCCCAAGATCGAGGGCCGACAACTCGAGACCATTGGCATCGCGAATGCTCACGATCACCGAGTCGGCAGGCTCGTCCAGCGTCAGTCCGCCACGGGCGCCCTCATCGCCGAGCGACAGGTGATTTCCGGGCACCAGCACCGAACGGCCAACCAGCGCGGCGGCCTGCATGGTCTCGTTGCCGTTGAGGCCATCGAGCAGCTTGCCCATGGTCAGGTTGAGGCGCTCAATGCCATCGACGGTGCTGATCTGCGCCAACTGGGAGGTGACCTGGGCGTTGTCCAGCGGATTGAGCGGGTCCTGGTTCTTCAATTGCGTCGTCAGCAGCGTCAGGAACTTGTTCTGGGCTTCGTCCTGGGCGCTGGCGACCTGGGCGCTGCGGGTCAGCGACGCCAGGACGTCCGATGTGGTGTTGGCTGAAACGGCGGGGGTGGCCATCGATTACTCCGAGGATTTCTTACTGTTGCTGACCGATCTGCAGGGTGCGCTGCAGTAGCGTGCGCGCCGTGCTCATGACTTCTGCGTTGTTCTGGTAAGCCCGCGAGGCCGAGATCATGTTCACCATCTCCTCGACCACATTCACGTTGGGCATCGACACGTAGCCCTCCTCATTGGCTGCCGGGCTGCTCGGGTCGTAGACCACGCGCAGCGGCGCCGCACTTTCGACCACGCGGCTGACCTCGACGCCGACCGAAGCGGTCCCCGCGACCGGGCGCGCCGTGAATACGACCTGCTTGGCCCGGTAGGGCTGGCCGTCGGCACCGACGACGCTGTCGGCATTGGCCAGGTTGGAGGCGGTCGTGTTGAGTCGCGCCGACTGCGCATGCAACGCCGAGCCCGCCACCTTGAACACGTCCATCATGCTGCTCATGTCCGTTCTCCGGTCACTGGCCGACGATCGCCCGCTGCATTCCGGTCAGCAGGCCATTGATGAACGTCACGCTGGCTTCGTAGTGCAACGCGTTCTCGGCGAACGCGGCGCGCTCGACGTCCATGTCGACCGTGTTGCCGTCCACATTGGGCTGAACTTCGGTCCGGAAGCGTGCAAAGCGATCCATCGCCTGGTCGGCGGAGGCCGGCAGGTGATGGGCGGCGGTTCTGGTCAGCGCCAGAGAGCCCAGGCGTTTTCCCACTGCGCCCGCCAGTGCGGAACGGAAGTCGATGTCGCGCGCCTTGAAGTTCGGCGTATCGGCGTTGGCGATGTTGGAGGCCAGCAACTGCTGCCGGTAGGCGCGCAGGTTCAGCGCGGTCTGGTGGAATTGAAGTTCCTGTTCGAGTCTGGCTTTCATCTGTGGCTCCTGAAATCTCCTGCCCGCATGAGTCTTCCGTTGCCGGCGACCAAGCAACTGCACCTTCCATGCCAGCCAGCGTAGCCGTGACCGATGTCGCCGAATCAGCCGAGAAACAGACCAAAATCAAGCCAATTCGAGTCTATTGCCGTGGCAGCCGGCAAGCTCGGCCGGCAGCGACGGCAGCAATTGCCGCCGCCTCGATCGGTCTCGACGGTGCACGGCGATGTGTCCGCCGTGGTTCAATGACGCCATGACCTGCCCCGGATCAGTAACGCTGACGGCAATGCTTGCGGCACTCGTGCCACTGGTGGCCGAGGCACGCCAGCCGCCGGCGCCAGTCCTCGAAGCCGTGGACCGCCTGCTCGACGAGCGTGCGGCCGGCCAAGCCGGCGAGATCCGGATCGAGATCGACGGCATCGACCCCGACAATCACCTACCCGCCTGCGAGCGGATGAAGGCATTCATGCCAAGGGGCCGGCGCGCCTGGGGAAAGACCTCGGTCGGCGTACGCTGCGAGGCGCCAGTACCGTGGACCATCTATGTCAGCGCGCGGGTCCGGGTATTCGGCGACTACCTGATACTCGCGCGCGACCTGCGACCCGGGAAGCTGGTCGCACCTGAAGACCTGGCGCGGCGACATGGCGATCTCACCGACGAAGGCACCGGCGCGCTGACCGACGCGACCCAGGCCATCGGCCACCCGGCACGCGTGGCAGTAGCCGCGGGGCAAGTGCTCACGCGCGACATGCTGCGCATTCCGCCGGTCGTCAAGCGCGGCGATCAGGTCCGCGTCATCAGCGAAGGTAGCGGCTTTCAGGTGACCAACCAGGGCCGCGCATTGAACGACGCCGGGGAAGGACAAGTCGTACGTGTACGACTGACAAGCGGCAAGGTGCTGACCGGTAGCGCTCGCGTCGACGGCACCGTTGCCATCGGCCCCTGACACCGCTGCGGGCCCGCAAGTCAAGAAATTTGAAACCTGGATCAAATTTTTTAACGATTTCGATCGTGCCCCCGCCTGTCTGGGGCCCAAAAGGGTCTAAAGTTGCGCACGGGTCTGGCCGTAACGTCAGTCAGATTCCTACTGAGGTAGCTAGCTGTGAAAATCGACAATTCCATCAAGCCGGTCGGGAACCTCGAGACCGGTGACAACCGCGCGAAGGCGGTGCCCACCACAGGCGCCCCGCCATCGGCAGCTCCGGCGGGCGACCGGGTGGAACTCTCGTCGCTGTCTTCCGGCATGCAGCAGGCCGAGCAGGCGATCCAGGCGACGCCGGTGGTCAATCAGGTACGCGTGGACGAGATCAAGCAGGCGATCGCCGAAGGCCGCTTCAAGGTTGACGCCAACAAGGTCGCCGACGGTCTGGTCGACAGCGTCCGCCAGATGCTCGCGGCGCAGCCGAACAAGGTCTGAGTTGACGACCCGCGCCCCGGACAGAGCAATGCTGGCAACGCTGCTCCATGAGGAAGCGGCGATGCTGAACGACTTCGTGTCGTTGCTGGAGCGCGAGCAGTCACTGCTGCTGGAAGGTCAGACCGACACCTTGCTGGACATGGCCGAGCAGAAGACCCGGATGTACCGCCGGCTCCAGTACTTGTCCGACGAGCGCGCGCGACTGTTCGCCGGCGTACGCCAGACGCCGAGCGATGGCGCGATCCGACAGGTATTGTCAGACCACAGCACGGCGCTCGCCGACTGGGAAAAGGTCGTACGTCTCGCGCAGCGGGCCAGCGAACAGAATCAGATCAACGGCCGCCTGATCGGCGAGCGTATGCAGAACAACCAGCAGGCACTCACCGTGCTGATGGCCGCCGCCGCTCAACCGGGCGCCACCTACGGTCCCGACGGCCAGTCCCGGCCCTTCCTCTCCGGCAGACGCTTCGGCAGCGTCTGATTCCGGCGCGGCGTCCGGGCCCACGCCGGCCACCCTCGAGCCGCGTCTCCAGCCCCGCCCGCACGCGGCCGTCGCCGCCGCGGCGAACAGATCGCGCCGGCCCCATCAGCAGCAAGCTGTCCACACCTGCGACACCAAATTCCGACCGGGGCCACTCGCAGCGACCGGCAAATTATTCCGCCCGCTTGCCGCGCAGGGAACCGTTGTTGCCGGCAAATGCCACCAAAACCCCCTTTTCATCGGCCAAATCAGCTGCTTTCGTTCCTGGCATCGTAGTTGCTGAGCAGTGCTCGGCTGGCTTGCCGCACAGGACCGGCGGTCGCCAGAGCTGCATAGGACGGGAATCCGAAAAGGAGTGACATCATGGCTTCGATCATCAACACCAACATCCCTTCGCTCAATGCCCAGCGAAATCTGAACGCATCCCAAAATTCACTATCGACGGCGCTGCAGCGCCTGTCCTCGGGACTTCGCGTGAACAGCGCGAAAGACGACGCCGCCGGACTCGCGATCGCGACCCGCATGAATGCCCAGGCGCGCGGCATGACGGTCGCCATCCGCAATGCCAATGACGGCATCTCGCTGGCCCAGACGGCCGAAGGTGCACTGGGACAGGTCAAGGACCACCTGCTGCGCATGCGCGACCTGGCGATCCAGTCAGCCAACGCAACCAACTCGTCGAGCGACCGGCTCGCACTGGAGTCGGAGTTCGACCAGTTGCAGAGCGAGATCGATCGGATCGGACAGCAGACCACGTTCAACGGACTGAAGATTCTCGATTCCGACGCCGGCACCCAGGTCTTCCAGATCGGTGCGAATGCCGGTGAAACGGTCACCGTGACGACGACGGCGATCTCCGGCGGCGCCGTGTCGGCCGCGACGGCATCGGGCTCGACGACGGTCGCATCCGCCAGTGGCGCATCCGCGGCCATCCAGACGATCGACTCGGCGATCGACAAGGTCAATACCGATCGCGCAACCTACGGCGCGGCCCAGGTTCGCTTCGAAGGCGTGATTTCGGTCCTTCAGGTCTCGCGCGAGAATCAGACGGCAGCCGCCAGCCGTATCCTCGATGCGGACTTCGCGGCCGAAACTGCCGCGCTCACCCGCGCGCAGATCCTTCAGCAGGCCGGCACCGCGATGCTCGCACAAGCCAACGCATTGCCCCAGAACGTCCTGCAATTGCTGCAGGGCTGACGTCGCGGCCCGCCAACGGGTTTGAAGCCGGTTCGATTCCCGTCGACCGCAAGGCGTCACGGCGGCCCCGGCCGCCGTGACGCCGCCCACTCCAGGCTGCCCGTATATGGCCCGCCGGCTCGCGCCTCAGGACTTGCGGCGGAGGAAGAACTCGAATGTGCCTTTCTCGCCGTCGAGAGCGCCATGGCCGACCAACTCGTTGCCGGTCTGCTTCGCGAAGGCGGCAAAATCCTTGACCGATCCCGGATCGGTCGCCAGCACCCGCAGAACCTGCCCGGCGTCCATCGTCGCCAAGGCCTTCTTGGCACGCAGAATCGGCAGGGGGCAGTTCAGCCCACGTGCATCCACTTCCATATCGCTGTGGCCCGCCATTGAATGTCCTCTCGCAGTCCGGCGACCCGATGCCGCCTGAATTCAGTCGTCTGCGATTGTAGCGCGCCCTCCGCGCAGCGCCCGCTTCAACCGCCGGCGCCGCGCGCCTGCTCGCGCTCGGCCGCGAGCTCGGCGCGCAGCATACGCATGCGCGAGTCGATTGCCGACGCCTCGTAGAAATCCGCATCTCCCGCCTTGCGCGCCAGTTCGAGCTGCTCCACCGCAGCACGCAATGCGCCCTGCAACCGGTATACCTCGGCCTGGGCACGGTGACGGCCCGAACTGCTGCCTTCCGCTGCCCGTGCCCGCGCCAGCAAGGTCCACAGACGGACATCGCCTTCGCTCAGCGCCAGCCGTGTCCTCAACAAGGCGCTGGCGTCGGCCGGGCGCCCGGACCCGAGCAGCGCCTCGGCTTCACCGTAGAACAGCGCGCGATCCTCGGGAAAACGCGTCAGTGCCTCTTCGTAACGCGCGACGGCCTGTTCCCATCGACCCGCAGCCCGCAATGCCTCGCCCATGACCGAACGGAACATCGCGTGGTCCGGATGCTCGCCCAGCGCGGCGAGCACCTCGATGGCAGCGTCTGGGCGTCCCCGCGCCAGCTCCGCTCGTGCCCGCGCGTATCCGATCACCCACGGCGCTTCTCCGTCCAGCAGCTTGAGGCGCGTTTCGAATTCATGCGCGTCGCCGCCTTCGGCGATCAGCTTGGCGCGCACGAGACGGAAGCTGACGGAATCCGGCACCTGCCGATAGGCGATCGATTGCACCCGGTTCTCGATGTCGGCGATCCGCTCGGTCGTCAGCGGGTGGGTGCGCATATATACCGGTGCATGGTTCTCGTAAAGCCGGCTGCCACGCTGCAGGCGCTCGAAGAAGCTGGACATGCCTCGGACGTCGAAGCCGGCCTGCGACAGGATCTGCAGCCCGATACGGTCGGCTTCGCGCTCGAAGTCGCGGCTGAACGAGAGTTGCGACTGGATGCCGGCGGCCGATCCGGTCGCTATTGCGGCCTCGGCTGCCTGGGAATTGCTGCCGGCGGCGAGAATTGCGACGATCAGCGATGCCAGCATGATCAGTCCGGTACGGCCTTGGTTGCCAACCATCTGGGCGATATGACGCTGAGTCACATGGGCGATCTCGTGGCCGAGCACGGCCGCCAGTTCCGACTCGCTGCGCGCCTCGACGATCAGCCCGGTATGCACGCCGATGAAGCCCCCGGGCAGCGCGAAGGCATTGAGCGAGGCATCGCGCACGGCGAAGAAGCTGAAGCTCTGACTGATCGCGGGCGCGTGCGCCGCCAGACCGAGCCCAAGCCCGGTGAGATAGTCTTCGACCTCCGGATCCTCGACGTAGGCCTGTTCGCGCCAGCGGATCTCTCGCATGGCCTGCTCGCCGACGCGCCGCTCGGCAATCGGACTGAGATCGCCCGCGCCAACCTCACCGAGGTCGGGAAGGCCTGCGGCGAACGCCCGAAGCGTCATCATGAGGGCCATCGCCATGGCCAGGAGTCGTCTGATCACGATGCTATGATAGCGAGCCTTTCGAAGGCGTTCCCTTGGCGGTGCAACGCCGCGAAACCACCCCACCCGGGAGACCTGCGCGATGAGCGATGCGCTGACCCATTTCGATCGCGACGGCAAGGCCCACATGGTCGATGTCGGCGGCAAGGCCGAAACACGCAGGATCGCGCGAGCAGCCGGCTATATCTCGATGCGCCCCGAGACACTTGCCATGGTGGAAGCCGGCGACACCCGCAAGGGAGATGTCATCGGCATCGCACGTATCGCCGCGATTCAGGCGGCCAAGCGGACTTCGGAGCTGATACCGCTGTGCCATCCCCTGCCGCTGACCCGGGTGGCCGCCGAATTCGACATCGATCGCGGCGCAAGCCGGATCCGGTGCGTCGTCACAGCGGAGACCTTCGGCCGGACAGGCGTCGAGATGGAAGCCCTGACCGCGGTGCAGATCGGCCTGCTGACAATCTACGACATGTGCAAGGCCATCGACCGGGGCATGACGATCGGCGACGTCCGGCTGCTCGAGAAGCTGGGCGGCAAGTCCGGCCACTGGGTTGCCGACGCGAACTGAACGATGCTGCGTGATGGAAGGGCCGAGGCCGGCTTGTCGGCATTGCTGCCCTACCTTGGCCTGCTGATCTGCGCGCTCGTCTACCTGGTCGATCCGACTCCGCTGAGCGCTGCCCGCCACGCCTATTTCGATCAGCTCCAGCGCTGGCACCCGCGTCCTGCGGCTGATCGCCAGGTCATGGTGGTCGACATCGACGAAGAAAGCCTTCGGCGCCTCGGCCAATGGCCCTGGCCGCGCAACCGCCTCGCGGAAATGCTAGTTCGACTCGATCATGCCGGTGCCGCCGTGGTCGGCTTCGACATGGCATTCACCGAACCCGACAGGACGAGTCCGCGGGCGATGCTCGATCTATGGCCGGCGACGCCGCTGCTGGCCGACTTGCTCGGCGCGCTTCCGGACCACGACCGGCAATTCGCCGAGGTTGCGGCCAGGACGAATGTCGCCCTGGGCTATCCATTGCAGAATTTGCCGCGCCAGGCTGTACCGGACAAGGCTGTTTTTGCCGTAAGCGCGGGGACTGACCCGGATGTCGGCCTGTTGCGCTTTGCCGGTCGTCTCGGCTCGCTGCCGGCTCTCGAACGGGCGGCGCGCGGGATCGGACATTTCAGCGTCGTGGACAGCGCGGACGCAATCGTCAGGCAGGTCCCCCTGCTGGTCCTTGCCGAGGGCCGGCGCGCACCGGCACTGGCGCTCGAGATGATCCGCCTGAGTGTCGATACCGACCGCTATCGGCTGGAGGCCGCGCCCTCAGGGCAGGGGCTGTCGGCGATCGGCATCGGCGCGCTGCGCATCCCGACCGAGCCTGACGCTCTGGCCTGGGTTCACTATCGGCCGCGGCTGGCCAGTGCCTATCTCCCCGCCTGGCAGGTGCTGAACGACGAGGCGCCCCTGCCCCGGCTGGACGGGCGCATGGTACTGGTCGGCAGTTCAGCCGCGCTGTTGCACGACGTCCGTCAGACTCCGATGGGCGAACAGGTGCCCGGCGTCGAAATCCACCGCCAATTGATCGAGCAACTGCTTGGCCGCGACTGGATCGGCCGGCCCGGCTGGCTGATCGGTTGCGAGATCATCACGCTGCTGGGCGTGGCCCTGCTGCTGATCCGCCTCGCTCAGCGCTGGCCGACCTGGCGGATCGCTCTGCTGCTGGTCGCCTTGCCGCTTGCCAGCCTTTCCGTCGGTCGCTGGCTGTTTGTGCAATTCGGACTGGTGTCGGACGCGGTGTCGCCAGTGCTGGCATGGGTCACGTGTCTGTCATTGGCTTCGCTGTCCCGCCTCTACCGCAGCGATCGTCGCCAGCGCTGGATCCGCGATGCCTTCTCCCGCTATGTATCGCCGAACCTGGTCGAGCATCTGGTCGAGCGCCCGGACGCGCTGGAGCTGGGCGGGCGGCGCCAGGAGTGCAGCTTCATATTCACTGATCTGGAGGGCTTCACCGGATACATCGAAAGCACGCCGCCGCGCGAAGCAGTCGGTGTCATCAACAGCTATCTCGACGGCATGATCGCGATCGTCTTCCGCCATGAAGGAACCCTCGTCGGCATCGCCGGCGACGGCATGATCGCGATGTTCTCGGCTCCGGTCTATCAGCCGGACCATGCAGCCCGGGCCCTCGCCTGCGCTCGCGATCTCGACCGATTTGCCTACGACTTCGCGGCCGGCCACAGCAGTGCGGAGCAGCGCTTCTGCAGGACGCGGATCGGCGTCAATAGCGGCGAAGTGACGGTCGGCAACTTTGGCGGCAGCACGATGATGGAGTACCGGGCGCTGGGCGATCCCGTCAATTCGGCTGCACGGCTCGAAGCTGCGAACAAGATCCTGGGCACGCGAATCTGCGTGTCCGAGTCAACGCTGGTCCAGTGCCCCGGCGCGTCGGCCCGACCGATCGGGCGGCTGCAGCTGCGGGGCCAGCGACGCCCGGTGACGGCATTCGAGCCATTGCAGGCGCCGGATCAAGACTATCAGCAGGCATTCGAGTCGATGAGGCGCGGCGACCCGAAGGCGCTGTCGCAATTCGAATCCCTGTCCCGGGAAAGGCCAGACGACCCGCTGTGCGCGCTGCATCTGACACGCCTGCGCCAGGGCGCGCGGGACGACATGATCGATCTCCGGGGCTGAGGGCGCGGAACCACCGACCCGGTACGATCCGGGCAGCCAGAGATCAGCGGACGACGACCTCGACCCGGCGGTTATAGGGTTCCTGCGTATCGTCGGGCGTCTTGACCAGCAGGTTGCCCTCGCCGTGGCTCTCGGTGGAGATCCGGTCAAGGCGCAAGCCGGCGGCGACCAGCGCGTCACGCACCAAAGTGGCCCTGAGCATGCCGAGCGCCTTGTTGTCGGCCGGATCGCCGGTCGTGTCGGTATGACCGACGATCGAGATGTCGGCACCGTCGCGTGCCGCCGACTCGGCCAGCACCGCCGGCAGCAAGGCCTCGGATTCCGCGGTCAGGCGAGCCCCTCCGCTTTCGAAATACAACGTGAACACGGCGGGCGGCTTGGGCTGGGCCGCGAGCGCACCACCGAAGGTCTGCTCGATCCGGTAGGGCGTGACCTTGAAGGTCTCGGGCTTCGGCGTGTCGAGCGATGCCGCGACGCCGGCTTCGGCAACCTCGGTCTGCCCTTCTTCGCCGCTGACGATGATGCGGCCGGTACGGCCGTCCTCGTCGGGAAGCAATACCACCCACGACTTCGGCGCACAAGCCGTCAGCACCACAGGCAGCGCGATCGCCACGAGACGAAGAGTCCTTGCCAAGACCATGGGTCAGTTCCCCGCGTCGACAAGAAACCGTGTCCCGCGGACACCGATCGTTCCGGTCGCGGTCTTGACCTTCACCGCTTCCGGCCGCAGCTTGGCGATGACCCCCGAAATGAACTGCATCGTGCCGCGCAAGAGCCGGACGCCCAGTCCGAGCTGCTCGTTTCCAGGCTCGAACAGGTATTCGTCTATGACCATCTCCGCATTCGGTCCGAGTGACATCACGGTGTTGTCGAGCAGGATCAGGCCGAGGCGACCGTCGTCACCGGTCCGAAGGACATCGCCTTGTCGCAGCGCAAGCCCGGGCACCGCTTCCATCGACTTGCCGGCCGAAACGACGAAGGCCGCACCCGCGTGGGTCTTGACGTATCCGATCGGTCCGTCTTCAGCCAGCGCGACACGTGTCAGCAAGGCCAAGGCACACGCCAGCATCAGGCGCGAAAATGCGGAATACGACGACATCGCTAGGATCAGGGCTTGTTGCGGGTGATGCGAATTGTAGCGCGTCGGGCTTTTCCAGGCCTCCGGTAACATTCACTTTCCAAATAAGCCCGGTGATCGACTGTGCGCCGAATCGCGTATCCGTTGCCCGCGACCGTGCCCCGCACCGAACTTTGTCCGTGGGCCTCTCAGCACGCCGTGCCGAATTTCGCAGCAGCTGTCGGGCACGCCGCGAAGGGCGTCGCGGAACGATTGCCGGTCGGTGGCGAGGGCCCGTCGACGAGGGCGGTTTCGCCTTCGACGAGGAGACCTCGGCGAACACCGCCCGTAGGCAGCGTCGGCGAGATTGGTCCGGCTGTTGCATAATCGCTGCGGCCACGCCGGTCGCACCGATTTGGTGCCCACCGCAAGGTCTCGACCCACAGCACGGATCAGGAGTTGTCGGTGCAAGCTTGCAAGGGCAGGCGAATCGTCCTGCACATCGGATTTCACAAGACGGGATCGTCTGCGGTGCAGGCCAATCTGGCCGAGTTCGCCGCAATCTATCGCGAACGCGGCCTATGGGTGCCGGAAGGGCTCAGCCACTGGACCGGGCACCCGGAGCTGGCCTGGGCCTGCTGCCCCGAGAAGTTTCCGTGGGCCGACCGCGACTTCACGCTCGACGAGATTGACGAATACTACGACGCGCAGCGCGCCGAAATGCCGGCCGACGCGACCTTGTTGCTGACCTCAGAGGAATACTGTCGGCTCAATTACTATCCCGGCGCAATCGAGGCCGTTCGCGATTTCTTCGGGGATGCCGAAGTCTTCGTCCTAGCCTATCTGCGCGAGCCGCTCGATTTCCTGCTATCGCGCTACCGGCACGAACTCACCCACGGCGAAGCCATGCCGCTGGAGCGCTTCCTGCGCTACCACTTGAGGTCGGCCGATCTGGCCTGGCGACTGGAACCCTGGATCAAGGTGTTCGGTGCCGACCGGGTGCATGCACGGCTATACGATAGGAAGGCCTTCGACGGCGGCTCGATCATCAACGACTTTCTAGGCGCCTTCGGCATCGCGCCGGAAGCTTCGGATTTCCGCCAGGGCGAGTTCAGCGGCGCCCATCCCTGGCTATGCGAGGCGTGGCAGAAGCTCAATGCCAGCGATGTCGATCAGGCCGCACGCGACACGGTACGGCAGGCGCTCTACGCTGCCAGCAACGCCTTCCCGCCGGTCGACGCCAAGCACTGCCTGCTGGAACCGCTCGATATCACCGACCTCGACGCCGAACTCGACGACATGAACCGCCGCCTGCAGGCCACCTTGCGCGACCGGTGTGCCCTTGCCGCCGCGCAGGTCAGCGAAGCCAATTGAATCTCGACGCGCGCAAGATCGATGTGATCGTCCCCGTGTACAGAGGGCTCGATCACACCCGTGACTGTATCGAAAGCGTGCTCGGCGGCATGCCGGATGCGCGCCGTCACCTGGTGGTGATTGACGATGCCAGCCCGGAGCCGGCGGTGGCGGCTTACGTTGCCGCGCTCGCGGACAGGACGGGCGTCACGGTACTGCGCAATGCCGACAACCGCGGCTTCGTCGCGACCGTCAATCGCGGGATGGCGCTGCACCCGGAGCGCGATGTCGTACTGCTCAACAGCGATGCTCGGGTTGCCGGTGACTGGCTCGCAAGGCTGGCCCGTTGCGCCTACTCCCGCCCGCGTACTGCCACGGTCACGCCGTTCTCGAACAGCGCAACCGTATGCTCGTATCCATTCGACGGCTGGCGCGGCGGAGTTCCGGGCACGCTCGGGCTCGAGACGCTCGACGCCCTGTTCGCCCGGGAACTGTCCGGCGAGAGCCGGGAGTTGCCGACCGCCGTCGGTTTCTGCATGTACATCCGGCGCGACGCGCTGGCAGCGACCGGCCCGTTCGATGAGGAACGTTTCGGCCGCGGCTACGGCGAGGAGAACGATTTCTGCCTGCGGGCGTCGGAACTCGGCTGGCAACACCTGCTTGCGGCCGACGTCTTCGTCTTCCACGAGGGTGGCGTCAGCTTCGGCGAGGAACGGGCGCGGCTGCAGCACGATGCCCACCAGCGACTGCTCGAGCGCCACCCCGACTACCTGGAACGGGTCGCGGACTTCGTGGCTCGAGATCCGCTGGCCAGCTTTCGCGAGCGCATCGACCGTGCGCGCAGCGCCCTCGGTGGCCGTGAAGAGGCGTGCGTCCAGCAGGAGCGAGGCATCCTCCCGAAGGATTTCGTCTGGCCCACGGCAAGCGTGCAGCCGCGCGACCGGCGGCCGGTCCAGCTACACGTCGCGCACGGCTGGGGGGGCGGCATCAGCCGCTGGATCGACGATTTCCACGCTGCCGATGGCGAGCATCGCAATCTCGTGCTGCAGTCGGTCAGTCACCGCAACGCGGCCGGATTCCGGCTCGAGCTTCGCGAACCGGGACGGCCACACCCGCTGGCGAGTCGTGACCTGTTGCTGCCGATCCGGGCCTGCGGCTTCGACCACCCGGAATACCGCGCGTTTCTCGAAGAGGTCATCGCATTTTGCGGCGCCAGGCGGCTGATCGTTTCCTCGCTGATCGGGCACAGCCTCGAAGTCCTCGACACCGACCTGCCGACTGCACTGGTGCTGCACGACATGTTTCCGTTCTGCCCGGCGCTGTTCGGTCATTTCGGGACCGGCTGCATCCGCTGCGGGCCGACCGATCTCGATGCCTGCCTTGGCCACAATTCGGCGAACGTGTTCTGGCACAACACCACGACCGACGACTGGCTGCAACTGCGGGCACGGCTGGCCAGCCGCATCGATTCGGGCAGACTCGCGCTGGTGGCACCGAGCCGCAGCCTGGTCGACCGCTGGCATGCGCTGATGCCCGCCGTCACGACCGACAACACGACGATCGTGCCGCACGGCATCGACCTCGCGTCACTCGGGCCGGCGTCGATGCCGCCGGCCGGCGGCAAGCTGCGCCTGCTGGTACCGGGCCGACTGGCGCCCCACAAGGGGCTCGATCTGCTGACCGAGGCCCTGCCCGGGCTGCTGGCGGACGCGGAGTTGCTGTTGCTCGGCGCCGGCGACTTCGGTCGCTGCTTTGCCGGCACCGACGGTGTTCGCGTGATTCCGACCTACCGCGCCGATACCCTCGGTGATCAGGTGCGCGCCTTTGCGCCGGACGCAGCGCTTTTGCTGTCGTCGGTGCCGGAATCGTTCAGCTATACCCTCAGCGAAATGCAGGCGCTTGCGGTCCCGGTGATCGCGACCCGCGGCGGTGCCTTCTCCGAGCGCATCGACGACGGCCTTGGCGGACTCCTGATCGATGCCGACGCGCGCAGCCTGTCGCGGGCAATCGGACAACTCGACAGGCCGCGCCTGCAGGCGATGCGGGCGCATCTGGGCCGGATGCGGCCGATCGACCGCAGCCAAAGCGTCGCCGCTGTCAATGCCCTGCTGCCGGCCGGCCGGGAGCCGCCTTCGTCCGACCCGCTGCCGTTGCTGGCCGATTCGATGGCCACTCTGAGGCTGCGGCACGATCTCGGTGCCCGCGCACGCATCCGGCTCGAGGCCGCGCTGCATCACGAGCGCGGCAGCCGCGCCCTGTGTGAGGCACGCGCCGCCAGCGCTTCGCAGCCCGGCGGCGCGCCGCCACGCCACCCGCGCATCGCCGAGCTGCGGACCGATCGGGCGCAGGTCCGGGCGCGCATCCACTACTGGCTGGGCATCCCCGACCGCATGCGGATTGCGCTGCATCCCGGCGAGCCCGAAGATGCCGCTGCGGCGCGGCGCCTGCTCGACGCGGCACGACAGTTCAGTGCTGCGCGCAACGACATTGCCGTCGCCATCACCCGCAGCACCGGCGACACCGGCATCTGGCAGGAACTGGCACACGAGGTCGCCAGGCTGACCGCGACCCGCCGCCTGTTCTTCGTTCCCAAGGCACCGGAGGATGCCAGCTGGTTGCTGGCGTGCGAAGTGCTGCTGACGAGCTCGGCGGCAATGGCCGAACGTTTCGCGGAAGCGGCGACCGAAGCAGGCTCCCTGCCCTGCCAGCTCGGACCGTCCGATGCCGACGTCGTCGCCGAATGCATGCGTCGGCTCGATCAGCTGACGCCGCCGCCCGCCGGGCTCAACCTGTAAGCGTAAGGATCATCGCACCATGTCGCCGGTCGTCAGCGTCCTGCTCCCCTCCTACAACCATGCCCGCTATCTGCGCGCCGCGATCGACAGCGTGCTTGCGCAAACTCTCGACGACCTCGAGCTGATCATCATCGACGACGCGTCCGCAGACGATTCCTGGTCGATCATCGAGGCGATCGACGACCCCCGCGTCAAGGCCAGCCGACACGACACCAACGCCGGTGCCCACGCCACCCTCAACGAGGCCCTCGCCTGCGCCAGCGGCGAATTCGTCGCGATCCTCAATTCCGACGACGTGTACACACCCGGGCGCCTGCAGCGGATCGTCGATGAAATGCGCGCACAGGATGCCGGATTCGCGTTCTCGACATTGCGTTTCGTCGATGACTCAGGCGCCCCTTGCCCGGACCACGAACGCGCCCGCGAATACCGCGATGCCTGTGCCTGGTGCGTGCCGAGGCCGGCTACCGACTGGTTCCTGAGCGGCAACCTGGCGGTCACCACCTCCAACTTCGTGTTCCGGCGCGCGCTCGCCGGTGAAATCGGTGCGTTTCGCCCGCTGCGCTACACCCACGACTGGGCCTGGGCGCTCGAGGCCGCCGCACTTACGCCACTGGTCTGGTTGCGGGGCGAACCGTTGCTGGACTATCGGCTGCACCCGAGCAACACCTTGTCGGAAGGTGATCGCTGGCGCCACATCCATGAAAACGCCTTCATCCAGACGCTGTCGATCGGTCGAATCGATCGGATCACGCAGGCGCAGGGCGATCCGCGCCCCATCGACGACGCGATCTGCGCATTGCTGAAGAATCCCAGCGGACCACCCGCGGCCACGCTGGCGCTGCTGGTGCGTGCACTGCACGGCGCCGACGAAGCCGACCTTCAGCGCGACACGGCCCCCGCCGACGGCGGCTGGTGGGCCGAGCAACTCGCGACCTGTACCGCGCTCGATCGCCGGGTGTTCGCCAGTGCCGGCGAGATCGCCAAACTGGCGCACCAGCTGGACTCCCAGGCGGAGATGCTCGAGCAGCGCTGGCAGGCAATGGAACGCATGCGCTTCATGATCGACGAGCGCAATGCGGCAATCATGACCCAGAAGGATCTGATCGAGGCCCGCTGGCGCACGGTCAAGGCCCTCGAGGGCGACATCGCCAGCCGCGAACAGACGATCCGCGACCAGACCCGGCTGGTGGACGAGCGCGACGCCACGATCGCCGCCCAGGGGAAGATGCTCGAAGAGCGCTTTGCCAACATGCAGAAGATGGGCGACGAGATCCATCGACGCGACCAGCGAATCCAGTCGCTCGAAGCCGACGTCGCGAGAATCCGAAACAACCCGGTGGTCCGGCTACTGCTCAAGCTCCGGCGAATCGTCCGCGGTCGATGATCACGACGGTCACCTTGCGCCTGCGAGCGTGCCACCGGCATGCGATAATGCGCCCCGCCCGGGACGCGGCGGCCGAGCTGCGGCCGCAGTCGGGCATGACTCACGACCTCCATCATTCCCGACCTCGCAATCTTCATGGCTAGTTTCGCCTGGTTCATCCCCCGGCTGATCGAAGGCTCCGGCGGCCATCGCACGATGCTCGAACACGCCCGTGCGCTCGAGGCACGGGGGCACCGTTGCCATCTTTATCTCGAAGGCAGCCACAGCGAGCCCGGCCGCGGCGCCAGGCAGATCGAAGAACTGTTCGGTTACCGCTTCGAGCGCGTCAGCTATGGCTGGGACACGGTCGAACCGGCAGACGCGGCGGTCGCGACGATCTGGTATTCGGCTGCAATCGTCCGAAATCTCCCCTTCGAATGCGCACGGCTGTATTTCGTGCAGGACTGGGAGGCTTGCTTCAATCCGATGGGCGACGCCTTCCTGATGGCCGAGAATTCCTATCTCTATGGCCTGACGCCAATCACCATCGGGCGCTGGCTCACCCACGAACTGGGCAGCCGGTTCGACGTTCCGGCCTACTTCTTCGACTTCGGTGCCAACCTCGACATCTATCGGCCGCTGCCCACGAACGAGCGGGAAAAGGCGGTCTGCTTCATCTATCAGCCGGACAAGCCGCGCCGATGCAGTCGCATCGGCATAGAAGCGCTCGGCATCGTCAAGCACCGCATGCCCGACACCCGGATCGTCCTCTACGGCTCGTCGCCGAAGGACAAGGGCAACATCTGGTTCGACCATGAACATCTCGGGCTGCTGTCACTCGACGACTGCAATGCCCTGTACAACCGCTGCGCCGTCGGCCTGTGCCTGAGTTCGTCGAACCCCTCACGGATTCCGTTCGAGATGATGGCCGCCGGTCTGCCGGTGGTCGAGCTGTGGCGCGAAAACACGCTCTACGACTTCCCCGATTCGGCGATGACGCTGAGCCACCAGACGCCGGAGTGCATCGCCGAGAGCATCCTGCGGCTGCTCGATGCACCGGACCAGAGCAGCGCGATGGGCCAGGCCGGCGCGGCCTTCATGCGCGAGCGTCCGTTGTCGCTGGAGACCGAGCAGTTCTGCAATGCGGCCGAGTCGGTGCTGGCCGGACGCCAGCCGGAACTGGGCGCGGTCTCGCGGATGTACTCGGCGGCTCCGCAGACCTCCCACCACTATGTCGGCAAGCTGCCGGCCAGCATCCGCCAGCGGCTGATCTCGCCACCCAATGCCTACGTCAACAGTCTGCCGCCAACGCTCAGGCGCATCCTCGGCTGGGGCGCGCGCAAGGTTCGCCGCATGCTGAACTACGGGTGAGACGTGTATCGGCTGCGAACCCTGGACGTCTGGGACACCTTGCTGCGACGCAGGTGCCACCCCGACCTGATCAAGCTGATTGCCGCCCGCCACCTGACGCTGCGTCATTGCGCGGTGCTGGCGGCGGACTGGCTGGACCCGTGGAAGCTGCTGCGCGAGCGTTGCCTGATCGAGGGAGAGCTTGCACGCGCTGCCGCCGCTAGCGGGGCCGACGACGAATACACGCTGCAACAGGTGCTCGAGACCCTGCTCGAACGGGCTACCGCGCTCGATCGAAGCGAGCGGGCTCGGCTCGCCGCCGAACTGGTGGGCGCGGAAGTCGCCATCGAGAAGGCCAATACCTTCGCCGACCCGGATTGCCGTCAGGCGCTTGACCGATACCCGGCCGAGCGCAGCCTGTTCCTGTCCGACTTCTACATGCCTGCCGGCCTGATCCTGGAACTGCTTCAGCACCACGGCATCGCTGATCTCGCGCCGGAGGGGATCAGCTCCTGCGACGTCGGCCTCAACAAGCGTTCGGGGCGGCTCTTTCGCCACGTCGTCGAGCGCCACGGCATCGCGCCGTCCGACCATGTCCATATCGGCGACAACCGTCACTCCGACCTCGACATGCCCCGCAGCCTCGGGATCGACGCGGTACATTACGAGCCGGAGGAAGCCCATCGGGCACGCCGTCGACGTGAAGCGCTCTACCCGGATCGCGGCACGCTGTTGAATCACATCGACGACGAAGTGACCCGCGACGTCGAGGCGCTCGCCGCACAGTCGGGCGAGCCGGCTCGCAGCGCCCTGCTGCTTGGCGCCCGCTGTGCGCCGCTGTTCGTCGGCTACGCGGTGCTGATTGCCGAACGGGCCCTGGCCGAAGGGCTGAAGCGCCTGTTCTTCCTGACCCGCGAAGGCGAATTCTTCATCGAGGTCTACCGCCGGGTGTTTCCGCAGGCCAGCCTTGCCGGCTGCGCCCTGCCGTCGACCGACATCCTCGAAGTGAGCCGGCTCTCGACCTTCTGCGCCTCGCTGCAGGAGATCACGACCGGCGAACTGATGCGGCTGTGGAACCTCTACAGCACCCAGTCGATGGCTGCTCTCGGCAAGACCCTGCGGCTCGACGGCAAACGACTCGAAGCGCTATGCACGCGCCACGACATCGCCTACCCGGACCCGGTCACCTATCCATGGAAGGATCCGCGCGTACAGGCGCTGTTTGCCGATGTCGATTTCCGGCAACTGCTGCAGGCGCAAATTGACGGTGACCGCAATCTGCTGCTCGCCTATCTCGACCAGCATGGCTTCGGCGACGACCTGGCAAGCGCGGGCATCGTCGATATCGGCTGGCGCGGCACGATCCAGGACAACCTGGCTCTGTTGCGTCCGCGCACGCGGACCTGCGGCTACTATCTGGCATTGGCGCGCTTTCTCAATCCGCAGCCGGAAAACGCGCACAAGCAGGCGTTCGGCCCGGATCTCAACCGGGCCCAGGAGTTCACACACTTCCTCGACGCGGTCAGTCCGATCGAAATGCTGTGCAACTCACCCAACGGCAGCACCGAAGGCTATCGCCGCGGCGACGACGGCCGGGTCGAGGCGATTCGCAACGTCGATCCCGACGAAAACCGGGTGCATGACGATTTCGTCAGCCATTTCCAGCGCGGTGTGCTGCTGGCGGCCGAGCACTGGGGTCGCTATGCCGACAGCCACGCCATCCTGTCCAGTGAATTGCGCGGCCACGCCTGCGAGATCTGGGATGCACTGGTCAGCCGCTCCCCCGAGGAGATGTCCGCCGCGTACGCAGCCCTCAGCCACAATGAAATCTTCGGCGTCGGCCACTTCGTCGACAAGAGCGCGGTGCCGAGCATCGCGACGATGGTCCGCGCCCCGTTCGATGCGCGCGCCCGCTTCGAGCTCATACAGTTCGTCAAACAGACGCAGTGGCGCGCCGGCCTCTGGCAGCGACGGGACCTGGGGCTGATCCATCGGTTGTTGCTGGCCTGCGCGCTGACGCTGGGCCGTTTGGCGAAAACCCTGATACGCTGGCGCCGCCGTCGCCGCGCCGCCTGAGCCCAACGCGGGTGGCGCACGGCACCACAAACTCTGACGAGACCAGGATGAAACTGAGCATTGGATCGGGCGACCGGCAACTGCCGGGCTGGACCCGCCTCGACATCGACCCGGCCTGCGCGCCGGACATCCTCGCCGACATCACCCGGCCGCTGCCGTTTCCGGATGCCAGTGTGGCGTCGATCCTTTGTGAGGAAGTGGTCACCCAGATTCCGCTCGAAGCCTGTGCGGGGTTCCTTGGCGAATGCCGCCGCGTGCTCGCGCCCGATGGCGCCGTTCGCGTCCTGATGCCGAACCTGCGCAAGTTTCTCAAAGCCTATTTCGACGACCCCCAGTGGCTGGTGGACACCTGGAAGAAACATGTCGGCCTGCCGCTGACGCTCGAGACGCCGGCCGAAGTGATCAACCGCGGCTTTCGCTTGGTCGGACCCTTCATGTACGACCTGGAGACATTCAAGGCAATCGCGGAACCCGCCGGCTTCGAAGTGCGCGAGGTGGATTTCTGCCAATCCTCCCGCTCGGAGTTCCGCAACCTCGATCTGCGCAAGCCGCATGAGAGCGCGAGCATCTACCTTGAGCTCTGGCCACGCTGATGGCGGCCTGCTGCAGCGCCTGCGGCAGAACTCTCGCGACCTCGTCGCACTGGTGCTTGCACCAGTCGCGGCCGCGGCGCTATCTGATCGGCTCGCACACCGTCTGCTGAATCGTCTGGCGCGTGACGACTGGTACTTCGAGCGGCCGGGCGAAGCGGTCGCTGCCGCCTACGCGGCATGGACGGGAAGCACACCGGAAGCGAGCTGGGTTCACCGCCACCGGCGGCTCGAATTGCGCGATCGTAGCGACGCTCTGCGTGCCTGGACGAGTTCGACCGGCGGCTACACCCGCATGGTGCACCTCGCTGGCGATGCGATCCCCCCCGCGCCGTTCGTCGGCATCACGCTGCACTATGGCGCCGGCCTCTGGAGCCTGCGGGCACTGCGGGAACGTGGCATCCGCGCCAGCTTTCTGTCGATCCCGATGCGCCGGCAGGACTACCCTGGCCGCCCACTGATGTACTGGTTCGAATGTGCACGCAACTTCATCGCCGCGCGCTTGGGCAATGCTTCGGTTACCTATTCCGCCGATTCCTACGCCCAGCTGAAGGCATTGCTCGCGGCAGGCCATTCGATCATCGGCATGCTCGACGTACCTGGCGTGTCGCCAAAGTACCGCCGCACGGTGGACTTGCTCGGCCGCGTGATCTCGCTGCCAACCGGATTGACCGCGTTGGCCAGGGAACAGAATGTGCCAATTCTCGCGTTCTACGTCAGAGAGCGCGTTCCCGGCGGCGGCCTAGAACTGGTGACGCGCGTCATCGAGTCCGGGGCGACCGATCCATTCGACCAGACCTGGGCGTTCTTCCGCAATGCGCTCGAACGGGACAGCGCTCCGTGGCACGCCTGGTCCTGGCCCTCGCCGTCGCGGGCGTTCGACGCCCGCCCACCGAACAGGAGGCCCGGAACGCCGCCATGAAGAACGCGCTCGTGCTTTGTTACCACGGTTACCGCTTCGCGGGATCGACCTACGCCGACAACGACTTCATCGCGCTGGAGCAGGACCTCGCGCTGATCCGCCGCGCAGGCCGGCGGATCGTCTCTGCGCAGGCCATCGCCGAGGCCCTGGCCGGCTTACGCGCTTGGGATCAGGTCGCCGGCAGCATTGCGCTGACGTTCGACGACGGCACCTGCGTGGACTATCGGGCCTTCCAGCACACCGGACTGGGCACGCTGCGACCCTTCATGGACAGCCTCGCCCGACACGATGCGCGCGCGACCAGTTTCGTCATCGCTTCAGCCGATGCTCGCAAGACCCTGGAGCGGGCAGCCCTCGACGGCGAGGCCATGCTGACGCATGACTGGTGGTCGCCGGCGCTCGCGTCGGGACGGATCGACATCGCCAACCACAGCTGGGATCACAACCATGCCGCCATGGCGGGCGATGCGCCCGGCACCCACGGACGCGGGAGCTTCTTCCCGATCGACAACGAGGAAGCCGCGAATTGGGAGATCGACCAGGCCCAGGCGATGATTGCCAGCGTCACCGGCCGTCTTCCGCCCCTCTTCGCCTATCCGTACGGACACGTCCCCGGTTACCTGGCCGACAGCTACCTGCCACGCAACGGCCAGCGCCTGGGCCTGATCGGCGCATTCACCACCGCAGGCTGCAACGTCGCGCCGCGCGCCGACCGCTGGCGCATTCCCCGTGCAGTCTGCGGCGATCACTGGCGCACGCCGGGCGAACTGGCTGCCATGCTCGAGGCACTCGGATGAGCCGGCGCGACCCACCGTCGCCGCTGATCCGTGCAGCGTGATGGTCAAGTCGACTTGCGCAAACGAAGGATTGCGTTGTCGTCCCAGGCCCAGGTCTGGTTGACCTCCCACAGGCGACGGATTGCGTCCGCGCTTTCCTGCTCGCGTCGCTCGGCCCGGACGAGCCGCGCCTCCAACGCCTTCACCTGCACCTCCAAGGCCCGCAGGCGAGCGCTACCGATGCCGAACCATTTGCACAAACGCTGCGCAAGACCCGCATTGCGTTCCGCCTCCCCGGCTTCGCACGGCGCCGGATTCTCGGGCCGCGCCGCCAGAGGGGGTTCCATGGCGAACGGAACGACACGACGGCCGGGCACTTTCTGGGAGTTGAATTCACACTCCAGTCCATACATGGCGCCGATCATCGCCACCAGATCCGGATGATAGAAACGCACGTGTTCCGGATCCCGCCAGAAGCCCAGCAGCTGGCTGCGGATGGACTCCGGATCCGGAAAGACGAACACGGCGCAACCGCCCGGCGAGAGTACGGTCGCGATTCGCGCGATCAGGCCCTCGACCGCGTCGATTGGCAGGTGTTCGACGAAATGCGAGCAATAGACACCGTCGAAGCGACGCTCGGTACCGTCAAGGTACTCGAACGCGCCCTGCTCGAAGACTTCGTGGCCAAGGCCGCGCGCATAGCGCGCCGACAAGGCATTCCGCTCCACGCCCACCGCCCGGTGGCCGGCTCGGTTGAGCGCCTCGAGAAACAGGCCGGTGCCACAGCCGATATCGAGCACACTGGTGCAAGCCTTGAAGTGTCGGACCAGCGGCCGCTGCATGTCGTAGAGCAGGGCGTGGTCTCGCTGACTGAAGGCGTAGGCCTCGTAACCTCGCACCGGTCCCGGCTGCCCGCCGCCCCCACCCACTTCGGCGCAGAGACGTTCGACCCCGGACCACCACGCAGCCGGACGCCCGGCGCACGGTTCGATCTCGGGACGGCCCAACTCCACCGCGACGCCGAACAGCGCTGCCAACTTGGCAATATCGATGGTCGCGCCATGCACTTGGGGCAGGCACACCCGTTTGGGCGGCCCGGCCAGCAGTCGTGCCGCAAAGCGACGGTTCAGCAATTGCTGGCCGAAGTCGTCGCCGATCGGCCGCCAACGCTCGGCGACGATATGACAGACCCGCCCGTCACGGCGCTGCTCGCGTACCTCCGCGGCCGCCACGTCACCGGCGAAATCCACCAGAAAAGCGTCCTCGCAGCCCGCGTCCTCAAGACCTTGCGGACGTCCGACGTACACCGAGTCCCCAAACCCGCCCGTCATCGCAGCCCCAGCAGGCGACGAAGCCGTGGTAGCCATCCTTGCGGCGATGCCGTTTCCGGTACGCCGGGCATGTGCCGGGACCGGATCGTCCGCGCCGGATTCCCGACCGCGACTCCGAGTGCCGGCACGTCGCGGGTCACCACGCTGCCGGCACCGATCACGGCGCCTTCGCCGACCGCCACGCCGGGCAGTATGATTGCACCCGCACCGATCCATGCCCCGCGGCCGATCCGGATCGGCTCGCCAACGATGGGATTGCGCGAAATCTCCAGTGCCCCCCCATCGATGCCGTGACCGGCCGAGAGCAGCATCACCCGTGCGCCCATCAGGACGTCGTTGCCGACCTCGAGCCCGCCTTCCCCGGACAAATAGCAGCCCACATTGACCACCACACGGTCGCCGATCCGCAAGCAGGTATCGGCATCTCCGAGCAGCAGGCGGACACCGTCGAACAACATGACGTCGTCGCCGATGAAGATGCCGGCATTGCGGTGTACGTTGGCCGTGCGGAACACCGACACGCCCGCGCCTGCGCGAAATCGCGCACCAACCCGGTCGAGGCCGTCGAGTCGGTCGACAAATGAGGGCCAACCGATGCGTTCGTGGGCGGCCGTCATTCCAATTCCTCACGGCCCTTCGACAAGGCGATCTCGGGCGCAAGGCCGACGGTAAGCGCAGTGGGGCCCGCCACGTCTTCGACGAGCCAGCGGTGCCGCATGCGGCACAGGCCGAGCTCCCGGGTGTCGCCCCGCACTTCCAGGTCGCACTTGACCTCGTCGAAATGACGCACGCCTTCCGGATCCATGGCGTGGGCACGGATCTCGTATCGGCCCGGCAGCAACACGACGGGATCGAATGCGATGCAAAAACCAAAGTGATCTTCGTCGAGCCGCGGAAGCACGTGCGCCTCCATGTCGGAGGCGAGGCCGTAGATGGGTGAGCCGCCGAGCTTGACACAGCCGATCGCCACGACGGGTGCACGCCCGTCCGGTGAATAGATACGCCCCTCGATCCGCAACTCACCGCCGAGTTCTGCGGTCGCCCAAGCACCGGGCAACTGTCCATTCACCCGCAGGTCCACCACCGCATAGCTGCGTGCGTTGTCCGCCTTGAGGTCCGATTCGGTGGCCGACACGAAGCGCGCGTCGTGCCACGCCAGGTACTCCTGGGTGACCTGCATGGCCGGTCCGCCCTGGCGCACGCGTCCGTGATCGATCCAGATGGCCCGCTGACAAAGCTTCTGGACGTGGAACATGCTGTGCGCACACAGCAACAGGGTGCCGCCGTCGTCGAGATAGTCCCGCATCCAGGCCACGCACTTGCGCTGGAACGATTCGTCGCCGACCGCCAGCACCTCGTCGGTGATCAGCAGGTCCGGCCGCACCGCCGTGGCGATTGCGAACCCGAGCCGCACCACCATTCCGGATGAATACTGCTTGATTGGCTGCTCGATGTGCTCGCCGATGTCGGCAAACGCGAGGATCTGATCGAGCTTGGCATCGCTCTCGGCGGCCGAAAGGCCCATCAGGGCCGTTGCCAGGCGTACGTTCTGGCGTCCGGTGTACTGGGGATGGAATCCCGCACCGAGTTCGAGCAGCGCGCTGATCCGGCCATGGACCCGGACATCGCCCATGGTCGGCTTGACCACACCGGCGATGACCTTCAGCAGGGTCGACTTGCCGGCACCATTGACGCCGATCAGACCCAGGGATTCGCCGCGCCGCACGACCAGATCGATGTCGCGCAAGGCGTCGAAACGCCGAGGCACGGGCCGTCCCAGCAGCAGCGAAACCAGTGCGCGGGAGCGCTCCCGCGGTGTAACCGCGATCGGGTACGACTTGCAGACGCCTTGCAGCGCAACCAGCGGAGGATCGGAAGAGGCGGTCATACCCTAGGCAAAATCCTCGAAATAGGGCGCCAGTCGATTGAATATCAGCTTGCACCCCGCCGCAACGCATAGGGCAAGCGCGAACAGCACAGCCAACTCGCCGACGGCCCACTCTCCGCGCATCAGCGCCGCTCGAATGTCCTCGAGGACGTGGGCGGCGGGATTCAGGGCCATCAGGGAATCATAGGGCGCGGGCACCCGCGACAGCGGATAGAGGACCGGAGTGGCGTAGAACATCACCATCAGTACCGGCGCCAGCACGTGCTCGACGTCCTTGAGGAAGACTTGCAGGGAGGCCGTGAAGAATGCCAGCCCGCAACTGAAGACGAACATCACCGCCCAGCCCAGAAGAACCACCGGCAAGGCGGCGAGATGGATCGGTTCACCGATTGCCAGCAACCCGGCGAGCACCACCGCGAAGCCGGCCAGATGCACCAGAAATATCGCGCAGACGGCAGCCAGCACGAGCAATTCGCGGCGAAATGCCACCTTCTTGATCAGGCTCGCATTGCCCGCGATGGCATGCGTACCGCGCTGCAGCCCCTCCTGAAAGGCCATCCACGGCCATAGGGCACAGGCGACGAAGGTCGTGAAGCTGTGTTGCTCGAGCTCCGGGAAGCGGACCGCAAAGATTACCCGGAAGACGAAGCTGTAGATCGCCAGTTGAAACAACGGCTGCATGACGGCCCAGACGCCGCCGAACACGCTGCCGACATAGCGATTGCTGATTTCCCGGCGCAGCAGTTCGGCGAACAATTGCCCGTGGGATCCGGATCTTGTGGGTGTCATCATCGGCGGGGATCGAGCCTTTGCCTGGTCGGCTAGCAGCAACCGCCGGCACACCTCGAGTGCCGGCCATTCGCCGGCAGGCGCCCGTTCACTCTTCGCCCGGTTCGGAGGCAGCCAGGCCTTCAATGTCCTGCATGATGCGATGCGTATCGAGGACGGGACTGTCCTCCGCGTTCATCGCTTCCAGGGCCTTCATGCGCGCTGCGGCGCGCAGGCGTGCCGCGAGTTCCCGCTGCAGGCCGTCCTTCGCCTCTGCGAACGGCACGATGCCCGCCGAGCGGCGCGCCTCGAGGCGAATCAGATGAAAGCCGAACTGCGATTCCACGACCTCCGAGAGTTCACCCACATCCTTCAGGGCGAAAGCTGCATCCTCGAACGGCTTGACGGTCTTGCCGCGCGGCACGAAGCCGAGATCCCCACCTTTTGCGGCCGATCCCGGATCCTCGGAAAATTCCTTTGCCAGGTCGGCGAACGACTCCCCGCCCAAAGCGCGCTGACGCAAGGCCTCGAGCTTGCCGCGTCCCCGGTCTTCGTCACAGGCGTTCGTCTTCACCAGGATATGCCGAACATGGACCTCTTCGTCGCGCTGAAAACGCTCGGGCTGGGCGCGGTATTCGCTTTCCGCCAGCCTGGCGACCACGTCGGGGGAGATCGCCTCGCTTTCCAGCCGACGCAGATAGGCGCTTGCGAGGACGCGTTCGCGCAGCAGCTTCAACGTCGCGAGCGTCTTCGACTCATCGGCCATGCCGGCCGCCTCGGCACGTGCAGCCAGCCGACGCCGCAGGTGGATGTCACCGACGAGCTTCTCGGCGACGTTCGGCTGTTGCTTGAGTTGTTCCAGCTGGGCAGCAGGAACATTGCCCAGTTCGGCTTCGAGGTCGGCCTGCGTCACTGTCGCCTGCGGGGATTCGGCCAACACCGCGTCGTCCGCCGCCAGTGCCGCATTTGCCGCCATCACCAAGCTTGCCGTCGCGAGCCATCGTAACAGTTTGTTCATCGGCTACGGTTCGTCAGAAATTGAAAAAAACAAAGGCGGGCCGAAGCCCGCCTTTGCCATTGGCTGCGAACAGCCAGGTCGAACGATTAGTAGCGCAGCGGCAGGGCCATACCGTAGTTGGTACCGGCGGCGCCAGCAGCGGCGTTGAACACGTTCATTGCGGTGAAGCCGATCACCGGCAGCTGACCCTCGGTGGCGAAGGTCGCGCCACCGCCAGCCAGCGTACCACCACGAGTAGCGGCCAGATCGGAAGTGGTGCTGATGTTGCCCCAACCGGCAGTGTAGTCACCCGGCACCGACACGGCCAGCGTGGTCAGCTCGGCACCGGTGGCAGCGGTTGCGCCGCCCGCGGTGTTCAGGCTCCACACGGCGACCTCGCCCTGCAGGAAGTAGGTGGTGGTCTGGCCCGGCAGCTGCGGGGAGATCACGATGTCGGTGGTGGTGACGTTGGTCTGCTCTTCACGATCGTAGAAGGTCGCGCCGGTCACCGGAATCGCGTTCGACGCACCCAGCAGCGGCTGGTACACCGAACCGGTCTCACCGTAGACGTTGTAGGTCACGCTGTTGATGGTGGCGTGGCCGATGGTCGTCGGGGTGGTGTCGGTGGCGGTGTCGATGCCGTACCAGTAGAAGAAGCGACGGATCGGCTGGTTCATGACCACGTCGGTGGCACCGTTCAGGCTCTGGTCGGTGAAGTACTCGGTCACGACACCGGCTTTCTGCATGACGGCCAGCACGAAGTCGCGCTGCTCGCGAGCGGCGGAGTCGGGAACGGCCGTACCGTTGATGTCCGCGGCGACGTAGCCACCGACGGTTTCCATCGGCGTCGACAGGTCCGGCATGTCGAACTGGAACATCGGCAGGCCGGTGCCCACACCCGCGGCGCCGCCATCCACGTCGGAGATCAGGGCGCCATTGGTGGCGCTGGTGATCTGGGCGGCGGTGGTGTTGCTCGGGTAGAAGATGCGGTCCTGCGTCAGATCCTGGAAGTCGGCCTCATTGAAGGTGATGCCGTCGTTCGACTGACGGAAATACTGCTTGACCGTCGCGCCGGTGGTGTCCATGGCGGTGGCCGGGAAGGTGTAGGCCTTGGAACCGTCGATATTGATGACCACGGCGTGGGTCATCAGCGACTGCTGGGTCGGGGCGGTCAGCCACAGCGCCTGGTCGGTGTAGCTGTTGGCCACGAAGTCAGCGCGGTCGTCACCGTCGCCCGTGCCGCCGTCACCGGTGGCATAGTCGTAGACTTGGTTGTCCTGCAGCAGGCCGGTCAGCACGGCCGAGGTGCAGGGCGCCACGCCGTTGACGTGCTTGATGGCGGTATACAGCGGGTTCGGGTAGGTCGCGGCAGCAAACGTCGTGCTGTTCGGAAGACCTTGGGCGTTGGCAGCGGCGGTGGTCACCGGCGCAGCGGTCGTGATCGTCGGCGGAATGTTCGCCATGGTGATCACTTCGATGTAGCCCTCCATCGTGCCGGTACCCGGGTTGTCCCACAGGCGGCTGGTGATGAAGTTGTTGCCGGAAGCGGAACCGACGGAAGCCGGCAGCGTGCAGGTATTGTCGTCAGCAGCCTCGAGCTTGGCAACGGTACCATTCGCGACGACAGCGCCGGTCCAGACGTCGCCCGGCGACAGGAAGATCTGGAAGTCGAACACGTCGTCCGACCACTCGGCACCACGGAAGCGCACCTTGACCACCTTGCCGTTGGTCGTATCGGTGTTGGTGATCGAGATCAGCGTGTTGTTGCCGTTCTGGGCGCTGTAGTACGGCAGCACGGTGATGTTGCCGAGGCCGCCTTGATTCATTTGCATGGCAGCGCCAGCCACACCGGACATCGCACCCAGGGTCGCTGCGATACCAACAGCGATAAGCTTTTTCTTCATCGAAGACTCCTTAGTTAGCCTTAAGTTAGCGCAACGTGGTTTAGGAATACACCAGCGAGCGGGACACTAGCATAGGCTCCTAGCCAAAACAACCAACGGTCGCGCCACTTCCCGTCAGTCGTTGGAAATTTGCAACACCTCGTCATGGCATCGCCACAGCGTCGCAGACGAATGCTGAATTGCTACCGGTTATCGGCGCGCCAACTCAGACCTTGAGGTGGATCCACCATTGATCTTCTTCCAGGACCCACCGTTCTTTGAGATCACTGCTCAACACTCGACCTTCCTGAAGCGGCGTGGTGTAGGTGATATGCACCACGACATCGCAAACCGACTCCCGACAGACCACGCTGGTGACGTTCGCACTCTGCCAGTGGGCAAGCCCCATACCGAATCGCTGTTCGAATGCCTTCAAGTCGAATGCTGACCGATACGCGGGCGAGGCGTAACTATAAGCAGTCTGCAAATCGCTTGCAAGCCGGGCATCCCAGCGGGATTGTGACCGTTCGCGAACGATCTCCTCTGCACTGCGTGGTTCGCCCGGCGCTGCACAGGCCTGGACCAGCAGGCACGCGCAGGCCGCCACGAGCGAGCCGCGGCCCGGCTTGTACGCCAACGCATGCCGAAGTCCATGTGCACTCCAAATCATTGCCAACTCCTTGCTCCCAAGTTCGACAAGCCGCGGCAGGCAGCCGCGCGCCGTCATCGCGACTCGATGCCCTCCAGCGTATCGAGCGTCTTCATCCGATCACGAAGTTCGCGCCCAACCGCCCGTACATCCTGTTCCGTGCGCACCACACGCGGCGTGATCATCACGATCAGCTCGGTACGATCCGTGTTGACGGTCGAGGTGCCGAACAGATCGCCGATCAGTGGCAGGTCGTGCAACACGGGCACGCCCTCGCGCCCGGAGCTCTTGTTGTTCTTGATCAAGCCCCCCAGGACGATGGTTTCGCCAGAGCGCACGGCGACCCGGCTGCTGATGCTGCGCTCGAGAAACGGGCGCTGCCCGGTCGCCGGCTCCGGGTCTCCGATGTCCGTGATGCTCTGCTGCAACTCCATCGTGATCATGTTGCCGGCATTGATCGACGGGGTGACGGTCAGATGCACGCCGGTGTCCTTGTATTCGATCGACTCGGTCGTGATACCCGTTGTGGACGATGCGGTGGATACGGTCTTCACCGGCTGCTGGTCGCCGACCTGGATCTCGGCGGTCTGATTGTCGAGCACCATCAACGAGGGAGAGGAGATGACGTTGATCAGACTCTTGTCGGCCAGCAACCGCAATTTGGCGGCGATGTCGCCGAAGGGATTGGCGACCGTGTAGGTGAATCCCGAGCCGCCGGCCGCGATCGTGCCGCTGTCCGTCGTCGACAGCACACCGGTACCGCTCCAGCCGTGGCCCTTGACGTTATTGGTGAAGAACCACTGCAACCCGTACTCGAGCTGGTCGCGCAACGTCACCTCGATGATGCTGGCCTCGATCAATACCTGCGCGGTGGCGACGTCGAGCTTGCGCAAGGCAGATTCGATCCTGGCGTAGTCGGCACGTGGCGCATAGATCAGCAGCGCGTTCTGATTGCCGTCTGCGACGATGCGCACACCCTCGCCCAAGGCGACGCTCGACACCTGCTGGCGGCTGTCGCGCTTCCTCGAACTGCTGCCGAAGGCGCTGGTGCCGCGGGAAGCGCCGGTGCGCGACCCCATGCCGCCGAGAAGACCGGTCGATCCACCACTCGCACCGCCGGCAGAGTCGGCACCGGTCGATGAACTACTCGACGCCAGTCCCGGCGCAACGCCATCGTCGCGTGCCACTGCCCCAGAGGTGCCGCCGGAGCCGAAGATCCCGTTCAGCAGGTCGGCCAGGTGCCGGGCAGAGCCATTCTTCACCGGGTATACAAATAGCGCGGCACCGCCATCGGCATCCGGACGATCAAGGGCCTCGATCCATTCACGGGCCTTGTCCAGATAGGCAGCCTTCGGCGTCACCACCAGCACCGCGTTGAGATTCTCGATCGGCAGGATCTTCAGCATCCCGCCCAGCGGCGAAGGCGTGCCGCCGACCGCCTCGGCCGCGGCGGCGGCACCGCGGGCGCCGAGCGCTGCGACCCCGCTCTCGCCGGGGGCCGTCGACGACGTCCGCGCATTCTGGCGAGCTTCCGGCGCCGCGCCGGTGGAAATCATCTTCAGCGCGGTCGCGACATCTTCGACGGAAACGTACTCGAGCGGGAACAGCCCGACCGACATCCCCTTCAACAGGTCGACGTCGAAAATCTCGACGATGTCCAGCCAGCCCTCGATCTGGTTGCGCGAACCGGAGAGCAAGAGAAGGTTGCGCACCGTATCGACCCGCACGAAGGCCTCGGGCGGCACCAGCGGCTTGAGGATCTCGACCACCTCGGCGGCGCCGATATAGTCCAGCGGGACGATCACCAGCGATTCGCCCGCGGGCAGGGACCTCAGGCCGCGCACCACAGGCGCGATCGACTTCAGCACTTCCGGGCGCCCAACGTGATAGAGCCCCTGCCCATCCTTGACGAGGGCCAGCCCGTGGGTCTGGAGCATGGTCTCCAGCACCGCCATGACGTCCTTGCGCGCCAGGGGCTTGCGCGTGTGCAGCGTAACGTCGCCGGCGATCGGTTGGTGAATCGTGTAGTCCAGGCCGAGGATGTCGCCGAGCACCGCATGCACCACTTCGGTGATCGACGCCTGCTCGAAACGCAGCGATACCGGGCCTCCGGTCAGCGGTTCAAGCGTGTTGCGCCCCGGCATGCGGACCACCTGATCGTTACCGCGGATGATCGTGGGTTCGCTACGGCCAGTCTCGGCGATCGCATCGGCGCCATGTGCCTCGGCCAGCGCGCCAGAAGGCAGGATCCCGGTCGACGCCAATTCGCCGGCACTCACCGCCATGCCCCCGCCCGCCAGTTCGGCAAGGTCCGCGGCGGGGTCGCCGCCGCGCGGCGTCGCACATGCGCCGAGCAGCAGACTGACCAGCACGGGCAGGCCGCGCCGAAGCGATTTCATCGTCAAATCCGGTCGATTCATGTCCTATGGATTCCTGTTGCCCCCGCGACGCTCGCGCAGTGCCGCACGGTTGGCGGCACGGGCGGCAGCCACGGCCTTGAGGTAGGCCTCCCGCGTCGCCTTGACATCTGCCGGCGCCGGTGCGCCGATGGCTGCCCTGCCAGTGGGCGCTGGCTGCGCAATCGGCGGTACCGCCGGCCGGGCGGCAGCTTCCTGCTGTTCGGCGCGCACCAGTTCGAGTTGGCGCGAGGTGCCGTCATCGGCGCGCAATTCCGCCGTCAGTCCATCGACCGCGACGAGCGTCCAGCGGCCGACGGTCTCGCCTTGGAGCACTCGCCGCGACTCGCCGTCGACTCGCAGGATCGCTCCTGCCGAGCCATCGGCCGAGGAGAAGAATCCCGACACGTCGATCGTTTCCTCTTGCTCAACCACGGCTACTTCCGGGCCTGGCTCGTCTTCCGCTTCCGGCCGGCGCGATGCGAAGAACAGCGGCCGTTCGGTCATGCTCTTGAGACCTTCCGCCTCAATTCCGACTTCGGAAGTCTCGACTTCGGCCACCGTCGGAATTTCCGGCACGATCGATGTCGGCGGCGCCCACCCTGGCTCGGGGGCCGTCCACAGTACGCCGACGCCCGTCGCAGCGCAAAAGTCGATGACGATCAACCAGAACAGCGCCCGCCTCATCAGCGTGGAACCCTGAACTGGCTGATTTCCAGCGAGACCTGCACATCCTGGCCGCTTCGACCGCGGAGGCGACGATTGTCCGGCTGGATCGTCAACATCGACACATGCACGCGCGGCGTCTGCATGGCCAGCGCGAGCAGGAACGCACGCACCTGATCCAGGCCGCCCTTGAGCGTCAGGCTGATCCAGATGCGTTCGAGTTCATCTTCCATGCGTGCCGGGAAGATCTGGCTTGCCGCAACCTGCAGACCGGCGGATTCGGCCGATTCCCGCGCCTTGCGCTGCAAGTCCGCACCCGCCCGCAATGACTCGACCTCCTTCGGGATGGCGAGCACCGAAACCCGCCGCTCGACCTCGGCGAGGGTGGCACGCAATCGCTCCTCGGACCGCGCCAGCCCGGCAAGCCGCGCATAGCGGGGCTCGAGCGCGCCGAGAGCATCGTTGGCGTCGGCATAGGACCGCCACAGCGCGGCGAGGACGGACAATCCGATCAGGGCAATGACGAGCACCATGGAGCCTAGCGCGAGGTGTGCCCGCCAGCGGATCATCGCGGGATTCAAGGCCGGGACCCCTTGTCGTCCAGCTGCAATTCGAACATGAAGGACTCGCGACCGTTGGCGGCACGAGAAAACGGCCCCGTGCTTCGCACGGATGAAAAAGCCTTGCTGTCGGACAGCAATTGCAGCACCAGCGAGGCGTCGTCCGCCTGGCCTGACAGCCTCAGCGAATCCCCCCGCAGTTCGAAGCGGAACAGCATCGCTTCGTCGGGGATCATCTCGGACAGCGCGTTCAGCACCTCGACTTCCCGCGTCTTGCCCGTCGATCGGGCGCGCAGCCGATCGAGTGCCTCGGCGCCGGCGACCAGTCGCTCGCGGGCCTCGATCGCCGGGGCAGCCTGCAGCTTCACTTGATCCATTTGGCGCGTCGCCTGTTGCAGGCGCTCGTGGGCCCGCCACACGGGAAGTGCGGCAAACAGAAGCAGCATTGCCAACAGCGCCGCCACGGCTGCCACGACCAGGATGCGATGCCTCGACTGGCGCGCGATCCGACGCGATTCACCAAAGCCTTCGAGCAAGATCGGCACGTCATCTCCGACCCAGACCTCGACCTTGGCCGGATCGCGATGGCCGCGCTCGGCCAGGTGCCGCTCGACGGCTGCTCTCGACGCCATCACGATGCGCACCGACTCCGCCCCCTGCCGTCGCCAGTCTCGTCTCCATCCCCACACCAGATCCGCGACGCCGAACGGACTCAGTTGCTCGGCCTGCAGGCCCAGTGCGGCGGCCATCTGACGACTCGACAACTGGGGGACATGCACGTCCTTGGTCAGATACAGTTCTTCCGGCAGCATTACAGCGTCGCCTTCGAACGGCTTCGTGGAATCGACAGGCAATCCACTCGTGCCGTCGCGGATCTCGACTCGCCCCTCGGCGTGTTCGATTCGAATCGCTTCGGCCGGCAGCAGCCAGCGCAGCCAGCCGATCGCCGCAGCCTCAGCCATGCCGTCACGCCAGTAATCGAAGATCCCGACGAGATCGATCCCGAACAGGGAGAGCGACTCGCGACCGACCATATTCCCCTCAGGAGCCTCGCCCAAAACGGGCCGGCTCCGCTGCCAGCGTCAACCAAGGCAGCCGATCCACCCCGCCATCGAGCGAGATCCACTGCGCACGCACCAAATTCCTGCCATCTGGCAGGGCGACCCGCGCTTCCATCCGCAGCACGCGCGAGGCGCCTGTGCCGAGATGATTTCGCGATAGCCCGGTCAGATCGGTGGCGAGGCCCAGACTCTCTCTGCCGGCCTCAACCGCACGAGCAGTTGCCGCATCTCCCGCGGCAAGCACCAGCAGCACCCCCGCGGGCGCGGCCATCGGATTCACCCGCGCCTCAGCGCCACCAGCAACGACAAGGTGGCGGATTCTATCAAATACGCTGAAGTCAAGACCCAGAACCTGCATCAAGTCGTCAATCGAATCAAAGCGTCCGCCTCGCGTCCGGAACGGCACGCCGGCAGCCGCGTAGTCGTCGTCCTCCGCGCCTTCCGGCCTTGCCACACCGTCCGGATCGCGCCAATCCAGCACCCGCTCGGCGAGTTGTCGCGCAACATCCGGAGCCAGATCTGCGCCATGACGGAAGAGCAGTTCGAGCAGCGATTCGTCCGCTGCGTTGATATTGATGAAGCCGTTGGCCGGCACGGACGTCACCGATACCGATCTATCGTCGACCCGATAGCTGCCGGTCAGAATCCGGTCGGTGCTCCGCCCCTCGCGAAGCAGTTCGAACAGTGCGAGATGAATCGCGCCATCGCACAGGGCTTCGCCGGCCAGCAGCAATCGGCCGTCCCGTGCAGCCTTGACGCCTTCGCGCGAGGTCGCCGCCACTGCCGCGGAAATCAGCGCCAGGGCTGCCACCAGCCACAGCACCAGCACCAGCGCGATCCCGCTTTGCTCGCGCGGGCGGCCGCCGGACATCTCAGCCACCGGAGCCGCCAATGACGATCTCGCCACCGCCGGCTGCTCCCGAGTCAAGCTCGCGCGGCTGGACGACGATGTCCGGCCAGCGCATGCCCCCGACATCGAGGACAAAGGCGATCCGCTCGGGCACGCGCGCCGACTCGTTCCATTGTGGCGCCCACGCCCCGTCCCGAGACTCGTACGAAACCTCGAACCCCCCGACGCCGTCCAGTCGAAACTGTGGCTCGATGCCGGCCAGGCGCCCGGGATCGATGCCCGGCGAATAGGGCAGGAAGCGCAAGGTCAGCGAGGCACCCCCACTGCCTTCCTCGAGTGCCAGCGAAAACAGATGCAGACCGCCACCGCCAAATCGCGCGGGCAGGATGCCGAGCCAGGCCAATGTGCGCTCGCCACCGACGAAATACGGTCGGGCCGCGGAGGTGTCACCGACGCGCCCCTTCGCCAGACGGCTTACCGTCGCCCCAAGGAAACGACTCACCAGCGCCATCTCTTCAATCCGCGAGCTCGCCCCATCGACCACATCGGAACTGCGGGCAAAGGTTCGCAACGCACTGAGCAGGCCGAGCATTACCAGCGAGACCAGCGTCAGCGCGATCACCACCTCGATCAACGTGAACGCACGCTGTCGACGGCGGCCCATCATGTCCGCGCGTCGCCGTCACGAATCTGGGGCAGGATCGAATAGATTCGAACATTGCGCTCGCTGAATCCGTTGCGCCAGGCAACGATGACTTCGACCGCATACAGGTCGACCATACCGATCCTGCCGGCGTCCTCTCCGAGCGCTTCCGAACGCACTTGCCA
The DNA here is from genome assembly GCA_020445765.1 of Rhodocyclaceae bacterium. Classification (GTDB taxonomy): domain Bacteria; phylum Pseudomonadota; class Gammaproteobacteria; order Burkholderiales; family Rhodocyclaceae; genus Cognatazoarcus. The sequence continues at coordinate 18,967 of JAGRFY010000016.1, read as the reverse complement.
GCCGAATCCATCCACGCTGCGGCCATCTTCGTTCCACCCGCCGGAGCCGCGCTCGGGCCAGCGCGCCAGCAGGGATCCCGCCCACAGGGTGGCCCGTTCGGTGCGATCGGCGATCTGAACGCCGCGTGTCGAGGTTCCCACCGACTGGTACAGCACCCCAAGCGAAAGCGCCATCACGGCGAGCGCGACGAGTACTTCCAGCAGCGAGAAGCCACGCTGTAGCGTCCTGTCCGCCATCGGGACGCCGCGATGAGCGCTGCACTGACTCATGACGCGGGCGGCTCGTGGGTGATACGGCCGAGCAGCCAGTCCACGCGAAGCCGCACGCCCTGGCCGCTGCTGCGCACGATCTGCACGCTGCCGCCCGAAGAACTGCCGTCGGGCATGAATACGATGCGTTGCACGCCTTCGTCCCGCCGGACGGCGACGGCGGCGGTCGCGGTCACGGCGAGGCGATCGGAAAAGCGCTCTGACTCGCCCCCCTCGACGCCGTACTGGCGGCGGCTGACGGCGACGAAGAAGGCTGCCGGCGCACCGTCTGTCATCGCTCGATTGCGTGCGGCCCGCATGCTGGCGGCGATGCCTTGCACCGCGGAGCGATAGGCCAGGGAGTCAGCGGCCCGCTCGATCGCCACCGGCACCGCGGCCAGCAGCAGGCCGACCACGGCCAGCGCAACGATCAGCTCGATCAGCGTAAAACCGCACGACGCACGACGGGAGCGGAGGTCACCCGGCAACGGCGGACCGCCGGGCTCAATGTGCGTTGCCGATGTCGGCGTTCTCACCCTCGCCACCTTCGGCACCGTCCGCACCGAGGGACAGGATGTCCACCTCCGCGCTGCGTCCGGGAATACGATAGAAGTAGTCACGGCCCCACGGGTCCTTCGGCACAGCGCTGGACTTCAGGTAAGGCCCGTTCCATCCGGTGGCCGTGGCCGGTTTGCTGACCAGCGCGGAGAGTCCCTCGTCGCTGGTCGGGAATCGCCCGACGTCGAGCTTGTAGAGCTCCAGCGCCTGCTCGAAGTCCTTGATCTGAACGTTCGCGGTCTTGCTCTTGGCACCACCGAGCTGACTGAGCACGCGCGGCCCGACGAGTCCGGCCAGCAATCCGAGAATGGCCAGCACGACCAGCAGTTCGACCAGCGTGAAGCCCTGGTGGCGGGATCTTGCGGAGTCAGTCATCACATTACTCAAAGTGGTTTGAATGGGTCGACGGGCGAACGTATTCAGGCAGCCAGATCGTTGACCGACAGGATGCCCAGCAGGATCGACACGATGATGGCAGCGATCAACACGCCGAGAGTGAGAATCAGGATCGGTTCGATCAAGGTCAGGGCCCGCTTGATGCCGGCCTGAACTTCGGCATCGTGAACCCGCGCGAGTTCAAGCAGCATCGTATCCAGGCGCCCGGTTTCTTCGCCCAGCCGCACCATGTTGAGCGCGAGCGGCGTGAACAATCCGGTTTCGGTCAGCGCGTCGGCCATCCGCCCACCTTTCTTGATGAACGGTGCGACACCTTCCAGTGCCTGTCGAAGCGGCGAGTTTGCCACAGTCTGCGCGGCGATACGAACCGCCTGCACGATCGATACGCCACCACCGAGCAATGTACCCATGCTGCGCGAAAATCGCGTGACTTCGTACTTGCGGATCAGATCGCCGATCAATGGCAGCGCCAGTAGCTTGCGGTCCTTCCAGTGGCGCCCGCGATCGGTATGCACGTAGCGCCGCCAACCCCAAACCAGCCAGGCAACCAGCAGCGCCAACAGCCACCACCAGTCGCCCAGGAAATGGCCGGCCGCGACGATGATCGCGGTCGGCAGTGGCAAGGCGTCGCCCATGTCCTCGAACAGCGACTCGAACTGCGGCACGACGAAGGTCAGCAGCAAAAACACCGAGAGCAGCGCGACGACCACCAGGATCATCGGATAGATCATCGCCGACACGACGCCCTCGCGCAGTTGCCGGAAGCGCTCGAGATGTTCGCCGACCCGGGTCAGCACGTCGGCCAGCTGCCCGCCGGCCTCCCCCGCCCGCACCATGTTGATGTAGAAATCGCCAAACAGCGCCCGGTGGGCGCCGAGTGCCGCGCTGAACGACTTGCCGCCCTTGACCGCCGCATGCAGGTCGCCGACGACGAGCGCCATCTGTTCCTTTTGTGCCATCCCGGCAATCAACTTGAGGGCGCGGTCGAGGGGTACGCCGGAACGCAGCATCACCGACAGCGAGCGCGTCAGATCCTCGATGTCCACTGCCCGGATGCGACTGCCGCCGAGCCGACGGACACGCCCGGCCGGCACCGCCCCGCTCCCGCCGGTGGCGATGTCGCCGGCCTCGAGCAGGTCGATCGGCGTCAGCCGCATGCGTTCGATCTGCGCGAGCGCCGCGCTGCGGCTGTCCGCACTCAGCCGGCCTTCGGTGAAACTGCCGTCGCCGCGCACGGCCCGGTAGCGGAACTCACTCATCCTGCTGGTCCTGCGTCACCCTGGCGACCTCCTCGAGCGAGGTGACGCCCTCGGCGACCTTGCGCAGGCCATCCTCGAACAGGGTCCGCATGCCGCGCCGGCGCGCCAGCGCGTGCAGTGCGGTGGCGTCCTCACCTTCGAGGATGGCGTTCACCATGGCATCGTCGATCGGCAGCAGCTCATGGATCGAAGTGCGCCCGAGATAGCCGGTGTGCTTGCATGCAGGGCAACCCGCGGCGCGGAAGATCCGACCACCGTCTCTGCCGAGAAAGCGGGCCAGCCCGGCGGCCGACGCCTGCGCAGCGTCGAGATCGACCGCTTCGCGACAGTCGGGACACAGGCGCCGGACCAGGCGCTGTGACAACACGCCATTCAACGTGGACGTGATCAGATAGCGCTCGATGCCCATGTCCACCAGGCGCACCACCGCGCCGGCTGCGGTATTGGTGTGCAGTGTGGACAGCACCAGATGGCCGGTCAGTGCCGACTGCACGGCGATCTGTGCGGTTTCTCCGTCACGCATCTCGCCGATCATGATCACGTCCGGATCCTGGCGCAGGATCGAACGCAACGACTGCGCGAAATCGAGCCCGATCTGCGACTGCACCTGGACCTGGTTGATGCCGCCGAGCTGGTACTCGACCGGATCCTCCACCGTGACGATCTTGAGCGCTGCCGAATCCAGCTTGGTCAGCGACGCATACAGCGTCGTGGTCTTGCCCGAGCCGGTCGGGCCGGTGACCAGCAGGATGCCGTGGGGTCGGGCCAGGAGATCCCGGAAACGGGTAAGGATGTCGCTCGCAAAACCCATCTTCTCGAGTTCGATGCGCACGCTGGCGCGGTCTAGAACCCGGATCACGACGCTCTCGCCGTGGACCGTCGGCAAGGTCGACACCCTGAGGTCGATTTCGCGGCCCTTGATTCGCGTCTTGATCCGTCCGTCCTGCGGCAGGCGCCGTTCGGCAATGTTGAGGTGGGCCATCAGCTTGATCCGCGAAGTCACTGCGGCCGCCATGTCGATCGCCACCGGCGCATCGTTGCGCAGCACGCCATCGATCCGATAGCGCACCTGAAGGGTGTCCTCGAATGGCTCCAGGTGGATGTCCGAGGCTCGCAGGTCGACGACGCGACCGATGATCTGGTTGACCAGCCGGATCACCGGCGCCTCGGTCGCGAGATCGCGAAGATGCTCGACGAACTCGCTGTCGCCGGCATCGCGCGGGTGCTCGCTCGCGGCTTCGTCGTTGTCGGGTTCCTCGAAATAGCGTTCGAGCGCGGCGTCGATCTCGGACTCCAGCCCCAGCGCCGGCGCCACCTTCAATCCGCTGGCAAGCCGCACCGCCTTGACCAGAAAGGGATCCTGCGGCGTCGCCATGGCGATCCGAAGGATTCCGTCCTCCACCGCCAGCGGCAACAGGCGATGCATTCTGAGATACTCGGGCGCGAGCCCATCGACCGGCAGCAGATCCTCCGGGAAGGCGCCGGCGGTCGCCAGCGGGACGTCCAGCTGCCGTGCCAGCACCTGGGCAAGATCGCTCTCGGCAAGCAGACCCAGGCGCACCAGGATTCTCCCGAGCAGATCCTGCATTTCAGTCTGTGCCGCAAGTGCGTGTTCCAGATCGCGGGCTGCGAGCTTGCCGGCGGCCACCAGCATTTCGCCGATGCGTTGCTGCTGCGGGTGCGCCATCGTGTCCGACCGACTCTCAAGGGCCTCGTCTGCTGCCATCCTCACTGCTCCGTATGCTGCTGCCGCTGCGCGGCGCCATTGCGCCGCAGGTGTCTCCTGGCAAAGCGTGACAGCCGCCAGGCGTGGCTGGCCGCGTACAGATAGGCACCGGTGAGCGCCAGGAATCCGAGGAACAGCGCCAGTTCGGAGACGCGATAGTGCCAACCGGCAAGACCGACCATGCCGAGCAAGGCATTCACCAGCATCAGGAAGAATACTACCCGCCTGTCCGAAAAACCGATGCGGATCAGCACGTGGTGGAGATGGGTGCGATCCGGATGCAACGGGTTCCGCCGCTTGCTCATCCGCCGCAAAGTGACCGCGAACATGTCGATCAGCGCCAGTCCGCACACCCACAGCATCACCACTGGCGGTACACGGACTTCGTCCGGCCCGACCGGCTGGGTCAATTCGACCGAGAACCACACCACCAGGAAACCGATCGCCATGCTGCCGGCATCGCCCAGAAACACCGCGGCGCGCTGGCGCCACGGATGGCGCAGGTTGAACACCAGAAAGCCCGCCAGGCAGCCGGCCAGGATCAGCGAGAACGACGCCAGTTCCTGCTGCCCGGTGAGGTCGCCGAGATAGGCCATCATCGCGAAGGTGATCAGTGCCCAGCCACCGGCCAGACCGTCCACCCCGTCGCTCATGTTGTAGGCGTTGACCACCGACAGCGTCGCGAACAGTGTGAACGGGATGCCCCAGTCCTGCAGGTCGAAGATCGCGTTTCCCCACAGCATGCCGAGGTCGCGCAGGTAGTTGCCGCCCCACGAGGTCATCAGCACCGCGGCGATGAATTGATGGGCGAGTTTGTTGCGCGGCGCCAGTTCCCGCAGGTCGTCCATGACGCCGATGATCACCAGCAGCGCGAGGCCGACGAACAAGGGCCGATAGGGGGCCACGATCGGCACGAAGATCAGGCTCGACAGCGCGAACGAGAGCACGATCGCGACACCGCCGATCAACGGTATCGAACCTTGATGGCGCTTGCGCCCGCCCGGCGAGTCGACCAGACCGACGCGCAAGGCCGCAGGCCTCAATGCCTGGATCAGCACGGCGACGAAAGCCGCCGACGCGAATACCATCGCCACCTCACGCATTCACGACCTCCCCGCAGCATGACTTCGACCTGCCGGCGGCCCTGTGACGAAGCTGCGGTAGGCCGGCGACCGCCAGAAGCGCAGCAGGCTTGCCACGTGCCAGACGAAATGCCCGGGGTCGCGCAGGCTCGCCCGGCGGGCATCATGGACGATGCCGCGCGCGGGCAGGCAGCGCACCTTCCATCCGCGCTGCCAGGCCCGCACACAGAGGTCCATGTCCTCGCAGTACATGCGGTAGCCGGCATCGAATCCGCCCAGTTCGTCGAATGCCCGACGACGGACCAACAGGCACATGCCGGCGACCCAGTCCGGCTCGCAGGGGTGGTCGGCGTCCGGATAGTCGCTGCGCCGACGGACCGGATGGAGCCGGTCGCGCAGCAGGCGGGCGGGCGTCAGCACCCGCCGAGCGTTATCGGCGATGGCGCCGTCGGGGGCTTGCACGCGCGGTGCCACGATACCGACTGCCGGATCGTCGAATGCCGACAGCAGCCCCTCGAACACGGCCGCGTCGAGGTGCAGGTCCGGATTGAGTATCGCGATGAACTCGGCATCACCGCGGCTGGCCAGCAGGTTGTGATTGGCGGCGAAGCCGCGAGGCTGGCGGTCCGCGTGTCGCAGCGCCGGTCGTTCGGCCGATGCCTCCGGGGCATCGGCGAGATTCTCGAGCAGGTGGATGTGCGCCGGCAGGCCGCTCAGATCGGCGAGTAGCGTCCGCACCAGTTCAGGGGTGCCGTGCGATACGATCTGAATGTCGAGGGAGCTTGCCACGTGTCGGGTATGGGACGGCCGCCACGCGACCTCGTCGCCACCAAGTAAAATTCATCAATGGTAGCGCGTCGCCGCGTTTCGCCGAAGCGCCGCAGACCACCCGGTCACGACGCGAGGCGGTTCTTGCGTGCCGGTTCGCGAAACACCAGGCCATCGTCGAGCCGTACTGCGGTCAGGTCGCCGCCCCACAGGCAGCCGCTGTCGAGAGCGAGCAAGCCCAGTTCCCGACGAAATCCGAGAGCCGACCAATGGCCGCAGACGATGGTATGGGTCCGACTGGCACGATGCGGCACGTCGAACCAGGGCAGCAATCCCTTGGGTTGGCTCCCCGGAGGCCCCTTGGCGCCAAACTGCAGACGTCCGCCGGCACTGCAGAAACGCATCCGCGTCATTGCATTGACGATGAAGCGCAGACGGTCCTGGCCCTTCAGCCGATCCTCCCAGCGATCCGGGCGGTTGCCGTGGAGTTGTTCGAGGAAGACCTTGCTGCGGGGGCCACGCAGCGCACCTTCGACCTCGCCTGCAAGCGCCCGGGCCACCGGCACCGACCATTGCGGCACCAGACCCGCATGCACCAGCGCGAAGCCGTCTTCGACGTGCATCAGCGGACGTCGTGCGAGCCAGTCGAGCAGCGGCACACGGTCCGGTGCGGCGAGCACCGCCGCCAGCGTATCGTCCTTGCCCCGCTTGCGAAATCCGGCCGCCACCATCAGCAGGTAGAGGTCGTGATTGCCCAGCACCGCGGTCACGACCTCGCCGAGGTCGCGAACCAGGCGCAAGACCTCGAGCGAGCCGGGCCCTCGATTGACCAGATCGCCCACCAGCCACAGGCGGTCGCCCGCCGGGTCGAAGCGAATCCGCTCGAGCAGCGCACGAAATTCGTCGAAGCAGCCCTGGATGTCGCCGATTGCGTAGATCGCCATGCCTGCGCCGGGCGCTGCTCAGGCCCGCCCGTAGACGTCGCTGAAGCGCACGATGTCGTCTTCGCCCAGGTACTCGCCGCTCTGTACCTCGATCATCACCAGATTGACCACGCCTGGATTCTCAAGACGGTGCTTGTGGCCGGCGGGGATGTAGGTCGATTCGTTCGGCCGCACGAAGAACTCGTCCTCGCCATTGACCACCCGCGCCATCCCGCTGACCACGATCCAGTGTTCCGAGCGATGATGATGCATCTGCAGCGACAGCGATTCGCCCGGCTTCACCTCGATGCGCTTGATCTTGTAGCGACTGCCATTTTCCAGCACGGTATAGGAACCCCACGGGCGAAACACCGTGCGGTGCAGCTTGTAGGCCTCGTGACCGCTCTTCTTGAGGCGTGCGACGACCTCCTTGACCTCCTGCACCCGGTCGCGATGGGCCACCAGCAATGCATCGGCGGTGTCGATCACGACCAGGTCCTCGACGCCGACGGCGGCGACGGTGCGATCATCGCTCTGGACGAAGCAGCCGCGACTGCCCACCAGTACCGTGTCGCCCTGGACGCGGTTTCCGTCGCGGTCGGCGTGGGTCAGTTCGGCGAGCGCGGTCCATGAGCCGATATCGCTCCAGTCGAAAGTCGCCGGCACGACGGCGACGTTGTCGGCCTTCTCCATGATCGCGTAGTCGATCGAAATGTTTTCCATCGCGGCAAAGCTGTCGCGATCGAGTTCGACGTAGCGCTGCCCGGGCTCGTCGATGGTCGCCGAGCGACAACGACTGGCCGAAGTCAACATTTCCGGCGCGATATCCGCGAAGGCCTTGACGAGGCAGCCGGCGGAAAAGCAGAACATGCCCGAGTTCCAGTAATAACCGCCGTCCTCGATCATCCCACGCGCCGTGTCGACGTCCGGCTTCTCGATGAAGCCGAGCACCCCGTATCCGTCACTGCCGGCCACCGCCTGGCCGGCTCTGATGTATCCAAAACCCGTTTCCGGCCGGGTCGGACGAATGCCGAAAGTGACCAAGCGGCCAGCGCGCGCCAGCGCCGCTGCCCGCGCCACATCTTCGGCGAATGCGTCTTCGTCTCGGATCAGGTGGTCGGCGGGCAATACCAGTAGCACCGCGTCATCGCCGTGACGCGCCTGGACGTCGAGGGCGCCGGCGAGAATTGCTGGTGCGGTGTTGCGTCCGATCGGCTCGAGCAGATAGCGTGCAGGGCAGGCCGCAGCACTGCCGAGTTCGGACCACACGTCACGGGTCTGGAAATAGTAGTCGCGATTGGTGATCGTGATGATCTCGCCGAGATCGTCGCATGCGAGGGCGCGCCGGTAGGTGAGCCCGAGCAGCGATTGGCCGTCGGCCAGTCGCATGAAGGGTTTTGGATGGCTTTCGCGGGAAACCGGCCACAGGCGCGTGCCGGCGCCGCCGGAGAGAATCATGGGTATCAGCATCTGAATCGGCTCGATTGTTCGGCATCCGGTTGGGGACAACAAGCACGCAGCTTGATCGATCCGGCGACCAAGCGGCAACGGCGTGCCGGGCCAATGATGACAAAGTATTGCGACACTTGCCCTCAGGCCCGCAACAATCCGGCGAGGATGTCCACGATGCGCTCGGCCGCCCGGCCGTCCCAAAGTTCGGGCTTGCGGCCGCGCTTGCCCTGCCCGTCGCAGGCTTTCAACGCCTCGGCGACGATACGCTCGGCGTCGGTGCCGACCAGCACATTGCTCCCTTCGTCGATCGTCACCGGGCGTTCGGTGTTCTCGCGTATCGTCACGCACGGCACGCCCAGTGCAGTGGTCTCCTCCTGCAGGCCGCCGCTGTCGGTCAGCACCACCACAGCATCCTTCCAGAGATTCAGGAACTCCATGTAGGCGCGCGGACCGACCAGCGATACACGGTCACCCAAATCGATGCCGAAGCGCTCAAGGTTCCCCCGGGTACGCGGATGCACCGGAAAGATCAGCGGCAGCCGCTGCGACAGCCGTCGCAGCGCGCCGCCGATGCGGGCGAAGGTGGCGGCGTCATCGACGTTCGATGGGCGATGCAGCGTGACCACGCCATAGGCCGGATTGGCCTCCTTGAACGCTGCCGTCTCGAAACCCGCGGTTTCGATTTGGCCGAGGCGGGCGGCCTGGTGGAGCAAGTTATCCACCATGACGTGGCCAACATAGTGCACGTCCTGTGCATCCTTGCCCTCGCGCAGCAGATGTGCGCGACCGCTCGGTTCGGTGACGAAGAACCAGTCGCTGATCGCGTCGGTGACCAGGCGGTTGATCTCTTCCGGCATCCGGCGGTCACCGCTGCGCAGGCCTGCCTCGACGTGGGCCACCGGTATGCAGGCCTTCTTGGCGACGATCGAGCAGGCCAGTGTCGAATTGACGTCACCGACCACCAGCACGCAGGCCGGCGGCTGCGTCTCGCACAGTTCCTCGAAGGCGGTCATGATGCGCGCGGTCTGCTGCGCGTGGCTGCCGCCGCCGGCCCCCATGAACAGGTCCGGCGCCGGAATCCCCAACTCCTCGAAGAACACCTCGTTCATGTCCCGGTCGTAGTGCTGGCCGGTATGGATGATCTTGTAGGCGAGCCCACCGTGTGCATCGAGCGCACGCACGATTGGCGCGATCTTCATGAAATTGGGGCGCGCCCCCGCCACCAGGTAGATCGTCGGCTTGTCCATCGAACCGCCCTCAGACCTTGAAGTAGTCGCGGTACCAGTCGATGAATCGGGCCACGCCCTGCTTGACCGGGGTGGCCGGCTGGAAATCGGTCCACTGGCGAAGTTCGGCGGTGTCGGCGTAGGTCGCCGGCACGTCGCCGTCCTGCATCGGCAGGAAGTTCTTCTCGGCCGTCTGGCCCAGTGCCTCCTCGATCGCCTCGATGAAGGCCATCAACTCGACAGGGTTGTGGTTGCCGATATTGAATACCCGGAACGGGGCCTTGCTGCGGCCCGGATCGGGCTGATCGGGATCGAACTCCGGATCGCCCTCGGCGACGTGGTCCATGGTGCGCACGACCCCCTGCACGATGTCGTCGATGTAGGTGAAGTCTCGCCGCATGCGGCCATGGTTGAAGACGTCGATCGGCCGCCCCTCGAGAATCGCCTTGGTGAACAGGAACAGCGCCATGTCCGGCCGCCCCCACGGACCATACACGGTGAAGAAGCGCAGGCCCGTGGTCGGCAGTCCGAACAGGTGGCTGTAGGTATGCGCCATCAGCTCGTTGGCTTTCTTGGTCGCCGCGTACATGCTGATCGGATGATCGACGCTGTGATGCTCGGAGAACGGCATCAGGGTGTTGCCGCCATACACGCTCGAGCTGCTGGCGTAAACCAGGTGCTCGACCCGGTTGTGGCGGCAGCCCTCGAGAATGTTCATGAATCCGACCAGATTGCTGTCTACGTATGCATGCGGATTCTCCAGCGAGTAGCGCACACCGGCCTGGGCGGCCAGGTGGATCACTCGATCGAACTTTTCGTCGGCGAACAACTTCTCCATGCCCGGGCGATCGGCCACGTCCAGCTTGACGAAGCGGAAGTTGGCGTTGGGCGCGAGACGCGCGAGCCGGGCCTGCTTGAGCGTCGGGTCGTAGTAATCGTTGAGATTGTCGATGCCGACGACTTCGTCGCCCCGAGCAAGCAGCACCTCGGCGGTGTGCATGCCAATGAAACCGGCCGCGCCGGTCACCAGAATCTTCATCCAGCCCTCGTCATGTCAGATCGCAACCGGCGGATTTTCGCACAGCCGCTGCACGAATCGAGGAATCATGCCGCGGCGCACCGTAATCGATCACGGTGCCCCTACTTGCTCACGGGAAGGTCTCGCAGGCGGCGAGCAGACTGCCCTGGCGGTCCTTGGCGGACAGCAGGGGTTCGCCGTCGATCGGCCAATGCACCCCGACCCCCGGGTCGTTCCACAGCAGACAGCGCTCGTGCTCGGGCGCATAGTAGTCGGTTGTCTTGTAGAGGAAGTCAGCCTCGTCCGACAGCACCAGGAAGCCATGCGCGAAGCCGGGTGGCACCCACAGTTGACGATGGTTGTCGGCGGACAGTTCGGCGCCGACCCAGCGACCAAAGCTGGGCGAGCTGCGACGCAGGTCAACCGCCACGTCGAATACCGCGCCACGCACCACACGCACCAGCTTTCCCTGCGGCTGGCGAATCTGGTAGTGCAGGCCGCGCAGCACGCCACGCGCCGAGCGCGAATGGTTGTCTTGCACGAAGCTCGGGGCGAGGCCGACGAGCCGCTCGAAGACGCGCGCGTTGTAGCTCTCGAGGAAGAACCCGCGTGCGTCGCCATAGACCGTCGGCTCGAGGATCAGGACATCGGCGATCGCCGTGCGCCGTGCCTGCATCAGAAGACCCGCTCCTGCAACAGTCGCGCCAGATAGCGACCGTACTCGTTGCGACTGAACTGCTCGGCCAGCCGGGCCAGTGCGGCATCGTCGATCCAGCCGGCGCGCCAGGCGATTTCCTCGAGGCAGGCGATCTTGAGACCCTGGCGCTTCTCGATGGTCTGGATGAACAGGCTGGCTTCGAGCAGGGATTCGTGGGTGCCGGTATCGAGCCAGGCGTGCCCACGCCCCATCACCTGCACGTCGAGTTCACCCCAAGCCAGATACTGTCGATTGACATCGGTGATCTCGAGTTCGCCGCGGGCGCTCGGCGCCAGCCCACGCGCCACATCGACCACCCGTTCATCATAGAAATAGAGGCCGGTCACGGCGTAGCGGCTGCGCGGCGACGCAGGCTTCTCCTCGAGGCTGACCGCCTTGCCGGCAGCGTCGAACTCGACCACGCCATATCGTTCCGGGTCGTGCACCGGATAGGCGAACACCGTGGCGCCGCGAGCGCACGTCGCCGCCCGCTGCAGGCCCTTGGCGAAGTCGTGGCCGTAGAAGAGATTGTCGCCGAGCACCAGCACGCTCGGACCACCGTCGAGGAAGCGCTCGCCGATCAGGAATGCCTGGGCCAGGCCATCCGGGCTGGGCTGTACTGCGTATTCGAGTTCGATCCCCCAGCGCGAGCCATCGCCGAGCAACTGCTCGAAGCGGGGCGTGTCCTGCGGCGTCGAGATCACCAGGATCTCCCGTACGCCGGCCAGCATCAGCGCCGAAAGCGGATAGTAGATCATGGGTTTGTCATAGACCGGCAGCAATTGCTTGGAGACCGCGAGGGTAGCCGGATGAAGCCGGGTTCCGGAGCCACCGGCGAGGATGATGCCCTTGCGGGCCTTGGTCCGAATGTTCATGCGTTCAAGATCTCCCGCAACACACGCGCCACACCGACTTGCCACGGCGGCATCGCGAGCCCGAAGGTGTCCTGCAGGCGCGAGCAATCCAGCCGCGAATTGAGCGGTCGGCGTGCCGCCACCGGATAGTCGGCCGTCGATATGCCGGCAATCTCCCCAACGATCAGCTCGGCGCCAAACGTCCTCGCAAGCTCAATGACGTGACAGGCGTAGCCGCGCCAGCTGGTTTCTCCGGCGGCCGCCAGATGGAAGGTACCACCGGCGTCCGGACGTTGCTGCAAGCTTCGCAGCAGATGGGCGGATACATCGGCGATGAGCTCGGCGCCGGTCGGTGCCCCGATCTGATCGTCGACCACCTTGAGCAACTGGCGCTCGGCGCCCAGGCGCAGCATGCTCCGGATGAAATTACCACCGCGCGCCGAATGAACCCAGCTGGTGCGAAGGATCAGGTGGCGGCATCCGCTGCTGCGAATCGCGATCTCGCCCGCCAGCTTGCTTCGTCCGTACCGGTTAAGTGGTGCGGTCTGGTCGTCCTCGCGCCAGGGCCGCTGGCCGCTGCCATCGAAGACGTAGTCGGTCGAGTAATGAAGCAGCCATGCATCGAAGTCACGCGCCAGACCGGCGAGCACGGCCGGCGCCTGGGCATTGACCGCATCGGCCAGTTCGGGCTCGGTCTCGGCAAGGTCCACCGCAGTGTAGGCGGCGGCATTGGCGATCACTTGGGGCGCCACGGCGCGAACCGCCTTGCACAGGGCATCCGGGTCCGCCAGATCGACGATCGTGCGATCGAAGGCGGTTACGTCGCCCAGGGGCGCCAAGGCTCGCTGCAACTCCCACCCGACCTGCCCGTTGGCCCCCAGCAGCAGGATCTTCACGGAGCGGATCCCGCGTCGTACTGGCGGGCGATCCATTCCCGATACGCACCGCTCTGGACGTGCTCGACCCAGGCCCCGTGATCGAGATACCAGTGCACGGTCTTGGCGATGCCGCTGTCGAAGGTCTCCGCCGGGCGCCAGCCAAGGGCCTGTTCGATCTTGCGCGCATCGATCGCATAGCGCCGGTCGTGACCCGGTCGATCGGCCACGAAACGAATCAGCTGCTCGTACGGCCCGGTTGGCGAGGGGCGCACTTGATCGAGCAGGCGACACACGGTGTGCACGATGTCGATATTGGCGATCTCGTTCCAGCCGCCGACGTTGTAGGTTTCGCCGATCTGTCCACTGGTCAGGACAGTGCGGATCGCCGCGCAATGATCGCCGACATAGAGCCAATCGCGCACCTGGCAGCCGTCCCCGTAGATCGGCAGCGGCTTGCCGGCAAGGGCGTTAACGATGACCAGCGGGATCAGCTTTTCCGGAAACTGGAACGGACCGTAGTTGTTCGAGCAGTTGGTGGTCAGCACCGGCAGTCCATAGGTCTGGTGCCAAGCCCTGGCCAGATGGTCCGACGCCGCCTTGCTGGCCGAATACGGGCTGTTGGGTTCGTACCGGTGTGACTCTGCGAATGGTGGCTCGTCGGCAGACAGCGAGCCATACACTTCGTCGGTACTTACGTGGAGAAACCTGAATGCACTCCTTGCGTCCGCTTCGAGCCCACTCCAGTAGGCGCGGGCGCACTCGAGCAGCGTGAAGGTCCCCTCGATGTTGGTTCGAACGAATTCCCCAGGTCCCAGGATGGATCGATCGACGTGGCTCTCTGCGGCGAAATGGACGATCGCCCAAGGACGGTAGCTTTCGAGCAGGCTGCCCACGAGCTCCGCATCGCAGATGTCGCCCTGCACGAACCGGTGGCGCCCGTCGGCGACCAGCGGCGCCAAAGATTCGAGGTTCCCGGCGTAGGTGAGCTTGTCGAGGTTGACGACGACTTCATCGCTGCTCGCCAGCCAGTGGCGCACGAAATTGGCACCAATGAACCCAGCCCCTCCGGTCACCAGAATTGCCATGACGCCGACTTACTCCGAATGATTCCGCGGAATTTTCCCATACCTGAACGCAGCCGTGTAGCCGAACGACGAGGCACAGGTGTGCGCACAGCCGCATCACGCCGAGCACCGGCGATCGCGGCAACTTCGACACGGCGGCGGCCTCAATCGCAGCGATCGTCGTCCGCCGCCCCGGTCGGTGACCTTTGCGAGGCGTATCGCTGCGCCCATTGCACCGCCTGGATGCGCGATCCGACGGCAAGCTTGCGATAGATGTTGCGCAAGTGCCACTTTACCGTCTCGGGGGACAGGGACAAGTTGCGAGCGATCGCCTTGTTCGACAGGCCATCCGACAGCAGGAACAGGACATCCCGCTCACGCGGACGCAGGTCGGCGAGCCGGGCATCGGACGCGGCCCGGTCGTCGGCGAGCTCGTCGTCAAGCCCGAGCCCGAGCAATCTGCCGAGATTCTCGGCATACCAGACGTCGAGGCCGAGTGCGGCAAATCGCTCGGCCGACATGCCGAGCATGCGCCCCACGATCGCGCTGATTTCGTCACCGGCATCGAGAAAGCCCCGCACCATGCCGTTCGCCTGGCCATAGCGCAGTGCCGCCGCCAGGGTCGACAAGGCCAGGGCCGGATCGCCGGCGCGCTCGAGTATCGCCGCCAGCAGGATGCGCGCACGAGCGAGCGTGTATTCGCATCCCATTTCGGCGAGTTCGTCGCAAAGTTCCGACAGTATGATCTGGGCATCGACGACGTGGCCCTTCGCGAGCATCAGGCGAGCCATGCTGACCGAGACATTGAAACGCACCTCGATGAACGAGCCCAGCGGCGACGGGGCACGGCGCGGCATGCTCCGCAGCAGCACGTCGAGGGTCCGGTTGGCGCGCACCACCTCGCCGTCCTGCAGCATCAGGCGTATCGCTTCGGCCTGACACGCGGTAAACAGACGCAGCCAGCCACGCTCGCGGCCGACCCGGCTGGCCCGTTCGATCGTCTGGAATGCCTGGTCGACCTTTCCCTGGAGCGTCTGCAGGCGGATCAGTGAAACCGCGAAGCGGCTCACCGAGCCGTTGGCGCAGACCCCGAGCGCCGTCGGCAAGCGGCGTTTCAGAACACCGTCGAGACGCTCGAGTTCGTCCCACTCGTAAAGAATCACGCTCAGGTAGCCGGCCGGCAAGGTCGCTGCCGCCGAATCGAAGCCGACCTCGCTTTCGCCACGCATCAGCGCGTTTGAAAAGACAACTTCCGCCTCGACCAGATTGCCCGCCGTCAGGGCGCTCAGGCCGAACATGCAACGCTGGTACACGGCCGCATAAGTGGGCTCGAACTCGCTGGCAGGATCACGCCCTTCGACGACCTCCTGCAACGCGCGCGCCTCGTCGTGCCCGCGTTCGTAGGCCAGGCCGAATACCAGGGCGGTGTGGGCAATCCGTTCGACCCACGAACCGGGCTCCGGCGCCAGCGCCAGGACTTGGCGAGCCAACCTGAGGGACAGCGGCGAGTCGTCGGTCAGGCCGGCGATGATCGCCCTGACCGAAAGGATCTCCCGCCGCAGCGTATCGTCGCCGTCATCGTTGAGGCGGCCGGTGGACATGTCCTGTTCGAGGGCACCGAGCGTACGCACCGCATCGTTCGGGCGCAATGCGAGCGTGAAAGCCCATGCCTGGGCCAGCCGAAGGCGGATGCTGCCGGCGATGACCCGTTCGGGCAATCGGCCGAGCCAGCCGATCACCGTGCGTAGCGCGCTACGGCGGATCAGATCCATTGCGCAGCGTTCGACCCAACCGGCCGCCTTCGATTCCTGGCCCGCCGCGAGCGCGTGCTTGACAGCCTCCTGCCACCAACCCGCACGTGCGAAGTACTCGCTCGCGCGATCGTGCAGTTCCGGCAGGGCCTCCGGTATCTCCCGGCGGGCCCTAGCCCTCAGGTAATCGAGGAACAGCGCATGGAAGCGATACCACTCATGGGCGTCGTCGAGGGGCGCCAGAAACAGATTGCTGCGTTCGAGCTGTGAGAGCAGCCCGGCAGCATTCGGAATGCCGGTGACCTCTGCTGCCAGGGCGCCGCTGACCCGGTCCAGCACCGAAATGCGGAGCATGAAATCGAGCAGTTGCCGCGGCATGTTGGCCAGTACGTTTTCGGTCAGATAGGCCGCAATCTCGTGACTTGCCCCCTCCAGTCCCTCGGCGATGCCGGCCCGACTGGAACGGCCGTGGCCGGCGATCGACGCCAGCTGGATGCCTGCGACCCAGCCTTCGGTGGCGCGCCACAGCGCGCTGACTTCGAGTGGGCTGAGGGACAGGCCGACCACCTCGTCGAAGAAGCGCCGCGTGTCGTCCTCGGAAAAGCGAAGATCGTCGATATCGAGCCGGAACAGTTGCCGTTCGGTCTGAAACCGGCTGACGTGGATCATCGGTTCGGTCCTGCCGGCGGTGGCGACGTGGAGATTGGCCGGGGCATAGCGGACCAAGCGATACAGCGCTTCGTTGACTGGGCGGGTCTCGAGCAGATGGACGTCGTCGAGGAACAGCACGACCGGATCACCGATCGCAGAGATTTCGTTCAGCAGTGCAGACAGCACTTGGCGGTAGGGCAGCAGCGGATCGTTGCGGATCAGTTCGCGGGCACGCTCGGCGGCGCTGGGGCAGGCCTGATGGACAGCTTCGAGCAGATAGGAAAAGAACTGATGGATGTCGTCGTCGTCCGAATCCAGCGTCAACCACGCCGTGGCGACGCCCTCGTCGGCGAACGCATTGCACCAGCGCGCCAACTGGGTGGTCTTGCCGAATCCGGCAGGTGCGACGAGGACGGTCAGCGGCACTTCGAGGATCGCCTGCAGGGCGCCCTGGAGCCGGTCCAGTTCGATCCATGGGTGGGAGCCGACCGGTGGGCTCAACTTGGTCCTGATGAAATCGCTTCCGATGTCGGTCATGTCCCCATGCACCCTGGTCTTGTCTGTTCTTCCGGCGAGGGACGCGTTCGACCCGTTCGCCGTGATCGCTGCCAACCGCTACATTTTCCCCCGGATTGCGAGGTCGACTGCGGCGCGGCTAGCGCAATCACAAAAAAAAGACGGCACATCGCTGTGCCGTCAAGAGGAGTCGCAGCGGCTGAGGCTGCGCATGGAGACGCAAGTAGCCGATTCGGGAACGCTGCCCGCACCGGGTGTTCGGCATGCTTTCCTACCGTTCGTGGCGGCCGTGGGTGTCGGCGGCCTCCATTTCTGCGGTCGAGTCCGCGATGATGCTGACGTCGGCGTCGTCTCGCGTGCCGATGCGGTGAGGACGTTCGATCAACAGATACAGGACCATACCGATGACGACGGCATAGACGGTGGACTTGGGATCAGGCATCGCCAACGTGACTGCGACGATGCCCGCGACGCCACGTTCAGTCGAGTTCTTGAGTTCTTCCATGCCGACCATGATGCATATGTATGCGGTCAGGACCAGGGTCAGCGACAGGGCGATCGGCAGCACCGGCTTGAACACGCTCACCAGCGGCAGCGCGAACAGCGCGACGAAGCCGGTGATCCAGAACGTGCCGCCACCGCTGTAGATCGAATCCATCGCCTTGCGACCCAGGGCATAGCGCTCGGCGACCGTGGCATGGGCTGCCGTCCACAACGGGCCGGCGAGGCCGGGCCAGGGCGCGAGGAAGGCATGCATCGCGTTGCGGATGCCGGTGACCAGATGCACCCGGGAGACCCCTTCCTCGATCTTTTCGTCCTCGCGCAGGTGGTCGACCCGCTTGACCAGCGTGAAGCCGACGACGATGTCGCCGAATGCGATCACATAGGCGATCAACGCGGTCGGAATCGCCAGCAGGAAGGTGTTCATGTCGGGCATGCCGGTGCTGAACACGAGGTAGTCCCACATCAGGCCGAAATCCGGCTGGGTGATGCCCCACTGCACGTCGGGCCACGGATATTCGCCGACGACCCATCCGACCAGCATGGCGAGAATCATGCCTGGCACCATGCCGAAATTGGAGATCTTCTTGGCCAGCGAATTCTTTTCGACGATGCTCTTGAACGACAGCGAGAACAGCACGTAGGCCGACACGATCGATCCGATGATCAGCGAGATCGGCGTACTGTCGATCCGCCCGCCGGCCTTCAGTTCACCCATCATTGCGGCGATGCCGGCGCCGATGATGATGCCGGACTTGAGCGAGTTGGGAATCAGCGTCACCAGGCGGTTGCCGAGCCCGGTGATGCCGAGGAACAGGAAGATGATGCAGACCTCGAGCTGCAGCGCGAAGAGCGCCTTGATCGCTTCCGGCCCTGGCTCGAAGCCCTGCAGGTAGAGGATCACGACCGGGATCGCCGGCGTGATCCAGCCGGGCACCAGCGGCACGCCGAGCAGGGCTGGCAACATGTAGCCGATGCCGGCGATCACGCAGAATGCCAGTGCCGCCTCGTAGGGCATCGCGAGATATTTCTGCAACAGCGGGATCATCGCCAGGCCGACCACGAACATGATCAGGCCCTGGATCATCTCCGGGTATTCCCAACGGTAGTGAATCAACGGTAGCCGGAGCTTGAATGGCCCCATGGGCCAGTACGGCTGCTCGGCGCCGTGAGCGCGCTCAATTGCCAAGGTGTGCCTCCTGATGTGTGTGGATGTGACCGGCGCGGACGGCGTGGCCCGTCACATGTTGGGATAGTTCGGTCCGCCACCGCCCTCTGGGGTTGCCCAGTCGATGTTCTGCAGCGGATCCTTGATGTCGCAGGTCTTGCAGTGCAGGCAGTTCTGGGCGTTGATCTGCAGTCGCTTGTCGCCGCCGTCATCGACGATCTCGTAGACCC
>JAGRFY010000083.1 GCA_020445765.1 Rhodocyclaceae bacterium | reverse complement strand
CACACCATCATGTTCACTTCGGCGCAGTGCATGGTCTGCACTTCGTGATAGCGCGCATCGCCCGACAGCGTGCACAGGATGCGCAGGCCGAGCTCGTCGAACAGCGGCGCCACGTGCCAGAATTCGCCGGCGATGTTGTATTCGCCGATCAGATTCACGTCGTGGATGCGGATGCCGCGCGCGGCATAGTCGGCCACCACCGCGTCCGGCAGCGGATCGGGCTCGCGGCCGCCGATCACGTGGCGCACCATCGCATCGGCGCCGATGCGGTTGCCGAGATTCTTGGTGCCGTAGAAGCCGGCGCAGTCGATCGGCACCACCGGCACGCCGAAGTGCCGGGCTGCCGCCTTGCAGACGGCGTCGAGGTCGTCGCCGATCAGCGCCGGCACGCAGGTGTTATAGACGAAGACCGCGGGTGGCTGCAGGCTGTCGATGGCCTGGCCGATGGCGTGGAACAGGCGCTTCTCCGAGCGGCCCATGACCACGTCCTGCTCGGTGAGATCGGTGGTCATGCCGATCTTGTACAGCGTCGGTCCGGTGGTTCGCGTGCCGCGGTTGTCCCAGGACGAACCGGCACAGGCAATGGGACCATGCACCACGTGGGCGACGTCGGCAATCGGCAGCATCGCGATCTGCGCACCGTCGAACGCACAGCCGCCGGCCGAAGCACCGGGCTTGGGCTTGGCGCAACCGGACTTCGATTTCCGGTTGTGGCTGCAGGCGGGCTCGTCGAGCAACGCGGATACGTCGGAGGGCTTCATGGTCGCACCTTCAGTCGGGGCTCGCGGGTACCAGCGCAAGGCCCGTGCCAGATGTCAAATCATTGATTTTGTGAGAGACTCGGCACCGCCGATGGTGGGTCGTGAAGGGCTTGCTACGAAAATGTCGACGATGCGACACGGCGGCGGCGACGGGGCCGCAGATGGACCGATGCGGGTTCCGTGATCTTTGTCCTCTCAATCAGATGCATGACCCTCGAATGGTCGCCGATTCGACCGTTGACCCTTGCGAGGGACCTTTCCAGGAGAACCTAGATGCTTCCGCTGAGCGTCGATAATCCGCTGTTCATACCCGGCCTGTGCCTGCTGATGGCCGGTACCTTCGGCATGGTGGTGGCGTTTCAGGGCATGGCCGCGATGCCGCTGCGGCGCTAGCCCGAACAGCCTCCAGGCCGGCCGGCGGGCCGCGCGGGACGCGATCGATCGGGGGCCCCGCCGCCATCGCCCGGCATCCGGCCGCGACCTCGGGCCGGCGCCGGCCCCGGCGGCCGAGATGCCGAATGCCGGGGCCGGCGCGTCGGGTCGGTCGCTGCGGTGACGAACAGCCCTGTCCGCGCGTATCGCAACTCGCCGACGCCCCGCGAATCCGCCCGAAGCCCTGGCGAATCGCCACCGACCGGGTTGACCACACTAGACCGCGCTGCGGATCATCTCGTTTCGGAATTCAAACGGAGCAAGCATGAACGCAAACGAACTGCGCGAGATCCAGGCACCGATCAAGGATCGCTATCGGGAAAGTCCCGCGGCTGCGCTGATCACCCTGTCGGCCGAGGGCGAACTGGCCGACGGCGTGGCCTGCTCGGTGTCGACCGGCAAGGCGCTGGTCGCGGCCGGCCTTCATCCGGCCAGCGGCGGCACCGGCACCCTCGCCTGCTCGGGCGACATGCTGCTGCAGGCACTGGTCGCCTGCGCCGGCGTCACGATCTCGGCAGTGGCGACGGCGCTGGAAATCGACTTGCGGGGCGGACGGCTGAAGGCGGAGGGCGAGCTCGACTTCCGCGGCACGCTCGGCATCGACAAGGCGGCCCCGGTCGGCTTCAAATCGATTCGGCTGAAGGTCGAGCTCGACACCGATGCCAGCGAAGATCGCATCGCCAAGCTGATGCAGCTGTCGGAACGCTATTGCGTCGTCTACCAGACGCTGGTCGCCGGGGTTCCGGTCGCGGTCGAGCACTGTCTGGCGGACTAGCGCCGTCAGATCACTTCGAGCAACTGCGTCCGGAGTTCCTCGGCACGGCGCCGTCCCTGCCATGATTCGACCACGTGTCGGTACCAGTCCGGGTACAGCGCCCGCAGTTCACCGTGATCCGCGGCCAGATTGATCGCGCTCATCAGCGTCATGTGGGTGTACTGACCACAGAAGGTGCGCAGCGTGTTGATCATGAAATGGCGCGCCTTCTCGAGATCGGCCGGGTTCGGCGCGGACGGCAGCTCGCGGAAGGCGGTGATCGACGGCAATTCGCCGTCCACCGGTGTCTGCACGCCATCGCGCTTGCGGATGCCGACGGCCTCGATGTAGCCCGCTTCCTCGAGCTCGCCCAGGGTGTGGGTGAGGTCGTCGGCGGCCACGAACTCGCGAAGCTCGTCGACCGTGCGCTTGCCGTCCACGATGATCAGGATGCGCCGCATCCGCGGATGCAGACCGCCGGTGCGTTCAGTGATCTCGGTGCGACCCTTCTCGGTCTTGGTGAATACCACGCCCACTGCAATGTCTCCGTCGCTGCGTGAGCCCGTGTGCGCCGGGCTCTATGCATTCCGCTATAACGGCAGATTGTGTCGGACCGTTAATCGGATTTTCCGAGGAGTCTAGCAACTGCTTGGGCGAAAGTGTTCGATCGGCTTCAGACGACCGGCACCACGGCCTTGATCTGGGCATAGATGACCATGCCCGGCTCGAGCGCCAGCAGGTCGCGCGAACGCCGGGTGACGCGCGAGAGCAACTGTGCGCCCGAACCGGTGCGCAGGCGCACCAGGCACTGGGTCGCGTCGTCGTCGCCGCCGATGGCCTCGATCACGGCGGGCAGGATGTTGGTGATGCTCGACCCCTCCGGCCGGAACAGGGCCAGGCTGACATCGCGGGCATGGACCCTGAGACGCAGCCGACGTCCGATCTCGTGGCCGACGCGTGCGCTCCACAGGTCGATGCCCTCCACGTCGAGTCGGGTCAGGCCGTAGGCCGAGTCATGGCCCGAGACGCGGGCGTCCAGCACCACTGACGCCTGATCGGTCGCGGCCAGCGGCGAGTCGAGGCTGGCCATGACTTCGCCGACCGGGCCCGCCATGCGTACCCGACCCTGATCCATCAATACCAGGTGGTCTGCCAGCTGGGCGACTTCGTCGAGGGCGTGGGTCACGTACAGCACCGGGATCGACAGCCTGCGGTGCAAGCGTTCGAGGTAGGGCAGGATTTCGCGCTTGCGTTCGGCGTCGAGGGCTGCAAGCGGTTCGTCCATCAGCAGAAGTTGCGGCGACGCGCTGAGGGCCCGGGCGATGGCGACCCGCTGGCGTTCGCCGCCGGACAGCGCTGCCGGCATGCGATCCAGCAAGCGATCGATGCCCAGCAGTTCCATCAGCTTGCGGTCCGGACGGTCGCCCTGCCCGCCGCGCCGGCTGGCAAAGGCGAGGTTGCCGCGCACCGACAGATGGGGGAACAGGCTGGCCTCCTGGAACACGTAGCCGAGCGGCCGGCGGTGAGTCGGCAGCCATCGCCGGGTTTCACTGTCCTGCCAACAGTCGTCTCCGATGCGCATGAGGCCGTGCTCGGAGCGCGTCAGCCCGGCCGCGCAGCGAAGTACCGTGGTCTTGCCGCAGCCCGACGGACCGAACAGGACGCTGACCCCCTTGTCGGGCAGTTCCAGCGCCACGTCGAGCGAGAAGCCCGGACGCTCGAGCCGGAAGCGTGCCTCGACGCCGCTCAAGCGCCGCCCCTCAGCATGGCGGGTGTGGTGCTGACCGCGCGATTGATGAACTGGAGCGCCAGCAGCGCGATGAAGCTGAACACCAGCAGGCTCCCGGCGAGCAGGTGGGCGTGGGCGTACTCGAAGGCCTCGACCCGGTTGTAGATGGCGATCGAAAGCACCTGCGTACGCCCCGGGATGTTGCCGCCGATCATCAGCACCACGCCGAATTCGCCCAGGGTGTGGGCAAAGCCGAGCACCGCGGCGCTCAACAGTCCCGGTCGGCTGAGCGGGAGCACGACGTGCCAGAAGGTGTCGAAGGGGCCGGCACGCAGGGTTGCCGCCACTTCGAGCATGCGCTCGCTGACAGCCGCGAAGCTCGCCTGCAGCGGCTGCACGACGAACGGCAGCGAAAACAGCGTCGATGCCACCACCAGACCGGGAAAGGTAAAGGGGAGCAGCCCGATGCCGAGCGACTCGGTGAGGCGGCCGACCGGCCCTTGGGGGCCGAGCAGCACCAGCAGGTAGAAGCCAAGCACGGTCGGTGGCAGCACCAGCGGGACTGCGACCAGGGCCGACACCAGGCTGCCCAGGCGCGAGTGCGTGCGCGCGAGCCACCAGGCCAGCGGAACGCCGATGACGAACAGGATCAGCAGGGTGACGGCAGCGAGCCTGGCGGTGAGCGCAATCGCCTGCCAGTCTTCGGTCGCGAGGAAAAGGTCGGGCATCTATGGAGTCAGCGCCACGGGCGTGTATCGGATGCCCGAAAGTGTGCCGCAATCGGCTCCGACGGTGCGTTGGCCAGCCTGCCCGGCCGAGAAGTATTTCCTGCACCGTCGCGCGCATCGCCGGTGGTCCGTGCCGATCGTCACGGTGGCACCCGGTAGCCGTAGTCGTCGATCACGCGCCGTGCCTCCGGCGACACCATGAACTTCACCAGTGCCGCGGCGGCTGCACTGTCGGCGCCCGGGCGCAACAGGACGAGGTCCTGCGTGAGCGGCGCATGCAGGTACGCGGGGACATGCCAGGCCGAGCCGGACAGCAAGCGCCCGCCCCGCATGACCTGGGAAAGTGCGACAAAGCCCGTCGGCACGTTGCCGGAGGCGACGAACTGATAGCTCTGGGCGATACTCTCGGCGATCACCAGCCGGGGTTTCAGGGTCTCCCACAGGCCGAGCGCCTTGAGGGTCTGTTCGGCAGCGCGACCGTAAGGGGCCAGCTTGGGATTGGCCAGCGCCAGGCGCTCCAGGTCGGGGGCGACGAGGACGCGGCCGCTCGGATCGACCCGCTCCGGGTCCGGGCTCCACAGCGCCAGCCGCCCGATCGCATAGGTCCGTCGGGTATTCGGGACAGCGAGGCCGAGTCGCTCGAGCATCTCGGGGGTATCGGCGTCGGCGGCCAGCAGCACCTCGAACGGCGCGCCGTTGCGGATCTGCGCGTAGAGCTTGCCGGTCGAACCGAGGGCCAGCCGCGCACGATGTCCGGTGGCACGCTCGAAGGACACCGCGATCTCCTTCATCGGCGCCGTGAAGTTGGCAGCGACGGCAACCAGGACGTCGTCGGCTGGGGCGCTCGGGATCATCAGCAGCGCAGTCAGGCAGCAGAGGAATCTGCGCATGTCGGGGTTCCGTCGGTGACTCGGGTGAAGACGAGCGACAATCGTGCCAGTCGCCGGTGCCCGGACCGACAGCCGCACCACCCGAGCCGAATGGCCAGCGGGCGCGCCCTCGTGGTGCATGGTAACCGTGGCAAGATCCTGGCGTCATGTGCCGTTTCACCGCACGGAGCAGCTGCGGCTGTCGCAGATGCGACAGGCCAAGTCGCGGATGCGGCCCCGGCGGCGGCTCCGTCCCGACGGGCAGCCGACTGGCGAGGTGGGCCCGATGCAAGTGTTATATTGGCGCACACCACTGCGCTGACGAACGGATGAGGATGGCCCCGACGACCGTGCGACCCGTGTGCTTCATGGTGATGCCCTTCGGTACCAAGGTGGTGGCACCACGACCACAGGGCGCACCCGAGACGATCGATTTCGACGCACTGTGGCACAAGGCCCTGGCGCCGATGATCGACGAACTGGGCTATGAGCCGGTACGTGCCGACCAGGACACCGGCGCGGCGATCATCTCGGAGATGCTCGAGCGGCTGTATTTCTCCGATCTCGTGGTCGCCGACATGACGCTGCCGAACGGCAACGTGTACTACGAGATCGGTATCCGTCACGCCTGTCGACCCAATGGCTGCCTGCTGATCGGTGCCGACTGGGCAGAGCCGCTGTTCGACGTCAATCAGATGCGACGGCTGGCCTATCCGCTGGTCGATGGCGAAATCACCGACGCCGCCGCCGCGGCCATCCAGCAGGCGCTGCGCGCCGGTGCCCGCAGTCTCGCCGAGGGCATGTCCCCGGTCTACCAATTCATCCCGGGCTTTCCGGATGCGAGCAAGGTCGATCCGACGCGCGCGTCGGCGATTCGCGGCCAGCTCGACGCCCTGTCGGCCTTCCAGGCGGACATTCGCGCAGTGCAGATCGAGCGCGACCCGGCCCGGCGGCGAGCCATGGCGCTGTCCCTTTGCGACGACTATCCCGCCGCGACCGCCCGGTCGCCGGGGGTCGCGATCGAGATCCTGACGATGCTGCGCGACGCCGCCGGCTGGCAGGAATGCATCGATTACGCCGACGCCCTGCCCGATGCCATTCGGCGACTCGATCTGGTCCGGGAGCAGCGCAGCCTGGCATCGAGCAAGACCGGCGACCATCTGCAGGCGATTGCCGCACTCGAGGAACTGATCCGCCGTCGTGGCGGCAGTGCCGAGCGCCACGGCATGATCGGCGGGCGCTACAAGAAACTGGCCGACGAGGCGCGCCTGGCTGGTGACGATCTGCTGGCGGGCGACTATCTGGATCTGTCGATACGCCATTACGAGAACGGCATGCACTGCGACCTCAACGACTACTACCCGAGTTCGAATCTGCCCCGGCTGTACCGGGCACGCGCCGGCGACGGGGACGATGCGCGTGCGCAGGCGAGCAGCCATGTCGCGCTGATGGCCTGCGAGCGTGCAAAGGCCAACGGCGCGCGGGACGAATGGCTGAATCCGACCTTGCTGGGCCTGGCCTTCGACGCCGGCGATGTCGCCACCGCGCGGCGCCTGGTCGCCGAGGTACGCCGCGAAGGCCCGGCGGCATGGAAGCTCGTGACCACGCTGGCCGACCTCGAGCGCAGTGTCGGCCATCGCCCCGAGGATGCCGACCGGGCTGAGCTGGCCGCGCTCGTCGACGCCTTGCGAGGCCTGCTTGCGCCCCGACCCTAGCCCGCTCCACAGCCGCTTCAACGGATTCTGTCTGGGCGCCTTTCTCGGCGGTGGCCAACAGCTGCTGTCCGCGCCCCGCTATCCCGCGATCCGGCGCCGAGTGCATGAATTCCTCGACGAGATCGGCATCGACCTCCGGCTGCCGGTGCGTCAGCACGAATTCGCAACGCGCTACCCGTCGCTGATGAGCACGATGATGAGCGCGTTGCGCAGTCGCGATGCCGAGTTGCACGCGTGCTGCGGCATCGGCGCGATGGCGGCCCTGCTGGCCGGCGGTTTCGCCGGCACGTCGCCGAAGATGCGCGATGACTTGCGCGATCGTTGGCAGCCCGAACTGAAGCGGCTCGGACTCGGCCCGGAAGCCTTCGACCGCTTCGTCGGCCGGCTGGCCGAGACCGCTCGCAGTGGCGACGCGGTGGCGATGATCAGCCAGGTCTATCTGCTGCTGGCGGATCTGCTGCAGCCGCTGCCGGCCGAGCCCGATACCTGCTTCGTTGCGATGCCGTTCAGGCAACCGTATGCCGGACAGTTCTGCCGCTGGTACCGGCCGGCGCTGGCGCGCGCCGGCTTTCGTGCAATCCGCGCCTGGGGCGGGTTGACCGACGAGGAATACTACCCGTTCATCGCGCCGCTGATCGCCCGCTGCGCCGCGGTGCTGGCCGACCTGTCGGCGCGCAACCTCAACGTCGCCAACGAGGTCGGACTGGCGCACGGTGCCAATTGCCCGACCTTCCTGGTGATCCGCGCCGACGCCGGGCCACCGCCATCGAATCTGGCCGATCTGCTGATCCTGCGATACGACCGCAAGCTGCCGGGCTGGCCCGAGAACGACATCGACCGCCTGTCCGAATTCGTCGATCTGCACTGGCGCGAATACGTCGCCTCGCTGACGCACGAGGCACTCATCCACGACGCTGCCCATCGGCTGTTGCAGATGCTTCGGGCCGCCGGCGAGCAGGTGCCGGACGGGCTATGGCAGCTGGCGCGCGTCGATCCTCCGGCCGGCGGACGATCAGCCGGCGAAGGCGCCTAGTCCCGGGGTCGCTGTCGGTCGGCAGCACGCGCCCGAGCCGGTCGCTCTTCAGTCGCAGGCGGGCTTCGGGGCTGCACGGATTCCGCCGCCCCACGCCGTCCGCGCACCACCCGCCTGTCGTGGCCGGTCCATGCCGATGGCGCCACCTCTGCCCATGATCGATCGGCCCTTTGTCGTCATGCGTCGTTTCTGGTACGGTTCTTCGCCCGTTTCTTCACGACGACTTTCAGCGAGGATCGACCAGTGTCCGAACGCCCTTCCGTCAAACCGCAGAATCCCAATTTTTCTTCCGGTCCCTGCAGCAAGCGGCCGGGCTACGACCTCGCCAGCCTCGACCAGTCGACCCTCGGCCGATCGCACCGCTCCGCACTCGGCAAGGCCGCGTTGAAGCGGGCCATCACCGAGACCAGATCCCTGCTCGGGATTCCTGACGATTACCGGGTCGGCATCGTGCCGGCATCGGATACCGGTGCGGTCGAGATGGCACTGTGGAGCCTGCTCGGCCCGCGCCCGGTGGACGTCTGCGTGTGGGAGTCGTTCGGCGCCGGCTGGCATACCGATATCGCCAAGCAGCTCAAGCTCGACCTCAATCTGCTGAAGGCGGATTACGGCAAGCTGCCCGATCTCGGCCAGACCCGGCCGGACCACGACATCGTGTTCACGTGGAACGGAACGACCTCCGGGGTGTGCGTTCCGAACGGCGACTGGATCAGCGACGAGCGTCAGGGGCTGACCATCTGCGATGCGACGTCGGCGGTATTCGCGATGGATCTGCCGTGGCACAAGCTCGACGTGGTCACCTTCAGCTGGCAGAAGGTGCTCGGCGGCGAAGGCGCCCACGGCATGCTGATCCTCGGCCCGCGGGCGGTCGAGCGACTCGAGAGCTACACGCCGAGCTGGCCGCTGCCGAAGATCTTCCGGATGACCAAGGGCGGCAAACTGATCGAGGACATCTTCGAGGGTGCGACCATCAACACGCCGTCGATGCTGTGCGTCGCCGACTATCTCGATGCACTCTGCTGGGTTGCGGCGCAAGGTGGCGTACGGCAGCTGATCGAGGTGAGTCGGGCCAACCTGGCGGCGATCACGCGCTTCGTCGATCGGCACGACTGGATCAGCTTCCTCGCCGACGATGCCGCCTCGCGGTCGAGCACCAGCATCTGCCTGTCGCTGGACTTGCCGGCCGACAGGGTCAAGGCGCTGGTCAAGCTGCTCGGCGAGGAAGGGGTCGCGAACGACATCGGCTCGTACAAGGACGCCCCGGCCGGCCTGCGCATCTGGGGTGGCGCGACGGTCGCCACGGCCGACATCGAAGCGCTCCTGCCGTGGCTCGCCTGGGGTTACGAGCAGGTCAAGGCCTGATCGGCCGCAACCGGCGGGCCGCCGCGCCTGCCGTTCCTGCACGCGTGGCCGTGCCATCGGCCACGCCGCGTCATCGTTCGAAGGACCCGACGGCATGTACAAGATTCGTACCTATAACGCGATCTCGGTCAAAGGCCTCGATCGCTTCCCGCGCCAGGGCTACGAGGTCGCGAGCGACCTGCCGAACCCGGACGCCTTCCTGATCCGCAGCCAGAAGCTGCACGAGATCGACTTCCCGCCGACGCTCAGGGCGATCGCGCGCGCCGGCGCCGGGGTCAACAACGTGCCGCTGCCGCGGTGCAACGAACAGGGCATCGTCGTTTTCAATGCGCCGGGGGCCAACGCCAACGCCGTCAAGGAGCTGGTGCTCGCCGGCATGCTGCTGGCAGCGCGCGACATCTACCAGGGCATGCGCTTCGTCGATGGCATGGCGCCGCAGGACGGTCTCGACGCGACCCTCGAGAAGGAAAAGAAGCGCTTCGCCGGCACCGAGCTCGTCGGCCGCACGCTGGGCGTCGTCGGCCTCGGCAACATCGGCTCGCTGGTCGCCAACATGGGGCTCGCCCTCGGCATGAAGGTCGTCGGCTTCGATCCAGCGATCAGCGTCGAGGCAGCATGGCGTCTGTCGAGCGACGTCGAGAAGATGGACAATCTGAACAGCCTGTTCGGGCGAGCCGACTACATCAGCCTGCACCTGCCGGCACTCGAGGCGACACGGGGCCTGGTGAACGACGCGCTGCTCTCCTGCGTCAAGCCGGGCACCGTGTTGTTGAACTTCGCGCGCGGCGAGATCGTCGATCGCGACGCGGTCAAGCGCGCACTCGACAGCGAGCGTCTGCATCGTTATGTCTCGGATTTTCCGGCCAACGACACCCTCGGCCATGCGCGCATGCTGCAGATGCCGCATATCGGTGCCAGCACCGCCGAGGCCGAAGAGAACTGTGCGGTGATGGTCGCCGATCAACTGATCGACTTCCTCGAACATGGCAACATCCGCAATTCGGTGAATTTCCCGCAAATCTCGCTGCCGCGCTCGACGCCGGTGCGCGTCACCATCACCAACCGTAACGTGCCCAGCGTGCTGAACAAGATCACCGCCGTGATCGCCGAACACAACATCAACATCGTCGACATCCTCAACAAGAGTCGCGAGGCGATCGCCTACAACATCATCGACCTCGATGCGCGCCCGGGCGACGACGCGTTGGCCGCACTGCAGTCGATCGACGAGGTCGTCAATGTACGGGTGATCGAAACGACGCGCGGCTGAGCCCGAGGCGTGGGCTGCGCCGGCGCGGCCGCAGCCTGCGGATCGTCAAAGTCGCAGATCCGGGGTCAGGCGCCCGGCGTCCAGTTCGAGGTGCACGAGAAACGGGCCGTCGCCGCGCGCTGCCCGCGCCAATGCCCGCTCGAAGGCGAGCGCCGAGCCGACCGACTCGGCTTGTGCGCCATAGGCCTGCGCCAGCGCGACGAAATCCGGATTGACCAGGCTGGTGCCGGCGACCCGCCCCGGGAAGCGCCGCTCCTGATGCATCCGGATCGTGCCGTACTGGCCGTTATCGACGACGATGAAGACGATGCGCAGTCGCTCGGCGACCGCAGTCGCCAATTCCTGTCCGTGCATCAGGTAACAGCCGTCGCCGGCCCAGCACGCCACCCGCCGCTCGGGATGACGCAGCGCAGCCGCGATGGCCGCCGGCACACCGTAGCCCATGCTGCCCGAAGTCGGTGCCAGCTGAGTGCCGCGGCGACGCCAGGAGTAGTGCCGGTGCAGCCAGATCGCATAGTTGCCGGCGCCGTTGCAGATGATGCCCTTCTCCCCGAGCCACGCCGCCAGCGACTGGACGATGGCGGCCAGCGGCAGTTCGCCGGGTGCGTCCCGCGGCTGAAGGAAGCGCTGCCATTCGCGGTGGGCCTCGCCAGCTGCCGCGCCCGCAATCCGGTCCGGCGGCGGTTCGAGACCGGCCAGCGCTTCGCTGCAGGCCGGCATCGTCGATACCATCGCCAGGTCCGCCTGATAGACGCGGCCAAGTTCGCTGGCGTCCGGGTATACATGGACCAGGGTCTGCGCCGGTCGCGGGGCATCGATCAGGCGATAGCCGCCGGTCGTGATCTCGCCGAGGCGGCTGCCCAGCACGAGCAGCAGGTCGGCGCCCCGAATGCGGCTTGCCAGGGCCGGGTCGATGCCGATGCCGACGTGACCCGCGTAGCAGCCGTGGTGATTGTCGAACACGTCCTGCCGCCGGAACGAGACCCCGACCGGCAGCGACCAGCGTTCGGCGAAGCGCTGCAGCGCCTCGCTTGCGGACTGCGTCCAGCCGGAACCCCCGACCAGCACGAAGGGTCGTTCCGCGTCGGCCAGCAACTGCCGAAGTGCCGCCAGCGAGGCCGCATCGGGTGCCAATGACGGGATCGACGGCGGCGCGAGCGGCAATGCCTGGCAACGCTCGCGAAGCATGTCCTCCGGCAATGTGACGACCACCGGTCCGGGTCGTCCGCTGCCGGCACAGAGCCAGGCTCGGGCCAGCAGTTCGGGCATGCGCCGGGCATCGTCGATGCGGATGACCGCCTTCGCGACCTGGCCGAACATGGCCTCGAAGTCGATCTCCTGGAAGGCCTCGCGGCCCCGGTTGGGCCGCGGCACGTCGCCGACGAAGAGCAGCATCGGCGTCGAGTCCTGCCGCGCGACATGGACGCCGGCGCTGGCATTGGTCGCACCCGGGCCGCGGGTGACGAAACAGACGCCGGGCCGTTGGGTGAGCTTGCCCCAGGCCTCGGCCATCATCGCCGCCCCGCCCTCCTGGCGGCAGGCGACGAAGCGGATCGGTGCGTCGATCATCGCATCCAGCACGTCTAGGTAGCTCTCGCCGGGCACGCCGAAGACGGTGTCGACGCCGAACAGGCGAAGCTGCTCGACCAGTACCGCGGCCGCAGTGCCGAGGCTCGGGCCGCTCATTGGAAGTCGATGCCCTGAGCCAGCGGCAGCGCGCCGGAGTAGTTGATCGTGTTGGTGGCCCGGCGCATGTACGACTTCCATGCATCGGAGCCGGCCTCGCGACCACCACCGGTGTCCTTTTCGCCACCGAAGGCACCGCCGATCTCGGCTCCCGACGGACCGATATTGACGTTGACGATGCCGCAGTCGCTGCCGCTGGCGGCGACGAAGGTCTCGGCTTCGGCGAGATCGCCGGTGAAGATCGACGACGCCAGGCCCTGCGGCACGCCATTGTTCAGTGCGATGGCATCGTCGAGGCTGCGATAGCGCAGGACGTAGAGAATCGGTGCGAAGGTCTCGCGACACACCAGGCGGTTCTGGGTGGCGGCTTCGACGATCGCCGGGCGAACGTAATGACCGCCTTCGCTCCCCGGCACCCTGACGCGGCTGCCGCCGACCACTCGCCAGCCGTCGTCGCGGGCGGCAGCCAGGGCGGTCTGCTGCATCGCGAAGGCGCGGGCATCGATCAATGGCCCGACCAGGATGCCTGGCTCGAGCGGGTCGCCCACCGGCAGCGTGGCGTAGATCGTCCGCAGCCGTTCGAGCAGTAGATCGGCGACCGAGTCGTGCACGATCAGGCGACGCAGGCTGGTACAGCGCTGCCCTGCCGTGCCCACTGCCGAGAACACGATCGCGCGCTCGCACAGCGCCAGATCCGCGCTCGGTGCGACCACCATCGCATTGTTGCCGCCGAGCTCGAGCAGGCAGCGACCGAGCCTCTGTGCGACCCGGACGGCGACGCTTCGCCCCATCTCGGTCGAACCGGTGGCCGACAGCAGCGCCACGCGACGATCGCGCGCGATGCCGTCGCCGAGAGCGGCACCGCCGACGAGTACCGTGGCGAGTCCTTCGGGCACGTCGTCCAGATCGCTCGCGGCAGCGATCAGCAAGGCATGGCAGGCGAGTGCGGTCAGCGGCGTCTTCTCGGACGGCTTCCAGACCACCGCGTCGCCGCATACCAGCGCAATCGCCGCATTCCAGGCCCACACCGCGACCGGAAAATTGAAGGCGCTGATCACGCCGCAGACGCCGAGCGGATGCCAGGTTTCCATCATCCGGTGGCCGGGTCGCTCGGTGGCCATGGTCAGGCCGTAGAGCTGGCGCGACAGGCCGACCGCGAAATCGCAGATGTCGATCATCTCCTGAACTTCGCCGAGCGCCTCGGAAAGGATCTTGCCGTTCTCGATACTGACGAGCCGCGCCAACGCGGATTTGTCACGCCTCAGCCTCTCGGCAAAACGACGCACCAGCTCCGCGCGCCGCGGCGGCGGCACCACGCGCCATTGCAGAAACGCGCGACCGGCCCGCGTCAGCGCGGCCTCGAGTTCGGTTTCTCCGGCCGGCGCCAGGCGGGCAAGGAGGCCATCGTCGATCGGGCTGCGGACCGCCAGCTCGCCGTCCTGCGCGGGCACACCCAGCGCGGCCAGATACGCCATGACTTCGTCACGGAACCTGCTTGCGTCTGCCATCGACATCGACCTCCGCCTGATCGTCGCAGTGCGCCCGGGGCGCGCACTCGCCTGCCTCAGCATGGGCCGAGGGCGTCACCGGTGCAAGTGCGCCACATCGGTGGCGACCTGCGCCCCAAAAAATGCACGCTTGCCGGCGATTCTTGCTTGCATTGCAGCATGACAGCGGCGATAGTCTGGATCACCGTCTTTGCAGAAACAGAATTTTGCCCAATGAGTGCCTTGCGTTCGTCAATGTCGTGTGCCGTCCTGGCCATCGGACTGTGTCTGCCGACCTTGTCGTCGGCCGCGGTATACAAGTGTTTCGAGAACGGGCGGCTGGTCTATTCGGACCGCAAGTGTGCCGCTGAATCGAAGCCGATGGACTCGGCGCCGGCGATGAACAACCAACGCAAGGGTAGCGAACGCAGGTCGGGCTACGAGCGCTCCGCGAGACCGGAGGTGCGCAGCGGGCACAAGCGTCCGACCGGCACCACGGTGATCGACCAGGCGGACCCTGCAAAGAAGGCGCTATGCGAAGAGGTACGTGGCCGCAAGGCGCGGGCCGAGCGCAACGGTGGCAGCGATCGCGGGACTTCGGTACAGGAACTCGAATCCCTCGAGTTCTCTCACTGCTACGGGCACGTCAACGGCGCCCCCTGAGCCCGCGCCCGTTCAGCAGCGGTATGGCCGCTGGCAGTATTCGGCGACGCAGTTCGCATCCCGTTCCGGCAGGTAGCGATAGCCGGCGCGCCACTGATCAAAGACCGCGCGTGCCAGCCCTTCGGGCACGCCGAGGCCGGCGACCATGTCGAAGTACCAGGCCATCGGATAACCGGCCTGCCGGTCGTAGCGGCTGAGTTCGTTGGCCAGATCGACGCCAGTGACGCCTTGCGGCACCGGCGCCGGCGAGTAGGTTCGCGAAGTGACCGGCTTGATGCCGACGCGCTCGACGCCATAACCGTCGGTCCATGCCGAAATCTGCAGCAGCCAGTAGGCCGACACCGCAGCCGAGGCCGCACGCGAGCGCTTCCAGTCGGCAAAGAACCGCAAGGCGCCGGCTGGTTCCCCGTTCCCCTGCAGCGCGAGTCGCGCGATCAGCCGGGAGATGTCGTGGATTCGTCGCAGCCGGTAGATCGGTGTGCCCACCGGCCGGCCCTCGGCCTCGTCGACCGGTGGCGCCACCAGATCCTCGACGCTGTCCATGCTGCCCCCGAGCCCCAGTCGGTGGGAGGTCACTTCGCGCAACTCTTCGACTTCGAGCTGGATGAACGATTCCGGCGCGCTGGCGTAGCGGGATACGAAATAGTGCGTGATGCCGGAATAGCGCGTGACGATCGGCTCTACTTGACGATCCGGCAGGCCGATCTCGCTGCGCAGGTGGGCCTCGGCAGCGTCTCCACGACAGGCCGCGAGCAGGCGTCCTCCGTCCTCGTCCGCCATCGCCCAGGCCGCTTCGGCCCAGCGCTGGATGTCGTCGGTAATCGGCTGTCCGGTCGGCGTGATCAGCCCTCCCGGACGAAACCAGCCGTTGCGGCGTGCGCAAGCCTGGAAGCGATGTCCGGGCGCGGCCAGTGCCAGGCGGCGAAGCAGGTCACCATGTTGGGGGCGTGGCACCGAGGCACGGCAGGCTTCGTCGATGGCGCGGATGGTTTCGGTGTCGATCGTCTGTTCCATGGTCGAATCGGATGTCGAAGGGAATGCCAATGGGTTCCAGTTGGCGTTTCGGTCTCAGTCGTTGGCGTCCACTGCAAACACCAGTCCACAGGCATGCTGCGGATCACCAGTCAGCGACAGGCAATGTGCGCTGGCATCGACCAGGTACACGCCGATGCCGTTCACCGCCACCCACGGCGACAGCCGCGCGGGCACGTCGTCTTCGCTGCAGCAATAGAAGCGCAACGCCGGATACTCGGATCTGAACTCGTCCAGCCGGCCCTCGTCGGCATTGCCGTCGGCGAAACGACGGGCGAGCGCGCGTGCATCGTCGGCGCCGATCATGACCGGGGTTCCTCGGTGAAGCGGGCAAGGCTCCTGGCCTCGACGCCCATCGCCCGTGCCAGCCACGGCGGCGGCGTGTTCATCGACGCCTGCAGGCGTTCGATCGCTTCCGCGGCCGAGGCGCCGCTGGGCCACTTGATCGGGTGAACGCCGGCCCGCACCAGTTTGGCTGCGGCCGGCCCACCAATCGACTGCAGGTAGGCCAGGTCGCAATCGGCGAGCAATGCGGCCCGTGCCATGTTGCGGTCCTCGGCCCGGTCGGTGGCGGCCGTCGGACGGACATCGATCAGGCGACTCTGGTCGACACCGACCTGATAGATCAGGAAGCGCCCGCAGGAGCCGAAATGCCCGTCGAGCCGGTCGCCGCTATTCGACGCGATGGCCACGCGCAGGCTGCCGGCGATTTCACCGTCGGCGTACGGCTCTGGCACAGGCGCGTCGGCACAGGGGCGCCTGCCGCTCAGCACTTGGTGCATCAGTTCGAGCATGTCGTCGTCGATGTCGTCGGACTTGATGCAGCCGGCGACCTGCTCCTTGGCGATCGTCGTCAGCTTGCCAAGGTCCAAGGGCAGGCCCAGTCGTTCGGCCAGGCGGTGGACGAAGCCCGGGCGCTCGCCCTCCGGCAACAGGCGAGCAGCCTCGGCCAGGCGCTGCACTGCGTCTTTGGCCGACGCCGGTTCATGGGTCTCGGTCATGGCGGATTCCTCGCTTGCCTTTCGGCCGAGCGGGCGGGGCACCGGGCTCCGGCGCCCCACCCGCTCTGGTACCGTTTTGGGTTACAGGTAGGCGATCGTGGTCTCGCCGCCCGGACAGACCGACAGGCACTGGGGCTCGTCGAAGTCACCGTCGCACTCGGTGCAGGTGTCCGGGTTGATCTTGAAGATGCCACCCTTGTCGGTGATCGACTTGGTCGGGCATACGGGCTTGCAGTCTCCACAGGAGGTGCACTCGGCCTGAACGATGGTCAATGCCATGATGGGCTCCTTTCACGCGAATCATTCGGGGGCGTCGACGCGGCGGGCGCGCAACGATATCGGCAACCGCTCGGGTGCCGGCTGGGGGTCGATGTAGTAGCTGCCGCCGTTGGCGAGTCGCAACTCGCCGCCCCACTTTTCCGGGCTGTCGAATTCGATGGAGGCGATGTTGTCCTCCAGGTCGCGTTTCGGCAGATAGAAAACCAGGCCGCCAGCGTCGTTCTTGCGGATCATGATGTTCGCCATGGGCGTACTCCTTGTCTCGGTCGCAGCACCGGGGCGCGCGGATGCACGCCCCGGCCGGAATGCCGCGACGCCCGGGATGACGTCCCTGCGTCGCGGCAGTCGTTCGGGCTCAGCGCACCAGGTCGAAGTTGTAGTCCGTGACGCCCATCTCCATGGTTTCCCGGTCGAGTTGTTCGAGCACGGCATTGACGAGCGTCGTCAGCATGCTCATCGCGCCCTCGTAGCCCAGCGTCGTCGCCCGATGCAGGTGATGGCGGTCGAAGATCGGGAAGCCCAGCCGGATCAGCGGCACCTCGGACTCGGGCCCCTTGTGGGCGGTGTCGCGCTGGATGAACTTGCCGTAGCTGTTGCCGATCAGGAAGTCGGGCTTGTCGGTCATGCACAGGCTGCGCATGTGCCACAGGTCGCGACCGATGTGCACTTCGGCGGCCGAACCATAGGGCGAATCGTCGAGCACCTTCTTCATCGCCTTGCCCCAGCGCTTGTTGGCGTTGTGGCAGAGCACATGGGTCGGCTCGGCGCCGAGCTCGAGCAGGAACTTGACGACGCCCATGACGAAGTCCGGATCACCGTAGATGGCGAACTTCTTGCCGTGCAGCCAGGTGTGGCTGTCCTGCATCATGTCGACCAGCCGCCCGCGTTCGACCGTCAGGGAGTCCGGTACCGGCTTGCCGGTGACCTCGGCGACCTTCTGCAGGAAGTCGTCGGTCCATTCCAGACCCATCGGGACGCTGAGCTTCGGGATCTCGTGCTTCCAGGTGTTCTCGACGAACTTCTTCGACTTCTCGAGCTGCCAGGGCTGCAGCATGAAGGTCGTGATCGCGTTCGGCGCGTCCTTGATCTCGTCCTGCGTGGTGCCGCCGGCATACATCCGGAAGGTTCCGTCCGACGGGGTGTCGAGGACTTCGGTCGGATCCGACAGCAGGCTCGCATCGACGCCCATCTCGGACATCATCCGCTTGAGCACGCGGTAGTTGCCGAGGTAGGTCTCGAAACCCGGCACCAGGTTGATCTTGCCGTTCTTGCCAGGCTCCTTGCCCTCCATCGCATTCAGCGTGAAGTAGCGCGCAATGCCCTCGAACATATTGTCCCAGCCGGTGGTATGGCTGCCGACGAAGCTTGGCGTGTGGGCAAAGGGCGTCGGGAACTCGGTCGGCACGTGGCCGGCCTTCTTGGCGTTGCCGATGAAGGCATTGAGGTCGTCACCGATCACTTCCGCCATGCAGGTGGTCGACACCGCGATCATCTCGGGCTTGTACAGCGCCTTGGCGTTCTCGAGGCCATCGAACATGTTCTTCTGGCCGCCGAACACCGCCGCATCTTCGGTCATCGAGTCCGACACGCAGGCGATCGGCTCCTTGAAATGGCGATTGAAGTAGGTCCGGAAGTAGGCGACACAGCCCTGGGAGCCATGGACGTAGGGCAAGGTCTTCTCGAAGCCGAGCGAGCACAGCACCGCGCCGAGCGGCTGGCAGGCCTTGGCCGGGTTGATGGTCAGCGCTTCGCGCTTGAAGTTGAGCTCCTGGTATTCCTTTGTCGTGGTCCACTCGAAGGCCTGGCGGATCTCGTCGTCGGCCGGCTTCTCTTCGAACTGCACCGCCTTGCGGT
>JAGRFY010000082.1:539-9662 GCA_020445765.1 Rhodocyclaceae bacterium | reverse complement strand
TGCTTCTTTGCGCCCGTAGCTCAATTGGATAGAGTACCTGGCTACAAACCAGGGGCTCGTGAATTCAAATCCTGCAGGGCACACCAAAATAACATCAGCAAAAAAACAAAAAGTTAGGGCCGATCCTCGGATCGGCCCGATTGTTTTTGAGCGACCAAGTGCGTGATGTGCCCCGGTTCGGATGCATGCGTTCACGTGCATGGGCACGCGGTCAAGTCGCCTCGGCATGGGACGAATGTGCCTGTGCTAAGATCAAAGGCTGTTTGCGGCACTATCCGAGGCGCCGCCGGAGCCCTTACCGCAGAGCCTGACAGTCTCCCGATGCGCATCCTGATCAGTAACGACGACGGCTATTTTGCGCCGGGCATCGGTGCCCTGTCAGAGTCGCTCGCGGCGATCGCCGACGTCACGGTGGTTGCTCCGGAGCGCGATCGCAGCGGCGCCAGCAACTCGCTGACCCTCGATCGCCCGCTGACCCTGCGCCGCCTGGCCAATGGTGTTCACTACGTCAACGGTACGCCGACCGACTGTGTTCACCTGGCCGTTACCGGCATGTTCGATCAGTTGCCGGACATGGTGGTGTCGGGCATCAATCACGGTGCCAACATGGGTGACGACACGCTGTA
Organism: Rhodocyclaceae bacterium; assembly: GCA_020445765.1. Classification (GTDB taxonomy): domain Bacteria; phylum Pseudomonadota; class Gammaproteobacteria; order Burkholderiales; family Rhodocyclaceae; genus Cognatazoarcus. The sequence goes on along the minus strand of JAGRFY010000082.1, from coordinate 9,036 downwards.
CTCGGGAACCGTCGCCGCGGCCACGGAGGGTTATCTGCTGGGCGTTCCGTCGATTGCCATCTCGCTGGCATCGAAGGCGGCAGCCGATTTCAGTGCGGCGACCAAGGTTGCCCGCCTGCTGGTCGAAAAGGTCCAGCGCAGACCGTTCCAGCAGCCGATCCTGCTCAACGTCAATGTTCCGGAAGGTCCTTACGAGGCCCTGCGCGGCATGCGCGTGACCCGGTTGGGTCGGCGACACAAGGCCGAGCCGGTGGTCAAGGACACGACGCCTCGGGGCGAAACCGTCTACTGGGTCGGTGCCGCGGGCGGCGCCCAGGATGCCGGCGAGGGTACCGACTTTCACGCGGTCGAGCATGGCTACGTGTCGATCACGCCGTTGCAGATCGACCTTACCCATGCCGACTTGATCGGGCCGGTCGGGCAATGGCTGTTCGAATGAACGCGAGGCACGGCGAAACCTCGACACAGGCAACGCGCGCTCGCGCCCACATGGTCGAGCGACTGCGGCAGCAGGGCATCCGCGACGAGCGGGTGCTGCGGGCAATGAACGCAGTGCCGAGGCATCTGTTCGTCGACGAAGCGCTGGCCTCGCGGGCCTACGAAGACACTGCGCTGCCGCTGATGCGACAGCAGACGATCTCGCAGCCGTTCGTGGTCGCGCGTATGCTTGAATTGCTGGGCGCCGGTGGCCGCGGACTCGGGAAGACCCTCGAGGTGGGCGCCGGTTGCGGCTACCAGGCCGCGATCCTGGCCAATCTCGCGGGCGAGGTCTATGCCGTCGAGCGGATACGGCAGTTGCTTGATCGTGCCAAGGAAAACGTCCGCACGCTGCGCCTTCCCAACTTGCGCCTGAAATACGCCGACGGCAGTATCGGCCTGGCCGAGGCGGCGCCGTTCGATTCGATCGTCATGGCTGCCGCGTCGTCGTCGGTGCCGCCGCTGCTGCTGCACCAGCTTGTGGACGGCGGTCGCCTGGTGCTGCCGCTTGGCCAGACCGAGCAGCGAATCGTGATGGTGGAGCGCAACGGCAATTCATACCGCGAGGTGCGGTGCGAGGCCGTCCGCTTCGTGCCCTTGCTGACTGGAACGGAATGAAAGTGCGCCATTTGCTGAAGATCACGCCCCTGACCTGCCTTGCCCTGAGCCTCACGCTGGGCGCCTGCACGACGCGGGTTGCCGCGCCGGTTTCCGATCGTGTGGCGACCGAGACGATTCCGGCCACCCCGCGCGCGGCGCAGCCCGGACACTACATCGTGCAGCCGGGAGACACCCTCCACAAGATCGCCCAGCAGCACGGCGTGAGCCTGGCCGACCTGACCGAGTGGAACAGCTTCGAGAACCCGGATCGCCTCGAGGTCGGTCGGGAAATCCGGGTGGCCCCGCCCGAGGGGGTCGTCGTGCAACCGATCAGCCCCGATGGCCCGGTCGAGGTCACGCCGATCGGCGACGGATCGCAGACGCCCTCGCCGGCACCGCCGGACGTCAAGAGCGGACCGATCGGCGGCGTCCAGCCCTACAGCGACGAAGCCTGGGCCGCAGTGCGCGGTGGCGGTGCCAGCCCGACGCCGCCGACGGCGCCGGAGCCGACGCCCGTCGAGCCGGTGACCCCGGCCGCCGCGCCGACCGAAAGCCGCCGGGTGGACGGCATCAGCTGGTCCTGGCCGAACAGCGGAAAGCTGGTCGGGGGCTTCTCACAGAGCAGCACGCGCAAGGGCCTCGATCTTGCCGGCGACACCGGAGAGCCTGTCTATGCGGCTGCCACGGGCAAGGTCGTGTACGCCGGCACCGGCTTGCGTGGCTACGGTAAACTGGTCATCATCAAACACGACTCCAACTACCTGAGCGCCTACGCGCACAACGATCAGTTGATGGTCAAGGAGGGCCAGTCGGTCAGCAAGGGCCAGCAGATCGCGACGCTCGGCAGCACCGACAGCGACACGCCGAAGCTGCACTTCGAGATCCGCCGCCAGGGCAAGCCGGTGGACCCGTCGAGATATCTGCCTGCCCGCTGAGAGGATGCGCATGTTCGATCCGGTCTCCAGCGAAGACGAAGAAAGCCGGGACCCGGATCTGCCCCCCGAGCTGGAAGCCTTCCGGCAGACCCCGGCGCCCTCGTTCGAGAGCGAGTTCCTGAGCGATGTCACCCAGCTCTACCTGAACGAGATCGGTGCCAATCCGCTGCTGACCGCCGAAGAGGAGCTGGCGCTGACGCGGAGGGTCCGTGCAGGCGACTTCGAAGCCCGTCAGATCATGATCGAGCGCAACCTGAGGCTCGTCGTGAACATCGCCAAGCACTATCTGAATCGTGGCATCCCGTTGCTCGATCTGGTCGAGGAGGGCAATCTCGGACTGATGCATGCCCTCGAGAAGTTCGATCCGGAGCGCGGCTTCCGGTTCTCCACCTACGCCACCTGGTGGATTCGGCAGAACATCGAGCGGGCGATCATGAATCAGTCGCGAACCATCCGGCTTCCGGTTCATGTGGTCAAGGAGCTCAATCAGGTGCTGCGTGCGCAGCGCAGCGTCGAGGCTGAGGGCGGCGGTCAGTTCAGTCTGGAAGAGGTGGCCAAGCGGCTGGACAAGCCGATCGAAGTCGTACGCAGCATTCTCGCCCTGTCGGAGCACACCGCATCACTCGACGCCCCGCTCGATATCGATCCGAGCCTGTCGATCGGTGAATCGCTTGCCGACGACCAACTCGAAACCCTGGATCAGCAGGTCCAATGCAGCGAGGTCGAATCCCTGGTCGGTGAATGGCTGGACCTGTTGTCTGACAAGCAGAGTTTCGTCATCCGTCACCGCTATGGATTCGATGAATCGGAGGTTCGCACCCTCGAGGAACTCGCGGAGGAACTCGGGCTCACGCGCGAACGCGTGCGCCAGATTCAGCTCGAGGCGCTCGGCCAGTTGCGGCGCATCCTCAAGCGCCACGGCATGTCACGCGACGCCCTGCTGTAAGCGCCTCACGGCGTGCCACGCGCGACCTGACGCGACGAAATGCGTGCTTCGCGCAGCGCCTGGGCCAGTTGCAGCACCGACATCGCGTAGAAGCTGCTCCGGTTGTAGCGGGTCAATACGTAGAAATTGCGATATCCGAGCCAATATTCGGTCGGTTTGCCCGGGCTCTCCAAATCCACCAGGGTGGCCAGCTCGATGCCTTGCGGCAGCTCGATACCCTCGGCGGACAACGCGTCCCGGTCAAGCCGTGGCTCGATTCCGGCGGCGAGCATCACGTCGACATCGGCGCCCGCCGGCAACGCGACCGGGTCGGCGACACGTTCTCCGCGCCGCCAGCCGTGTTCGGCGAGATAACGCGCAACCGAACCGATCGCATCGGCTTCGCTGCGTTCCAGATCGATCCGGCCGTCGTTGTCGAAGTCCACCGCGTAACGTCGGACACTGCTTGGCAGGAACTGCGGAAAACCGATCGCGCCGGCATACGAACCGGTATAGCTGCCGACGGCGCGTCCGTTCTCCCGGGCGAGCAGGAAGAGGTTCTCCAGTTCCTTGCGGAACAGGTCGGCCCGCGGCGGGTAATCGAAAGCGAGCGTCGCGAGCGCGTCGAGCAGTGGGAACGATCCGGTGACGCGACCGAATACGGTCTCGACGCCGATGATGCCGAGGATCACCTCGGTCGGCACTCCGTAGCGTTGCTCGGCCCGTTCGAGGCTCGCGTGGTGAGCATCCCAGAATGCCAGACCGGCGCGAATCCTCACCGGCTCGACGAAGCGCGCGCGATAGCCTGTCCAGGAGCGAACCCGTCGCTGGGTCCCCGGCTTGGCGGGCGAGATCAGTCGCAATGCCTTGTCCTGGTAGGTGGCGGTCGCCAACTCGGCAAGCAGCGACTCGCGTTCGAAACCGTGTTCGGCCTCCATGCGGGCGACGAAGGCCGCTGCGGCGGGATGGGCGGCCAGCCCGGCAGACCCGGCGGATGCCGTCGCAATGCAGAGTAACGACAGCGGGAACAGGGCGAGATGTCTGATCATCGAATGTCCAGGTGCTTGATCCGATCTTCCAGGTCGGCCAGATCCTGACGGGATGGAGGACTCCGGCCATAGCGCAACTCGGCGTAGCGCCCGCCGATCCATCGGATATCGTCGGCGAGCGATGGATGTCGTCCGGCCGCCAATTCGGCGAAGTCGAGTGGTCCTTGCCAGTCCGCGCGACGGGTGCCGGCGCGAGACAGCCTGGCACAGAATCGGTGCCAGTGGCGGTCCAGGGCGTCTCCCCGGCGGCGCCGGCGCAGCGACCAGGCGACGAAGCCGAGCATCAATGTGCCGACCAGCGCCACCATGGCCGCCGCCAGGTGTCGATAGTCGCCACCGTCGAAGCCGAAACCGCGCAACAGCGAGCGCTGGCGTTCGTCATTGTATCCGAGCACCCATTGGTTCCAGCCGTTGGCGACTGCATCCCAGCGCAATTGCAGCGATCGCAGCCAGGCCATCCGCGGCTGCATGAACAGCGGCAAGGATTCGATGTCCGGCAGTGCGCCCAGGATGCCGTTGTCGATTCGGGTCGGATTCGACGTGGCAGTCGGGTCCACCCGCTGCCAGCCCGATTCCGGCAACCAGACCTCGACCCAGGCGTGAGCGTCGGACTGGCGGACCACCAGGCTGCCGTCGTGAGGGTTGATCTCGCCGCCCTGGTATCCGGTCACCACCCGCGCCGGTACGTCGGCGGCGCGGGCCGCGATCGCGAAGGCCGACGAGAAGTGTTCGCAGAAGCCCTGGCGGGTGTCGAACAGGAACTCGTCGGCGCTGTGCAGACCCAGTGCGCGCGGCGTCAGGGTGTATTCGAGTCGCAGGTCGCGGAAGGTCTCGAGCAATGCATCGATGCGGCGTCGCGGCTCCGTGTAGCGTTCGGCGACCTGGCGGCCGAGCGCAGTGGTCCTGGGGTTGCTGCCTGCAGGCAGGTGCAGGTTGCGGCGGATGACGTGGGTGAACTCACGCTGTCCGACACGTGCTGCCGGGTAGGCAGCCAGATCGTAGCGCTGCCGATTGCGCAGTGGAGCCACCGAAACCAGTCTCAGGTCCGATGAATAGCGGGTCCGCGGGTCGTCTGCGGCCGGGAAATCCATCGCCAGCAGCCAGTGCTGGTTGTGGGGCTCTATGGTCAGGCGGTAGCGATAGGCCTTGCCCGTGACCTCGTACGGCGGGCTGGATGAAAGGGTGGTGAAGCCAGCCGTCTCCCAGCGGCGACCGTCGAACACGCTGAGGACCGGGCCGCGCCAGTAGCGGTCTCGCGGTGGCGGAATCTCGCCGTCGAATTCGGCACGAAAGGCGATCTTGCCGGACTGGATCAGGCGGCTGATGCTACCCGGGCTCATCGTCTCGGAAAGGCCGGTCAGGCCTGAGAAGGCATCGGCCGGAAGTCCCCACAGGGGGCCGGGGATGCGTGGAAACAGCACGAACAGCGCGAGCATGAAGGGTGCCGCCATGAACAACAGTCGACTCGCGCTGGCGATCACCGTCTGCCACGGCGCCTCCCATTCCATCGCCAGCAAGGCACCGACCGCCAGCAGCGTGCCACACAGGGTGAAGGCCGCCACCGAGATTTCCTGCCCGTTGAGGAACTGACCCATCTGCAGGAAGAAGCCGAGCAGCACCGCCGCACGTCCGTCCCTCAGGCTGCGCGCTTCGAGCAGCTTCAGACAGGCGAAACCGGCGAGCAGCGAAAGCCCCGGGTCCTTGCCGAACAGGTAGTGGTACTGAATGGTGGTGCCGGCCACGATCGCGGCGGCGACCACCAATAGCATCGCGCGCCCCGGCAAGGGCGTCAGCCCGCGGTCGGCGATCACTCGCCAGATCAGCAACATCGCGCAACTGACGCTGAGCCATGCCGGCAGGTGTTCGATGTACGGCAGCAACGTGACCGCGATGCAGGCGGCGAGCCAGTGGCCGTGCCATGGCCGCAGGGGTGTGCCGACCTCAGCCGCGCTCATCCGCGAGTCCGTACAGGGCAAGTGCGCGCAGGCAACGCTGGCGGTGGCCCGGACCGACGCCGACGTCTATGACCTGGTCGGGCAGGCGCAATGCATAACCGAGGCCCGCCGCATCGGCCTGCAGCACCCAGCTGGCAAGTCGGGACAGGCGGGCTTCGGTGTCGAGTTCGGGCGGTAGCCGGAACCAGTCGAACTCGAGCTGCTCAGAGTTTCCGCCGTCGAACTGCTTGGTGTAGAGCTGATCGTCCCAACGGGCGGACAGTTTCCACGCGACACGGCGCAGCGCGTCGCCGGGGTGATATTCGCGAAGGCCCGCAAAATCGTCCTCGCCCAGCTTGCCAGCGTGTTCCGACTGACCCGCGGCGATGGTCGTGGCAAACGCCCGCGGCGGGTCTTCTGCTGCCGGATAGACAACGCAGCGTGCCTCCGGTGTCAGGATGCTCCAGCCCCGGACGAGTCCGAGCGGATAGCGTGTCTCGAGCACCAGCCGGCCCGATTCGAGCCAACCCCGGCGGCTCGTCGGCACCGCAACGACGACGCTGGTGTCGCCGCAGGGATCGAGCGTGAAGCGAGCTTCGCCACCGCCGGCGCGCCGCAGGCGCAGGCCGATCCGGGGATGGTCGGACGGATTGCGGAAGCGCAGGCGCAACATTGCCGGCTGCCCGCAATGGGCAGGCTCCAGCTGCGCCGACAGCAGTTCCAGGTGGATCAGATTGCGGAAGGTCTGGTGCAGGCTGACGAGACCGACGCCGACCAGAAGGAAGGTCAGGGCGTAGCCCAGGCTGAGCACGTAGTTCATCGATGCCAGCAGCATCGTCAGCAGGGTCAGCCCGAATGCCACGCCGGTCGCCGTTGGCAGCACGAAGATGCGGCGGTGCCCGAGCCGCGCCGGCAGGGGTTCGCTGCGCCGTACGAGGAACAGACGGCGATCGAGTAGACCGCCGAGCCGCTGGCGAATCGGGTTTCCGGCCGCGGTCACGTCGCCCTCAGACCACGACGACCGCGCGCAGGATGCGCTCGGCCAGCGAAACCTGGGTTTCGCCATCGCCGGCCTGGCGACGGAGCCGGTGGCTGGCGATCGCGGGAAAGACCGCCTGCACGTCTTCCGGTACGACCATGTCGCGCCCTTCGATCAGCGACCATGCGCGGGCTGCGTTGAGCAGACCGAGACCTGCCCGTGGGCTCAGTCCGCCGCCGGCGACGTCCATCTCGCGGCTGGTCGCCAGCAACGCCTGGACGTAGTCGGCGAGCGCATCGGAGACATGGATGCCGGCGGCCCTCGCCTGCAGGTCGCGGAAGTCGGTGTCGCTCATGCTGGGCGACTGGCCGGCGAGCATCGAGCGCCGGTCCTGGCCCAGCAGCAGGGCCCGTTCGGCCGCCTTGCTCGGATAGCCGAGCGAGATCCTCATCAGGAAGCGATCGAGCTGGCTTTCGGGCAGCGGGAAGGTGCCGATCTGGTTCTGCGGATTCTGCGTGGCGATCACGAAGAAGGGTTCAGGCAGTGGCAGGGTGTCGCCGTCGGCCGTGATCTGGCCTTCCTCCATCGCCTCGAGCAGCGCACTCTGGGTCTTCGGCGTGGCCCGGTTGATCTCGTCGGCGAGGATCAACTGCGCGAACACCGGTCCTGGATGGAAGCGGAAGCGACCCGATTCGCGATCGTAGATCGAGACGCCGAGGATGTCGGCCGGCAGCAGGTCGCTGGTGAACTGGATTCGCTGGAACTTCAGCCCGAGCAGGCGGGCCAGCGCATGAGCCAGCGTGGTCTTGCCGACCCCGGGTACGTCCTCGATCAACAGGTGGCCGCGCGCCAGCAGGCAGGCGATGGCCAGCCGTATCTGGTGGTCCTTGCCGAGGATGATCTGATTGGCCGCGTCGATGAGCTGGCCGAGCCGGGCGTCTTGCATGGCGCTGTTTGTTGTTGTGAAGGGTTGAGTGGATAATGGACTCACGATATTCGGCCAGCTTGCGCAGGATTGCGCGTTTGGTCAGAAAACGTCGAATCGAAAAGGTTTCGCGTTGTCTGGGGAGGGGGTTTCGTGACGTCCACCGCGTTCATCACGCACCGCGACTGCTGGTTGCACAACATGGGAGAGCATCATCCCGAATGTCCTGACCGGCTGTCTGCCATCAATGATCGGCTGATTGCCGCCGGACTTGATCTGTACCTGCAGTTCCACGATGCACCCGAGGCCGAGTTGGGCCAGATCGCCAGAGCACATCCACGCGAGCACGTGGACGAGATCATCGCCAGCGTGCCCGAGCACGGCATCCGGCACCTCGACCCGGACACCGCGATGTGCCCGCACAGCATCAAGGCTGCACTGCGTTCCGCCGGTGCCGGCATTCTTGCCACCGATCTGGTGATCGGAGGCCAGGTCGAGAACGCATTCTGTGCGGTGCGACCGCCGGGGCACCACGCCGAGCGCACCAAGGCGATGGGGTTCTGCTTTTTCAACAACGTGGCGATCGCGGCGCTGCACGCGCTCGAGGCCCATGGCCTCGAACGGGTCGCGGTGATCGATTTCGACGTTCATCACGGCAACGGCACCGAGGACA
>JAGRFY010000082.1:345-509 GCA_020445765.1 Rhodocyclaceae bacterium | reverse complement strand
TCTTCCAGCATCCCTTCTACCCGTACAGCGGGACCGACAACCCGGCGCCGAACATGGTCAACGTGCCCTTGCCGGCAGGCACCCGGGGCGAAGCGTTCCGCGAGGCGGTCACGGACGTCTGGTTGCCTGCACTGCGCCGGCACAAGCCGCAGATGCTGTTCATC
>JAGRFY010000082.1:0-194 GCA_020445765.1 Rhodocyclaceae bacterium | reverse complement strand
CGCTGGGGCGCAGTGCGGTCGCGCACGTGAAGTGCCTGGCCGACCTCTAGCCTGAACGGTCGGTCGGAATTTCGCCCCGGTCGAGTCGCGGCCACAGGCCCTCGGCCGCGCCCGGGGGCTGCCGCTGCGTTGCGAAGACCGCGGGCGCGGACTGCCTCCGCGGGCGGGCGCCGGCTCCCTGAAAGGCGGCAGTG
>JAGRFY010000081.1 GCA_020445765.1 Rhodocyclaceae bacterium | reverse complement strand
GATCTCGTCGATATAGACGATGCCCTGCTGGGCCTTCTCGACCTCGTAGTCGCATTTCTGCAACAGCTTCTGGATGATGTTCTCGACGTCCTCGCCGACATAGCCGGCTTCGGTCAGGGTCGTCGCGTCGGCCATCACGAAGGGCACATTGAGCAGTCGCGCGAGGGTCTGGGCGAGCAGCGTCTTGCCCGAACCGGTCGGACCGATCAGCAGGATGTTGCTCTTCGACAGCTCGACTTCTTCCTTCGCACCACCCATGTGGCGCAGACGCTTGTAATGGTTGTAGACCGCTACCGACAGGATGCGCTTGGCGTGGCCCTGGCCGATCACGTACTGGTCGAGGATCGCCGCGATCTCCTTGGGCGTCGGCAGCGAACTGCGGCCGGCTTCGCCGACCTGCTCGCCGGCGATCTCGTCGCGGATGATGTCGTTGCACAGCTCGATGCACTCGTCGCAGATGAAGACCGAGGGACCGGCAATCAGCTTGCGGACCTCATGCTGGCTCTTTCCGCAGAAAGAGCAGTACAGAAGCTTGTCACCGGATTTCTTGTCAGTCATCTCAGAGTCCTCTGTCAGGCGGCGTCGGCGCGGCTGCTCAGCACCTTGTCGATCAAACCATACTCCTTGGCGCTTTCTGCGGACATGAAATTGTCCCGATCCGTGTCCTTTTCGATCCGCTCGATCGGCTGACCCGTGTGTTTGGCCAGCATTTCGTTAAGGCGTTGACGCAACGCGAGAATCTCGCGTGCGTGGATCTCGATGTCGGACGCCTGCCCCTGAAAACCGCCCAGCGGCTGGTGGATCATCATGCGCGAATTGGGCAGCGCATAACGCTTGCCCTCGGCACCGGCGGCCAGCAGGAAGGCGCCCATGCTGGCGGCCTGGCCGATGCACAGCGTGCTGACGTCCGGCTTGATGAACTGCATGGTGTCGTAGATCGCCATGCCGGCGGTCACCGATCCGCCCGGGGAGTTGATGTAGAAGTAGACGTCCTTGTCCGGATTCTCGGACTCCAGGAACAGCAACTGCGCCACCACCAGGTTGGCCGTGATGTCATTGACCGGCCCGACCAGGAACACGACACGCTCCTTCAGCAGCCTCGAGTAGATGTCGTAGGCACGCTCGCCCCTGCCACTTTGCTCGACCACCATCGGCACCAGGCCGAGAGCCCGGGGATCCCAGTCGGACTGCCCTTGCAGCTTGTTCGTGTCCATGTTCCTTTCCAGTCGTCCAGTTCCGGCCTCAGGCCGCGTTGCCCATCAACTCGTCGAAGGCAACCGGCTTGGTCACCGCCTTGGCCCGGCCCAGCACCCATTCGACCACGTTGTCCTCGATCACCAGCGCCTCGGCCTGCTGCAACTGCTGCGGATTGCCGTAGTACCAGTTGATCACTTCCTGGGGATCCTCGTAGCTCTGCGCGAAGTCCTCGACCAGGGCACGCACCTGCTCCGGCTTGGCGTGCAGCTCGTTGGCCTTGACCGCTTCGGCCATGATCAGACCGAGCTTGACCCGGCGCGCCGCCTGCTCGGTGAACCAGGATTCCTGGACCGGCAGCTTGTCGGCGGACATGCCGCGCGCCTCCATGTCCCGGCGGGCGTTGGCGGCCATCTGTCGGGATTCGATTTCGACCAGAGCGGTCGGCACGTCGATCGGCGTGACGTCGATCAGCGCGTCCATGACCTGCTCCTTGACCCGCGCCTGGATCCGCCGCCGCACTTCGCGCTCGAGATTCGCGCGAACCTCGTTGCGCATCGTCTCGAGGTTGCCGTCGGCGACCCCCAGGCTCTGCGCGAAGGTCTCGTCGAGCGGTGGCAGCACGGCCTCCTCGACCTTCTTGACGGCGATTTCGAACTGGACCGTCTGCCCGGCCAGTTCCTTGGCGTGGTAGTCCTCCGGAAACGCCATGTCGAAGGTCTTGCTCTCGCCGGCACCGAGGCCGAGCGCGGCCGCTTCGAAATCCTTCAGCATCGCGCCGGCACCGATCACGAACGGAAAGTCCTGAGCCTGTCCGCCGTCGAATACCTCGCCATCCTTGCGGCCGGTGAAATCGACCGTGACCCGGTCGCCGTCGGCTGCGGCACGATCGACCGCGTCATAGCCGGTGCGCTGCTTGCGCAGCACGTCGATGGTGCGATCGACCTCGGCCTCGCCGACTTCCAGTTCGGGCTTTTCGATCTCGCGTGCCGAGAGGTCGCCGACGGTGATCTCGGGATAGACCTCGAAGGTCGCGGAGAACGCCAACGCGTCGTCGGAACCTTCACGCGCCTCGATTTGCGGGTCACCGGCGATGCGATAGTTGCCTTCGCGCAGCTTGTCGCCGAAGGCCTTCTGCACCGCGGCGGTGACCGCTTCCGAGCGGACCTGCGGTCCGTAGGTCTGGGCGACGATCTTGAGCGGCACCTTGCCCGGGCGGAATCCCGCCATCTTGACGGTCTTCGACAGGCGCTTGAGTCGACTGTCGACTTCCTTGTCGATGTCGGCGACCGGCACGGTCATTTCGATCTGGCGCTCGAGCGAGCTGCGGTTTTCCTGATTGGTCTCCATGAACTTCCCTGAATGAACGCTTGACGGCGGCGATGCGAGGGCCTATCGACGGGCCGATCGCCTTGTTGAAGGCAAATTTTTAGTCTACCACAGGCACCCTTCGGTTCCGGGGTTCGGGGTTGTCGCGAAACCACGGCGTGCAGCCCCGAAACGCAGCCCCGGCGACCCGGCTGACCATTCGGCACGAGCCGGCGCCAGCAACTGCCGTCCACGCCACAGTGGCAACATCCATGCCAATCGATATCGGCAACTGGCCCGATGTTTGCCAAGCATTGAACCAATCGGCGCAGATACGTCACTGAACTTGAAAGGGCGCACTATTCTGGTGCGAACCGTGGCGGCCGACGCGCACAGGGCACTACCATGGCACCCCGATGGGCATCCCGCGACCGGCGGCGGAACTGCCCGCAAAAGCAGGGTCAAATCCTGCTATCGATCGCATCGCCTTGTGCCACACTTAGATTCGTTATCGAGGGTGAGACGCGGGCCGACCGGTTCGCACCAGAGCATTCAGACAGGAGGTTCAGCAATGAGCATCTTCACGGCATATCAGTCACGCTTCGAGGCAGAGCGCGAGGAGGAGATGTCGATCGACGAATATCTCGAACTGTGCCGCAGCGACGCCTCCGCCTACGCGACCGCCGCCGAGCGCATGCTGATGGCGATCGGTGAACCCGAACTGATCGACACCCGCCTCGATCCGCGCCTGTCACGCATCTTCTCGAACAAGGTGCTGAAGCTCTACCCGGCGTTCCGTGACTTCTACGGCATGGAAGAAGTCATCGAACACATCGTGTCCTATTTCCGCCACGCTGCGCAGGGTCTGGAGGAAAAGAAACAGATCCTGTATCTGCTGGGTCCGGTCGGCGGCGGCAAGTCGTCGCTGGCGGAAAAACTGAAGAGCCTGATCGAGCACGTGCCCTTCTATGCGATCAAGGGCTCGACGGTGCATGAGTCACCGCTCGGGCTGTTCAGCCCGGAAGAGGACGGCGCCCTGCTCGAGGACGACTACGGCATCCCGCGCCGCTACCTCAACACCATCATGAGTCCGTGGGCGGTCAAGCGGCTGCACGAGCACAACGGCGACATCACCAAATTCCGCGTGGTCAAGCTGCGGCCCTCGGTCCTGCGGCAGGTGGCCGTCGCCAAGACCGAGCCGGGCGACGAGAACAACCAGGACATCTCGTCGCTGGTCGGCAAGATCGACATCCGCAAACTCGAGCAGTTTTCCCAGGACGACCCCGACGCCTACAGCTATTCCGGCGGCCTGTGCCTGGCCAACCGCGGCCTGCTCGAGTTCGTCGAGATGTTCAAGGCGCCGATCAAGGTGCTGCACCCGCTGCTGACCGCAACCCAGGAGCAAAACTACAAGGGCACCGAAGGCTTCGGCGCGATTCCGTTCGACGGCGTCGTGATGGCCCACTCCAACGAATCCGAGTGGGTGTCTTTCAAGAACAACAAGAACAACGAGGCCTTCCTCGACCGCATCTACACCGTCAAGGTGCCCTACTGCCTGCGCCTGACCGACGAGATCAAGATCTACGACAAGCTGCTGGTGAACAGCTCGCTGTCCGACGCGCCGTGCGCGCCCGACACGCTCAAGATGATGGCCCAGTTCGCGATCCTGTCCCGCCTGAAGGAGCCCGAGAACTCGTCGATCTACTCGAAGATGCGGGTCTACGACGGCGAAAACCTGAAGGACACCGATCCCAAGGCCAAGTCGTACCAGGAGTACCGCGACTACGCCGGTGTCGATGAAGGCATGACCGGCCTGTCCACCCGCTTCGCCTTCAAGGTGCTGTCGAAGGTGTTCAACTTCGATCACCGCGAAGTGGCCGCCAACCCGGTGCACCTGATGTACGTGCTCGAGCAGCAGATCGAGCAGGAGCAGTTCCCGCCCGAGGCGGAGGCGCGCTTCCTGGCCTTCATCAAGGAATACCTGGCGCCGCGCTACGCCGAGTTCATCGGCAAGGAGATCCAGACCGCCTATCTCGAGAGCTACTCGGAGTACGGCCAGAACATCTTCGACCGCTACGTCACCTACGCCGACTTCTGGATTCAGGATCAGGAATTCCGCGACCCCAACACCGGCGAAATGCTCAACCGCAACGCGCTGAACGACGAACTCGAGAAGATCGAGAAGCCGGCGGGCATCAGCAACCCGAAGGACTTCCGCAACGAAGTGGTCAACTTCGTGCTGCGGGCCCGTGCCAAGGGCGGTGGCAAGAATCCGAGCTGGACGTCCTACGAGAAGCTGCGTTCGGTGATCGAGAAGAAGATGTTCTCGAACACCGAGGACTTGCTGCCGGTGATCAGCTTCAACACCAAGGCCAGTGCCGACGAGCAGAAGAAGCACCAGGACTTCGTCAATCGCATGATCGAGAAGGGCTATACCGAAAAGCAGGTCAGGCTGCTGTGCGAGTGGTATCTGCGGGTGCGCAAGGCATCCTGACAGCGGGAGGCCCGGATTGGATCCGGGCCGCCAATCGCGCACAACTGCCGGGAGGGCTGCATGGTCCGCATCATCGACCGCCGCTTCGACAGCAAGAAGAAGAGCGCCGTCAACCGACAGCGCTTCATGCGTCGTTTCAAGCACCAGATCCGCCGCGCGGTCTCCGACGCGATCGGCGGCCGCTCGATCCGCGACGTGGATTCGGGCGAAAACATCTCGATCCCGTCCAAGGATCTGTCCGAGCCGCATTTTCAGCACGGTGAAGGCGGCGTCTGGGAAACCGTGTTCTCGGGCAACGACCGTTTCTCGAGTGGCGATCGCATCAACCGCCCGCCGCCTGGCGGCGGTCAGGGTGGCGGCAGCTCGGCCAGCAATGAAGGCGAAGGCGAAGACGACTTCGTCTTCCAGCTGAATCGGGAGGAGTTCCTGGATCTCTTCTTCGAGGACCTGGAACTGCCGAATCTGATACGCACCCAGCTCGCGCAGCTGGTCGAGTACAAGAGCCATCGCGCCGGCTTCACCAACGACGGCGTGCCGGCCAACATCAACATCATCCGCTCGCTGCGCGGCGCCCTCGGTCGCCGGCTCGCACTCGGCGCGCCACACTGGGCCGAGATTCGCGAACTGCAGGAGGAACTCGAACAGAAGCGCGAGGCGCTGGGCGAGGGCCACGACGAGGTGCGCGAACTCGCTGAGAAGATCGCCCGCCTGCGCGCGCGTATCGAGGCGATCCCATTCATCGACAGCTATGACCTGCGCTACAACAACCGGGTCAAGGTGCCCAAGCCGACGACCAGCGCGGTGATGTTCTGCGTGATGGACGTGTCCGGTTCGATGGACGAGGAGAAGAAGTCCACCGCCAAGCGCTTCTTCATGCTGCTCTACCTGTTCCTGCTGCGCACCTACGAGCGCATCGAGGTGGTGTTCATCCGCCACCACACGATCGCCAAGGAGGTGGACGAGGAAGACTTCTTCCACTCGCGGGAGTCGGGCGGAACGGTGGTGTCGAGTGCGCTGGTGATGATGCGCGACATCATCCGCGAGCGCTACGGCAGCGGCGCCTGGAACATCTACGGCGCCCAGGCGTCGGATGGCGACAACTGGGAAAACGACTCGCCCCAGTGCCGCGAGCTGCTGGATGCGGAGATCCTTCCTTTCTGCCAGTATTTCGCGTACATCGAGATCACGCCGGGCGAACCGCAGAACCTCTGGCGCGAATACGAGCTCCTGCAGGCCGGGCACGCCAACTTCGCCATGCAGCGCATCGAGAACATGGGCGACATCTATCCGGTGTTCCGTGAGCTGTTCAAGAAGAGCCTGATATGAACAATGCCCATGCCCACCGGTGTGATGCGGTATGCGGTAGACGCCGCCGGCCGCGCGCGCGCAGCCCTCGGCAGTACCACGCCGGCGAGGAAAGCGCGGCTGCACACGGCGCGAGAGAGGCCTGACATGAAGCGAGAGATGCCGCAGAAGCCGCTGCCGGCCGATTCCGAGTGGTCATTCGAAATGATCGACGCCTACCACAAGGAAATCGCCCGCGTCGCCGACGAATTCGGGCTCGACACCTACCCGAACCAGGTGGAGATCATCACCGCCGAGCAGATGATGGACGCCTACGCCTCGGTCGGCATGCCGGTCAACTACAACCACTGGTCATTCGGCAAGCATTTCCTGTCCACCGAGAAGAGCTACAAGCGCGGCCAGATGGGACTGGCCTACGAGATCGTGATCAACTCCAACCCCTGCATCGCCTATCTCATGGAAGAGAACACGATGACGATGCAGGCGCTGGTGATCGCCCATGCCGCCTACGGCCACAACTCGTTCTTCAAGGGCAACTACCTCTTCCGCACCTGGACGAACGCCGACGCGATCATCGACTACCTGCTGTTCGCCCGAAGCTACATTGCCCAGTGCGAGGAACGCTACGGTGAAGAGGAGGTCGAGTTGCTGCTCGACTCCTGCCACGCGCTGATGAGCGTCGGCGTCGACCGGTACAAGCGTCCGGCCAAACTGTCGATGGCCAAGGAACAGCTGCGCCAGCAGGAACGCGAAGCGTATCTCCAAAGCCAGGTCAACCAGTTGTGGCGCACCCTGCCCTTTCAGGAGACCCGGACCACGGCCGAATCGGAACGGCGCTTCCCGCCGGAGCCCGAGGAGAATCTGCTCTACTTCATCGAGAAGCACGCACCGTTGCTGGAACCCTGGCAGCGCGAGGTGGTGCGCATCGTCCGCAAGGTCGCCCAGTACTTCTTCCCGCAGCGCCAGACCCAGGTCATGAACGAGGGCTGGGCCACGTTCTGGCACTACACGCTGCTGAACAAGCTGTTCGACGAGGGCTTCCTTGCCGACAGCTTCATGCTCGAATTCCTGCAGTCGCATACCAACGTCGTCATGCAGCCGCCCTACAACGTACCCTGGCACCGCGGCATCAATCCGTATGCGCTGGGCTTTGCGATGTGGCAGGACATCCGGCGAATCTGCGAGAACCCCACCGACGAGGATCGGGCGTGGTTCCCGGACATCGCCGGCAGCAACTGGCTTGAAACCTTCGACTTCGCGATGCGCAACTTCAAGGACGAAAGCTTCGTCGCCCAGTACCTCTCGCCCAAGGTCATGCGCGACTTCCGCATGTTCTCGATCGAGGACGACGACCGCGAAAGCAAGCTCCGGGTGGCGGCAATTCACGACGACTCGGGTTTCAGACGGATTCGCGAAGTGCTGTCGGAGCAATACAACCTTGGCAACCGGGAGCCCTACATCCAGGTCTGGAATGTCGATCTGCGCGGCGATCGGTCGCTGACCCTGCGTCACCATGAACACAGGCGCCGTCCGCTGGGCAAGAGCGTCGATCAGGTGATGAAGCATATGGCGCGCCTATGGGGCTTCACCGTGCGCCTCGAAAGCCTCAAGCCCGACGGCAGCATCGAACTCCTACAGGAAGCCCGGATCGAGTCGCGTCACCCACAGTAGGTCCACATTTCGGGTTATTTGCCCCGATCCGGGCAAATTAGCCCCCAACATCGGGTCTTATCCACCGATTGCTCCGGGCCGTCCGGGGTCACTCTTGACCCCCGTCAAGGACGGCCGATCCCCCCTGCAGGACCATCCGTCCCATGCCTTCAACCGTGGGAGTTGCTCGCGTGCAGCCTGAGCGTCGTCGTTTTCTTCGCGCCGAGTTCCCCCGGCGCGCGCCGCCGACACGCCCTCCGAACGTGTTGCCCGAGGCGAACTTCGTTGACCTGTGCAACGCCTGCGGCGATTGCGTCAGTGCCTGCCCGAGCGGCATCGTCGCGCTTCGGGACGGTCTTGCGGAACTCGATTTCAAACGCGGCGAATGCACGCTGTGCGGAGATTGCGTGCGCGCCTGCGAACCCGGCGCGCTGATGCAGGCCACCACCGTGAAGTCCGCGCTGCGTGCCCGCATATCCGAATCCTGTCTCGCCTTTCGCGGCGTCGAGTGCCGTATCTGCGGCGACCAGTGCGAACCACGGGCCATCGCCTTTCGTCCGCTGCCCGGTGGCGTCCGGCTGCCGCAGATCGATGGCGAATCGTGCAACGGCTGCGGCGCCTGCTTTGCACCCTGTCCGGCGACAGCCATTGAACTTCAACCCACTACGGAGAGCTGCGCATGAAGATCGTCAGCCTGATTTTGCGGGCGCGTGCCGAGGATATCGAGCCGCTGAAGCTCGGCGCCGCGGAGATCGACGGCGTCGAATGGCAGGCCGCGGACCCCGCGCGCGGCATCGCGGTCGTCACCGTCGAGGACGGCGAGGGCTACGCGCTCTCCGACTCGATGATCGCGGTCAGCCGGTTGCCGGAGGTCCACAGTCTGACCCTCGCCTACGAATACACCGATGAAGGTCTCGAAACCCAGGAGGCATGACCATGAGCATGAATCGACGCGAGTTCATCAAGACCAACGCGGTCGCAGCGGCGGCGACCACGGCCGGCATCTCGATCCCCGTGGTCGCCCAGGCCGCGGATGCGATGGCCACCGACGTTCGCTGGGACAAGGCCGCCTGCCGCTTCTGCGGCACCGGCTGTTCGGTGCTGGTCGGTGTGCAGAACGGCCGCGTGGTCGGCACCCAGGGGGACCCGGACGCCCCGGTCAATCGCGGACTGAACTGCATCAAGGGCTACTTCCTGTCCAAGATCATGTATGGCGACGATCGCCTGACCAAGCCGTTGCTGCGCATGAAGGACGGCAAGTACGCGAAGGACGGCGAGTTCACGCCGGTCAGCTGGGATCAGGCCTTCGACATCATGGCCGAGAAATGGAAGGCCGCCCTGGCCCAGGACCTGAAAGCCAATGAGGGCAAGGCCTCCGGCGAGCTGGTGTCGTCGGTCGGCATGTTCGGCTCGGGACAATGGACGGTGTGGGAAGGCTACGCCGCGTCCAAGCTGTGGAAGGCCGGCTTCCGCTCCAACAACATCGACCCCAACGCCCGCCATTGCATGGCATCGGCAGTCGCCGGCTTCATACGCACCTTCGGCATCGACGAGCCGATGGGCTGCTACGACGACCTCGAGAACGCCGACGCCTTCGTGCTGTGGGGCTCGAACATGGCCGAGATGCACCCGATCCTGTGGTCGCGCCTGACCGATCGGCGGCTGACCCACAAGGGCTGCGAGGTGCACGTGCTGTCGACCTTCGAGCACCGGTCGTTCGAATTGGCCGACAACGGCA
Organism: Rhodocyclaceae bacterium; assembly: GCA_020445765.1. Lineage (GTDB taxonomy): Bacteria > Pseudomonadota > Gammaproteobacteria > Burkholderiales > Rhodocyclaceae > Cognatazoarcus. The sequence continues at coordinate 10,239 of JAGRFY010000081.1, read as the reverse complement.
TGATCTTCACGCCGCAGACCGACCTGGCGATCCTCAACTACATCGCCAACTACATCATCCAGAACAAGGCAGTCGATACCGAGTTCGTCACCAAGCACACCAACTTCCGCAAGGGCAACACCGACATCGGCTACGGTCTGCGGCCGGACGATCCGCGCGAGAAGGCCGCCAAGAACGCCGCCAAGGCCGGCGGTTCGGAACCGATCAGCTTCGAGGAGTACGCCGAGTTCGTTTCCGAATACACCGTCGAGAAGGTCGCCGAACTGTCCGGCGTACCGGCCGAGCGACTCGAACGCCTGGCCAAGCTGTATGCCGACCCGAGCAAGAAGGTGGTGTCGTACTGGACCATGGGCTTCAACCAGCACACCCGCGGCAGCTGGGCCAACAACATGATCTACAACGTCCATCTGCTCACCGGCAAGATCTCGAAGCCGGGCTGCGGACCGTTCTCGCTGACCGGCCAGCCCTCCGCCTGCGGCACGGCACGCGAGGTCGGCACCTTCGCCCACCGCCTGCCGGCCGATCTGGTCGTGGCGAAGCCCGAGCACCGGGCCATCTCCGAGAAGATCTGGAAACTGCCGGAAGGCTTCCTCAACGGCAAGGTCGGCTACCACGCGGTGCTGCAGAGCCGGATGCTCAAGGACGGCAAGCTCAAGTGCTACTGGGTCACCTGCAACAACAACATGCAGGCTGGCCCGAACACCAACGACGAGACCTATCCCGGCTGGCGCAACCCCGAGACCTTCGTCGTCGTCTCCGACCCGTACCCGACCGTATCCGCGCTGTCGGCCGACCTGATCCTGCCGACCGCGATGTGGACCGAGAAGGAAGGCGCCTACGGCAACGCCGAACGTCGTACCCAGTTCTGGCGGCAGCAGGTGGCGCCGCCGGGCGAGGCGAAGTCGGACCTGTGGCAGTTCGTCGAGTTCGCCAAGCGTTTCAAGGTCGAAGAGGCCTGGCCGTCCGACATGATCGCCAAGGCGCCGCAGTACAAGGGCAAGACCCTGTATGACGTGCTGTTCGCCAACGGTCAGGTCGACAAGTTCCCGCTGTCGGACGTGGCAAAAGCCAACGACCACGCGTGGACCGACTACATGAACGACGAGTCGGGCGAACTGGGCTACTACCTGCAGAAGGGCCTGTTCGAGGAATACGCCAGCTTCGGTCGCGGCCATGGCCATGACCTGGCCGATTTCGACGCCTACCACAAGGCCCGCGGTCTGCGCTGGCCGGTGGTGGACGGCAAGGAGACGCTGTGGCGCTTCCGCGAAGGCTACGATCCCTACGTCGCGGCCGGAGCCGACATCGAGTTCTACGGCAAGCCCGACAAGCGGGCCGTGATCTTCGCCCTGCCCTACGAGCCGCCGGCCGAGAGCCCGGACCAGGAGTTCGACATGTGGCTGTGCACCGGCCGCGTGCTCGAACACTGGCACACCGGATCGATGACCCGCCGCGTGCCGGAGCTGCATCGATCGGTACCCGAAGCCCAGGTCTTCATGAATCCGGACGACGCGGCCCGTCGCAGCCTGCAGCGGGGCATGAAGGTCAAGGTCGCCTCGCGACGTGGTGAGATCATCGCCACGCTGGAGACGCGCGGACGCAACAAGCCGCCAATCGGCCTGATCTTCGTGCCCTTCTTCGACGAGGGCCGGCTGGTGAACAAGCTCACGCTAGACGCCACCTGCCCGATTTCGAAGGAAACCGACTTCAAGAAGTGCGCAGTCAAGGTGACCAAGGCCTGATCGACCGATGACAGCGGTTCCGCCGCACGCTCGTGGCGGAACCGCTGCCCCACCCACCGACAGACATCGACATGACCACCCAGCGCCCCTCGCCGGAACGCTCTGCCCAGTCACGCCGCCGCTTTCTCAAGGAGATGGCCGGCGCGGCCGGTGGCGCCTGCCTGGTGTCGATGGGCGTCGGTCTCGTCGCCCGCGAAGCGTCGGCGCGACCCGCGACCGCGCTGCGGCCGCCGGGGGCGCTGACCGAACCCGACTTCCTGGCGGCCTGCGTGCGCTGCGGCCTGTGCGTGCGCGATTGCCCGTTCGACACGCTCAGACTCTCCGAGCTGGGTGACAACGTCGCCACCGGCACGCCGTACTTCGATGCGCGCGCGATACCGTGCGAGATGTGCGACGACATCCCCTGCGTCGCCGCCTGCCCGACCGGCGCCCTCGACCACGGGCTGACCGACATCGGCCAGGCGCGGATGGGGCTGGCGGTATTGATCGACCAGGAAACCTGCCTCAACTTCCTCGGTCTGCGCTGCGACGTCTGCTACCGCGTCTGCCCGGTGATCGACAAGGCGATCACCCTCGAGCTGGTGCACAACCCACGCTCCGACCGCCACGCGATGATGTTGCCGACCGTCCATTCCGATGCCTGCACCGGCTGTGGCAAATGCGAGCACGCCTGCGTCCTGCCCGAGGCCGCGATCAAGGTGCTGCCGCACAAGCTGGCCCAGGGCAAGGCGGCCGAGCACTACCGCAAGGGCTGGGAAGAAAAGGAACAGGCCGGCGGCTCGCTGATCGGCGAACAGACCCAACTGCCGATGCGCGGACTCGAGGACCGCCCCTACGGCGACACGCGCGTCGCGCCGGACTACAAGCCGAGCGCGCCGGGCAGCGGTCTCGACTCTGGATGGAAGCCGTGAGCGCCACCGCCGACAGCGACCGCCCCCTGCGCGCGGCCCGCCCCGGCGTCGAGCGACCCGGCGCCGAAGCGATCGAGGTCAAGGGCTGGATGCGCGCCCACAAATGGCTGCTGCTGCGCCGGATCTCGCAATTCTCGATACTCGCGCTGTTCCTGCTTGGACCCTGGTTCGGCATCTGGATCGCCAAGGGCAACCTGTCGTCGAGCCTGACCCTGGACATTCTTCCGCTGACCGACCCCTACTTGCTGCTGCAGTCGGTCGCGGCCGGCCAACCCCCTTACGCCGAGGCGCTGCTCGGCGCCGGCATCGTGACGGCGTTCTATCTGCTCGTGGGTGGCCGCATCTTCTGCAGCTGGGTTTGCCCGATGAACATCGTCACCGACCTCGCGGCCTGGCTGCGTCGCCGGCTGGGCCTGAAGGGCGGCAAGGTGCCGAGCGCATACACCCGTTACTGGCTGCTGGCATTCACGCTCCTCGCTGCCGCCGCCACCGGCTCGCTGGCGTGGGAATGGGTCAACCCGGTGTCGATGTTCCACCGCGGCCTGATCTTCGGCTTCGGCCTGTCGTGGGGCATCGTGCTCGGCGTCTTCATCTACGACCTGTTGATCGCCAGTCGCGGCTGGTGCGGTCACATCTGCCCGATGGGCGCCTTCTACGGCCTGCTCGGCACGCGCTCGCTGCTGCGCGTCAGCGCGTCGCGCCGGCGCGCCTGCAACGACTGCATGGACTGTTTTGCCGTCTGCCCCGAACCCCAGGTGATACGGCCCGCATTGAAGGGCGCAGGCCAGGCGCATCCGGTGATCCTCGACAGGGACTGCACCAATTGCGGCCGATGCATCGACGTATGCAGCAAGGATGTTTTCAGATTGACCACCCGAATCGATAGGAGCGAGTCATGAAAATCAGGACCAGAACCCTCTTGTTGGCGGTGCTGGCGGCGGCCGGGCTCGGACTTCCGCCGGCCGCTTCGGCAGCCGATGCCGTGAGCAGCCTGCGGGGCAGGACGGTTGATCAGGAAGCCCTGTCTCCGGGCAACTATTCGGTCGAGAAGGACCATGCGCCGGCGGCGCGCGAGTACGTGCAACAGCCGCCGTTGATTCCGCACAAGATCGACGGCTACAACATCACGACCAATTTCAACAAGTGCATGGACTGCCATTCCTGGACGCGCTACCGCGAAGCCGGCGCGACCAAGGTCAGCTTGACCCACTTCAAGGATCGCGACGGCAAGGAGCTGTCCAATATTTCCCCGAGGCGGTACTTCTGCAACCAGTGCCATGTCGTGCAGACCGACGCCAAGCCGCTGGTCGAGAACACGTTCAGGAAGGCCGAAGGGCTTCAATAAGGGGAAAGTGCAATGAGCCAGAACAATAACGGAGGCGGCCTCTGGCGCCGCCTGCGAGGGGCCGGGCTGGGCCTCGTGATCCTCGTCTTCGTCGCCGGCATCGTCTTCTGGGGCGGCTTCAACACGGCGATGGAATGGACCAATCGGGAGGCTTTCTGTATCTCGTGCCACGAGATGGAGGAGAACGTCTTCAAGGAGTACCGCAATACCATCCACTACTCCAATCGAAGCGGCGTGCGGGCGACCTGTCCGGACTGCCACGTGCCGAAGGAATGGANNGACCCACAAGATCATCCGCAAGATCAAGGCATCGAATGAAGTCTGGCACCATCTGCTGGGATCGATCGACACACCCGAGAAGTTCAATGCGAAGCGTCTCCAGCTGGCGCAGAACGAGTGGCGTCGGATGAAGGCCAATGACTCGCGTGAATGCCGGAACTGCCACAACTACGCCTATTTCGACTACACCATCCAGGGTCGTCGATCGGGTCGCCTGCATCAGACCGGCTTCGAAGAGGGCAAGACCTGCATCGACTGCCACAAGGGCATCGCCCACTCGCTGCCGGCGGTCGACCAGGACATCGGCACCGATCGTGGCGGCGCGGCCCCGGACGTGTTCCATCCGCCGGCCAAGCCGGACTGAGCTTCGACCGATTCCGCACGGTCCGCGCCCGGCGTGGACCGTGCGGATTTCACCAGATTGCATTCCGGGCGGCTCGCGGCTATCGTTGCGGCCCATGCTGCAAGTCACCGATCTCGCCTGCATGCGCGGCGACCGCCTGTTGTTCCAGGGCGTATCCATCGATCTCCAACCGGGCCAGATGCTGCGGCTCGGCGGTCCGAACGGGATCGGCAAGACCAGCATGCTGCGCATTCTGTGTGCTCTGGTCCATCCGGAACACGGCGGAATCACGTGGAAAGGACTCGACATCCTGAAGGATCGCGAAAATTTCCACGCCGACGTGCTCTACCTCGGCCATGCTGCCAACCTCAGCGAGTTGCTGACGCCGCTCGAGAATCTCGCATTGATGGCCCGCATCGCCTGCCATGAGGCCAGCGACGACGACACGTGCGTACAGGCGCTGGTACGCATCGGACTGGGCGAACGTCTCGACCTGCCGTGCAAGGTGCTGTCGGCGGGCCAGCGACGACGAGTCGGACTGGCGCGGCTGTTCCTGGCAACCGACAAACCGGTCTGGATTCTCGATGAACCGTTTTCCGCCCTCGACGTCCATGCCGTCGGCGATCTGGCCGAAACCCTCGACGAACACTGCGATCGCGGCGGCCTGGTGATCTACACCACCCACCAGGAGGTCGCCTTCCGCACCCCGGTGACGACCCTCGATCTGGCGGAGTTCGCGCCATGAACATCGCCGCCCGGCCGATCCGCGCCCGGAGCGTGCGACAGTGAGTGCCTTTTCCGCAATCCTGCGGCGGGACATGCTGCTCGCCTGGCGCAGTCGTGCCGACCTGCTGATATCGCTCGCATTCTTCGTCATCGTCGGCTGCCTGTTCCCGTTCGGCGTCGGCGCCGAGCCCAATCAGTTGCGCGCGATCGGTCCGGGCGTGCTGTGGGTGGCAGCGCTGCTGAGCTGCCTGTTGTCGTTGCACCGGCTGTTTGCACAGGATCATCAGGACGGCACCCTCGAACAGATGCTGCTGTCGCCGGATCCGACCGTGCTGTGGATCCTCGCGAAGGTGCTTGCGCACTGGCTGACCACCGCGGTGCCGCTGCTGCTGATCACGCCACTGATGGCGCTGCTGTTCGATCTGGAAGGCGGCGCCATTCAGGTGTTGACGGCATCACTGGCGATCGGCACGCCGATCCTGTCGTTGATCGGCGCCGTCGGCGCCGCGCTGACCCTCGGACTGCGGGGCGGCGGCGCCCTGCTGGCCTTGCTGATCCTGCCTCTTTTCGTACCGGTACTGATCTTCGGCGCAGGCTCGGTCGACGCCTATCTGGCCGGTACCGGCGCGTCGGCACACATGCTGCTTCTCGGCGGTGGCGTGCTCGGGGCGCTGGCGTTGTCGCCCATCGCCTGCGCTGCAGCGCTTAGAATTTCCACCGAATGAGAACGACTTTCCCGTGACCGGGCCGAAAACGCCGCCCGCTGGCAAATATCCGATGAGCACATCCGAATCGCGCTTCAACCTGTACCACTATGCCGCGCCGCAGGCGTTCTACCCGGTGGCCGGCAAACTCGCCCCGGCATTCGCGGTGATCGCCCTGCTGCTGACCGCAATCGGCCTCTGGATCAGTTTTTTCAAGGCGCCGACCGACGCCGTCCAGGGCGAGGTCTATCGCATCATCTTCATCCATGTCCCCGCGGCCTGGATGTCGATGTTCGTGTTCCTGGTGATGGCCTTCTGGTCGGCCATCGGGCTCGCGATGAATACCCGATTGTCGGCATTGATGGCCCAGGCCCTGGCGCCGACCGGTGCGATGTTCTGCTTCGTCGCGTTGTGGACCGGCGCCCTGTGGGGCCGTCCGACCTGGGGTGCCTACTGGGTCTGGGATGCGCGGCTTACGTCCCAATTGCTGCTGCTGTTCCTCTACCTCGGCTACATGGCGCTGGTGGCCGCGATCGACGATCCGCGCCGACGTGACAAGGCAGGCGCGATCCTGTGCCTGGTCGGTGCGGTCAACGTGCCGATCATCTATTTTTCGGTCAAATGGTGGAACACATTGCATCAGGGAGCGTCTGTTAGTCTGACCAAGGCGCCAAGCATGGCGACGATCATGCTCAGCGGCATGCTGGTGATGGCCTTGGCCGCGTGGGCCTATACCATCGCGGTCGCGCTGTATCGGGTACGGGTGCTGATCCTCGAGCGCGAACGGCATGCCGACTGGGTCAGGGGCGAACTGGCAAGGCTGGGGGAAGCAAATTGATCTGGGAATCCTGGAACGCTTTCTTGGAGATGGGCGGCGCCGCCCAGTTCGTCTGGGGTTCGTACGGAGTCACCGCGCTATTGATCGTTGCCGAGCTGGTGCTGTTGCGCTCGCGGCGAGTCCATTCGATGCGCAGGCTCAGCCGACTGATCCGGGCTGGCCAGGGGCGCAAACTGCCGGAGGTACAAGGTTCATGAAGTCCCGTCACAAACGAATGACGCTCATCCTCGGTGGGCTATTGCTGCTGGTCGGCGCGACGGCCCTCGTGCTGTCCGCATTCCGCGAGAATCTGGTCTTCTTCCATACCCCGAGCGAAGTCGCCGAAGGTAAGGCCCCGACCGGCCGCACGTTCCGCATCGGCGGCATGGTCGAGGCCGGTTCGATCAAGCGCGAAGGTGTCGAGGTGCGTTTCGCGGTGACCGACACGGCCCGCAGCATCCCGGTCGTCTACAGCGGTCCGTTGCCGGATCTGTTCAAGGAGGGCAAGGGCGCGGTCGTGCAGGGCAAGCTCGGAACCGACGGCGTATTCACCGCCAGCGAGGTCCTGGCCAAGCACGACGAGAATTACATGCCGCCGGAAGCCCAGCACGCGATCGATCAGGCACAGCAGACGGCGAAGACGCTGCAGCAATAATAATTGCTTTCAATTTGCGCCCGGTCGAGGTTGATAGCAATCAACGTCACCTAAGGTGGCATTCCCTAGAATCCAGTCCGCCTGTCGGGGTTGCGGCCCCGACGTCCAGACTGGAGACCGACCATTCCGAAGACCTCGCTCGCAAGCCTCGCTGCGCTGCTTGGCCTGAGTTTCGCGACGCATGGCTGCTCGCCACCCGAAGCGTCGCCGGCGCAGCGCGAGGCGTCGGAGCCGGTCCGCTCGCCGTTGGCCATCAATCCTGCCCTGATCTCGCTCGCCCATGCGGCACCGCGCAGTCTGGACGCTGCGGAACGCGAGAACGTCGTCGGCGCAGCGATCTATAGAGCCACCTGCGCCCTTTGCCACGGCCCCGGCATTGCCGGCGCACCTCGCCTGGACCATGGCGATAGCTGGCGGCAGCGCGTCGCCTCCGGTACCGAGACGCTGATCGGCCACGCGATCTCCGGCTACCGCGGCGAGCGCGGCCTGATGCCGGCCCGAGGGGGCAACCCTTCCCTCAGCGACGATGAAGTGCGCGCGGCCGTCGAATACATGCTCAGCCGCGCCCTGGCGGGCAGCGCACCGGCAAGCACCGCCCGCAATTGACGTGGCCGATCGACGGACTGGCCGCAGTCCGGGCTGCGCGATCGGAAAATCTTGAGGGCCGTCAATTTTCGCCCGTGCCGACTCCTGCACACTGCTCCTGCCCTTCAGGAGATCGCGCCCCATGACCACCATCAAGCCCATCATGGCGAGGCATCACGAATACTGTGACCGCCTCTTCGCCGACGCGGAGCAGGCCGCGAACCAGCAGGACTGGAACGCCTGCAGGCAGCTGCTCCAGCACTTCGCAGAGGCGATGGAGGCGCATTTCCAGGCGGAAGAGGAAGAACTGTTCCCGGCCTTCGAACGCGTCACCGGCACCCAGGCCGGCCCGACCGAAGTGATGCGCCAGGAACACCTGCAGATCCGGCAGTTGATCGCCAGCCTGGCCGATGCCGCGGCAGCGGCTTCGGATGTGGATTTCTTCGGGGTCGGCGACACCCTGGTCGTATTCATGGAACAACACAATCGCAAGGAGGAAGGCATCCTGTATCCGATGTGCGACGATCGCATCGGCGACAGCGAGCAACTGATCAAGCGCCTGCAACTGTTCGTGGGTGCCTGACGATGGCCGAACAACGCGTGGTCGACGCCCGCGGGCAGATGCCGCCAGCTCCGCTCGAGATGACCCTCGACGCCCTCGACGACTTGCCGGAGGACGGTGAACTGGTGTTGTTGATTCACCGCGAGCCGGGCCCGCTGTATTCGTTCCTCGACCAGAACGGCTACGTCTTCGAGACCGATGTCCTGACCGACGGCACCTTCCGGATCCTGATCCGTCGCGACCGGCCGTGAGGGCGATGCGGCGGCCTTCGTCGCCACCGCCCGCATCACTGCATGGTGCCCGCACCTGCATGACCATCGGCCGCCTGTTGCGCTGCCCGTCAGGCCGCCGTCAGGCCGCCCCGGTCAAGCACGACGATGTCGCGTCCGTTCATCGCGATGTATCCCTGCTCGACCAACAGATGCAGCGTGCGCGAAAAGGTCTCCGGCGTCAGATTCAGCCGCGAGGCAATCACCTGCTTGCTCGCCGGAAGCCGCAGCTCGCGGTCACCGGGGGTCGCATCCAGCTCTTCCAGCAGGTAGCTTGCAACCCGCTGGGTGGCCGTGCGCATGCTGTAGGATTCGACGTCGCGCACCATCGTGTGCAGGCGGATGGCCATGCCGGCAAGCATCGCCCGTGCGAAGCTGGGGTCATCCTCGAGCAGCGCAAACACCGCGACCTGATCGACCTGCAGCAGCTCCGACGGCAGCAGCGCCTGGGCGAAGACCGGGTACGGGCGATCGAGGAACATCACAGCCTCGCCAAAGCTGTGCCCCGGTCCGATGATCTCGACGACCTTTTCGCCACCGTCCCGCGACGACAGCGCGAGCTTCACCTGTCCGGCGACGACATGATAGAAGCCGTGCGACGGGTCACCGCGCTGAAACAGCACCTCACCCTTGTCGATCACGCGGTATCGGCACTGCTGTGCCAGGCGGTCGATCTGCCCGGACTCGAGCTGGGAGAACATGCCGATTCGCGGCAGCAGCAACTTGAGGTCGATCTGGCTGGTCTTCATCGAGTCTGCTTCACCCGGACGTTGGCGCACGTCATTCATTCAACGCCGGCAGCAATGCGCCGGACGCCCTGATTATGGACTATTCCACGCTGAAGCTGATTCACGTCACCTGCGTCATCGCCAGTGGCGCCGGATTTGCCCTCAGAGCGGCCGTGAACCTGCTCCGGCCGGGTGGCCTGCCGCGTCGCGGCCTTGTCCGTACATTGCCTCATGTCGTCGACAGTGTCCTGCTGGCAAGTGCGCTGGGGATGGTCTGGATGAGTGGTGGCGCCCTGCTGTCGATGCCGTGGCTTCAGGCCAAGATCGTGCTTCTCGTCGCCTATGTCGTGTTCGGTGCCCGCGCGCTCGCCCGCCAGAGACCGATGGGCGACAGACTCGTCAGCACGGCCGCCGCGCTTGGCGCTTTCGTCGGCATCGTCGCTTCGGCAATCACCGGGCGTGTACTTGGCATCGGTTAGGAGCAGCCGACTCAGCGTGAGGAATTGCTCCGCCCGGCGAATAACAATGGAAAATTTTCCCACATTCAGCTACAATGCAGGGTATAGTCCCCCA
>JAGRFY010000080.1:19820-20429 GCA_020445765.1 Rhodocyclaceae bacterium | reverse complement strand
GTTCGGGCCTGGCGCTGACGGTGAGTTCGCGCCCGACCAGCGACGAGCCGCCAGCGTCGGCCTCGAACGCGATGCGCTCGATCGGCGCCGAGCCGGCGTCACCGACCGCCTCGAAGGCGGTGGTGCGAACCGTCAGCACCTGGATGCCGTCCTCGCTGCGCACCGTTGCCAGCGCATTGCCAGCGTAGATTGGCCGCACGAAGGTGTTGGCGTCCTCGATGCCGATCACGTCCGACACCTGGGCGACGTCGAGCAGGGCCGCGACCCGGGGCGAGAAGTTCTTGCCGAAGGTGGTCGCCGGTGCGACCACGTGCGTGTAGGCGGTGTCGCCCTGCTTGACCAGCTCGACCACCAGCGCCGAGACGCTCTCGGCACTCTGTGCCTCATAGACCGCGTGCTCGGCGACCACCACCTTGGCGACCCCGTCGAGTCGGGCGGCGCTCTCTGCGACCGCGCCACAGTGGCTGCCGGCCACCAGCACGTGCAGCTCGCCGCCGAGCGCGCGGGCGGCACCCAGCGCGTTGCGGGTCGCCGCCTTCAGTTTCGTGTTGTCATGCTCTGCTACTACCAGTGTCGTCATCATTTGCTCCAGATTTCGGCAAGCGCGTG
>JAGRFY010000080.1:0-19610 GCA_020445765.1 Rhodocyclaceae bacterium | reverse complement strand
TCTTCGCCTTCATGATGTTCGGCAAAGTCGCGTAACGCGGCTCGTTCAGGCGCAGGTCGGTGGTGACGATCGCCGGCAGCGACAGCTCGAGCGTCTCCAGCCCGCCATCGATCTCGCGCGTGACCCGGACCTGCCCTTCGCCCACCTCGACCTTGGAGGCGAAGGTCGCCTGCGGCCACCCAAGCAGGGCGGCCAGCATCTGCCCGGTCTGGTTGGCGTCGTCGTCGATCGCCTGCTTGCCGAGGATCACCAGCGACGGCGATTCGCGATCGACCAGGGCCTTCAGGATCTTGGCCACCGCCAGCGGCTGCAGCTCGCCTTCGCTGGTCACCAGGATGCCGCGGTCGGCACCGATCGCCATCGCCGAGCGGATCGTCTCCTGGCAGGCGGCCGCGCCGCACGACACCGCGACGACCTCGGTCGCCTGCTGGCGCTCCTTCAACTGGACGGCTTCCTCGACCGCGATCTCGTCGAACGGATTCATCGCCATCTTGACGTTGGCCAGTTCGACGCCGCTCTGATCACCCTTGACCCGGATCTTGACGTTGTAATCGACCACCCGCTTGACAGGCACCAGAATTTTCATTGTCCGCTCCCTCAGTCGATGGCCGAGGCAGACTTGGCCTGCTCGCGCAACACGAATTTCTGGATCTTTCCGGTCGAGGTCTTCGGCAGGACGCAGAACTCGACGTGCTTGGGCACCTTGTAGCGGGCCAGGTGGGCACGGCAGTGCTCGATGATGGACTCGGCGGTGACGTCCGCGCCTTCCTTGACCTCGACGTAGGCTGCCGGCACCTCGCCCCACTTCTCGTCCGGCTTGGCGACCACTGCCGCCATCATCACCGCCGGGTGGCGGAACAGCACCTCTTCCACCTCCAACGAAGAGATGTTCTCGCCGCCGGAGATGATCACGTCCTTGGAGCGGTCCTTGATCTTGACGTAGCGATCCGGATGCATCACCGCCAGGTCGCCGGTATGAAACCAGCCGCCGGCAAAGGATTCGATCGTCGCCTTCTCGTTCTTCAGGTAGCCCTTCATGACGATGTTGCCGCGGAACATGATCTCGCCCATCGTCTCCGAGTCGGCAGGCACCTCGCTCATGTCCAGCGGATCGAGCACCGTGACTGCCTCCTGCATGTGATGACGGACCCCTTGGCGACCATTGCGCTCGGCGCGCTGATCGATCGGCAGGTCATCCCATTCCGGGTGCTTGGCGCACACCGAGGCCGGGCCGTAGGTCTCGGTCAGGCCATAGACGTGGGTGATGTCGAAGCCCATGCGCTCCGCGCCCTCGATGATCGCGGCCGGGGGCGCGGCACCGGCGATCAGGCCGCTGACCTTGTGCTCGATGCCTTCGCGCAACTGGGTCGGGGCGTTGATCATCATGCCGTAGACGATCGGCGCGCCGCACATGTGGCTGACCTTGTACTGGCGGATCAGCTCGAAGATCAGCGCCGGCTCGACCTTGCGCAGGCAGACGTTGACACCGGCGTTTGCCGCCATCGTCCACGGGAAGCACCAGCCATTGCAGTGGAACATCGGCAGGGTCCACAGGTAGACCGAGTGGGCCGGCATGCCCCAGCTGATGATGTTCGAGGCGGCGTTCAGGTAGGCGCCACGGTGGTGATAGACGACCCCTTTCGGGTTGCCGGTGGTGCCCGACGTATAATTCAGCGCGATCGCGTCCCACTCGTCGGCAGGCAATTGCCAGGCGTATTCAGGATCGCCACCGTCGATGAAGGCCTCGTACTCGATCTCACCGAGCTGCTCGGTGCCCGGGAACTCCGGATCGAGGGCGTCGATCACCAGCGGCTTCGGGCCTTCGAGCCTGTCGAGTGCGGCCGAGACGATCGGCGCGAACTCGGGATCGGTGATCAGCACCTTGGCCTCGCCGTGGCCCAGCATGAAGGCTATGGCTTCGGCGTCGAGGCGGGTGTTCAGGGTATTGAGCACGGCGCCGGTCATCGGCACGCCGAAGTGGGCCTCGAACATCGCCGGCACGTTCGACAACATGACCGCCACAGTGTCGCCGCGTCCGATGCCGCGGGCTGCCAGCGCGCTCGCCAGTCGCCGGCAGCGTGTGTAGGTTTCGGCCCAGGTGAAACGGCGTGCGCCATGAACCACGCTCGGCCGGGTCGGATAGACCTGAGCCGAACGCTCCAGATAGCTCAGCGGGGAAAGCGCAACGTAGTTGGCCGGATTGCGATCCAGGCCGACATCGTAGATTTCACTAGGCATTCAGTTCCTCCTTTACCCGGACCGACGTCGGTCGCGATGACTCGATTCACATTGACCGCCGACGGCGGGAGGATTCCCGGCCGACACGAGGCGGACCAATACGTCCAAAAAAGTCACGGAGGAACAGGCACAACAGTGCCGACGACGCGAGACTGCGCGTCGTCATCCGATGCACTGCAAATGCGGATTGCTTGCCCCCTCCGATCTGCGATTTATTTGCTTTTTTTGCAGGATAATGTCGAAGAGGTGGCAGGCCAGCCCCCCAAACGGGTTGACTCGGGCGCGACATTCCTATGGCATGAGCTGCCGCCAGGGCAGACTTGCCCGAGAGCAAAGTCGCGCCGGCCCTGTGGCCAGCGGCAAGGCGCGCTAAACTGCCGAGCCATGTGGCGCACGCTCTATTCCCTGCTGTGGCTCTTCGTCCTCCCTGTCGCAATCCTGCGGCTTTTCTGGCGCAGCCGACTGGAACCGGGCTATCGTGCAGATCTTGCCGAGCGACTGGGCCGCTACCGAGATGCCGCGGGATTCCGGGACACGTGGTGGATACACGCCGTCTCGGTCGGCGAGATTCGAGCTTCGGAGCCAATCGTGCGCGCGCTGCTCGCCCGCGACGAGACTGCCCGCGTCTTGCTGACGCAGATGACACCGACCGGTCGCAAGACTGCTCAGGAACTGTTCGGCGCGCTGCCGGCACGAGTTCGGATCGCCTACCTCCCCTACGACCTGCCATGGCTGGCGGCGGGATTCCTGCGGCGCTTTCGCCCGCGCGCGGGCCTGTTGATGGAGACCGAGATCTGGCCCAACCTGCTCCACCAGGCCAAGCTCGCGGGCGTCCCGATGGTGCTGGCCAATGCACGCCTATCCCCGAAGTCAGCGGCGAGATATGGGGCCCTCGGCGCCTTCGCACGCGAGACCTTTGGCTGTCTCGATGCCGTCGCAGCGCAGTCCGACGACGACGCAAGACGACTCGAAGGGCTCGGTGCACCGCCGGCCCGGATTACCGGCAGCGTCAAGTTCGATGTCCAGGTGCCGGACACCACCGCATCGCTGGCCGCCCACTTCCAGCGGTTGGTCGGCTTGCGACGGGTGATTCTCGCGGCCAGCACCCGCGACGGCGAAGAAGTCGGCATGATCGACGCCTTTCTCCGCCGCTCCACGCCCGACGACCTGTTGGTCCTGGTTCCGCGCCATCCCCAGCGCTTTGATGCCGTCGCAGCGCTGGCCGACGCCAGGGATGTCCAACTGCAGCGGCGCAGTGCCGATCAGCCGGTATCGCCGCAGACGCGCGTCTGGCTCGGCGACTCGATGGGCGAGATGTTCGCGTACTATTCCATCGCGCAGGTGGCGCTGATCGGTGGCAGCTGGAAACCGCTCGGCGGGCAGAATCTGATCGAGGCCTGCGCCGTCGGCACGCCGGTGATCACCGGACCCCACACTTTCAATTTCGACGAGATCACACGCCTCGCGATCGAGTCGGGCGCAGCATTGCGGGCGGCGAACCTGGAGGCCGGATTTGCCGCCGCCGCGGAACTGCTCGAGGACACGCGCCGGCGCGAGGCGATGTCGTCGGCGGGGCGCCAGTTCGCGGCGCGCCATCGCGGCGCCACCGCACGAACCCTGGAGGTGCTCGACGCGGCCGTCGTCGGCAGCGTGTGATCAGGCGCAGAGATTGGCCAGTTCGCGCTCCAACTGGGCGCTGTCGCCGCAGTTCATTTCCACCAGCTTGCGCAGATGGGTGATGCTGTCGAGATCAATGTGTTCGCAGCGCAGTCCAACCCGCTTGCCTTCGACGTGGACGACCCGCATCTGCATCGCGATGCGCGCGTCGTCGGCGAGCGGCAGGCTCAACTCGGCGGATTGCCCTCGGCTGGCAACGCCGAGCACCGGAAACTCGACCAGCGCCCCCTTGAGCGAGAGATCGATTACATCGACGTGGTGATGCCGCCCTTCGCTGGCAATGCTAGCCGGCGCATGAAATACCGCTCTCCAGAACCTTCTGCGTTCGTGGTCGACAGGCACGCGTCACCCCCAAGATGTCTGCAGCATATTACGGTCGACATACGACCCGATGATCCGAGTATCGGCAGTCTCGACCTGCGCAGCAAGGGTCCGTCGTACTTTGAGGCGCTGCCGGTCGTTCAGTGCTTGAGCAGGCCGTTGACGCGACGGATGTCGTCTTCGTCGAGTGAACCGGCCGCCGCCTCCAGCTGCAACTGGGCGACCAGCGTGTCATACCGCGCGGCGGCCAGCCGCTGCTCTGCGTCAGACAACTGCGATTGCGCGTTGAGCACGTCGATGTTGATCCGCACGCCGACCTCGTAGCCCAGGCGGTTGGCCTCCAGCGCCGAACGCGACGAAACCCGCGCCGCCTCGAGCGCGCTGATCTGCGCCATGCCGCTGGTAACGCCGAGATAGGCCTGGCGTGCCGCCAGCGCTGCGGAACGGCGAGCGGCTTCCAGGTCCGAATCGGCGCGAAGCTTGAGCGCCGCCGCTTCGCGATCGCGCGACCACAGGGCGCCACCGGCATATAGCGGCATCGCCAGCTCGAGACCGATGCTGCGACTGGTCGATTCGGCCGCCGCCCCAGTCGTGGTCGAGAAGCCGGTGTTCGCCTTGCTGTAGCGCGCGACCACGTCGACCGTCGGCAGGTGGGCCGCACGATTGCGATCGACCTCGCGGTCGGCGATCTCGGCCGCCAGCCGCTGGATCTGCACGCCGTAGGCATTCTGTTCGGCGGCACCGACCCAGCTGCCGATGTCGCCCGGCTGCGGCGCCTCGATCTCGGCCCCCTCACGCAACGGTGCGAGATCCCCGGCCGGTCGCCCGATCAACTGGGTCAGCGCCTGTCTGCGCACTTCGAGGTCGTTGGCGGCAGCCAGTTGCTGTGCATTGGCGAGATCGAAGCGAGACTGTGCTTCGTGCACGTCGGTGATCGTCACGGTCCCGACCTCGAAGCTCTTCTTCGACAGAGCCAACTGCTCGCTCGCGGCCTGCTTGAGGGACTCCACCGCCAGCAGCACGTCCTGGGCCTTGAGCACGTCGAAATAGGCCTGGGAAACTCGGAGGGCAAGATCCTGACGTGCATTGAGCAACTGTGCCTCAGTGACGCCGAGCTGTAGTCTTCCCTGCTGGTACTGGACCCAGTTCTGCCAGCGGAACAATGGCTGGGTGAGCTGCGCGCCGTAGCCGTTGCTGTTGTAGTTGCGATCGACGCCGGAAAAGGTGTTCTCGTTCCAGGTGGTATTGCCCGAAACTCCGACGTTCGGCAGCAGGCCGGCCCGCGCCTGCACGACGCCCTCTCGACCGGCTTCGGCCTGGGCTCGCGCAGCCGCATAGACGGCGTCGTTGGCGAGCGATTCCTGATACACCTCGAGCAGATCCATTGCGCCCGCACTGGAAACCAGCAGGCTGGCAACGGCTCCGGCCAGCAATGTCTTCATCCTTGTCTCCGCCTTTGCCTGGCGACGCCGGACCGCCGCCCCCAACGAAAACGGGCCGGTGACCGGCCCGACACAACCCACGACCTCCGCCTCTCAATAGGTAGGCATCGCCGGATCGACTTCGCCGGCCCAGGCCGCGACACCGCCGGCAAGATTGATCACGTCCGCGAAGCCCTGTCGCTCCAGGAACATCGCCACCTGCATGCTTCTCCCGCCATGGTGGCAAATGACGACGGTCGGCGCGGCCGCGTCGAGTTCCGCCATCCTGGCCGGCACGGTTCCCATCGGCATCAGGACCGATCCATCGATGCGGCAGTACTCGAATTCGTTCGTTTCCCGCACGTCCAGCAAGACGGGCGGCCGGCGCTTGTCGTCGTCCAGCCACGCCTTGAGTTCGCCCGGCCTCAGTTGTCGCATGTACGTCGTCTCAGAATTCGAAACTGTCGCGTTGCGGCGCGTTCTTCAGTTGCGGAACCAGCGTCTCGAACAGGTCTTCGCTGCGATACTCGCCCGCGTCGGTGCAGGTCACCAGACGCGCGCTCATCAGAGGCGCATCGCCCACGAAGGCGAACAGACGGCCGCCGACCCTCAGTTGCTCGAGCAGCGCGTGCGGCAGCACCGGCAGGCCACCGGACACGACGATCAGATCATAGGGCGCCTTGTTGGGCCATCCGAGCGCACCGTCGCCTTCCTCGACAACCACGTTCTCGACGCCGTTGCGCTTGAGGTTTTCGGTGGCAAAGCGCACCAGATCGGGCTCGATCTCGATGCTTCTCACCCATTCCACGCGGGCCGCCAGCAGCGCCGCAAAATAGCCCGAACCGGCGCCGATCTCGAGCACCTGGTCGTTGCGACGGGGTTTCAGTGCCTGCAGGACCTTGCCCTCGATCACGGGCTTCAGCATCGTGGCGCCATGACCGAGGGGAATCTCGGCTTCCGACAGCGCCAGCGCCTTGTAGGCGGGCGGCACGTACTCCTCGCGCCGGACTTCCATCAACAGGTCCAACACGTCGAAGTCGAGGACGTCCCATGGGCGTACCTGCTGCTCCACCATATTGAATCGCGCACGTTCGAAATTCATTTGGCCCCCCTGATGACGATCTATATTAGCATAGACTGATTGGCCGTCTGGCCCGATTAGTGGATTCTATCCCATTTCCCGAGTCACTCCGGCGGATCGCTACCGTCTTCAGACGGCACGGATTCGATTCAGCGGGCAGGCGCACGCTCGCTCTCGGGCAACGAATCGAGGTAGGACTGAAGCGCCCGGTTGGCCTCCACGCGAAGCGTCGCAGCAGTCGTTACCCAACCCGCGTGTCCGGTCTTGAGTCCCAGCGCCAACGCCTCGAGCGCCGAGCGTTCCAATTGCGCATACTCCAGCAGGCGCTCTGCCTCCGAATCACCGACAGCCGCCTGTTGTCGCAGGCGATCGATCAGCTGATCCCAATTGATCTTGAGCTCACCATCGATGATCGCGCCCGCCTCTTCGCGCCCGAGCCGCCCCTCGGCCAGCGCCTCCATGACTTCCTGCTGGCGTGCAGCGAGCAACGGCTGAAGAGCCGAGAATTCGTGCCGCGTCCGCCATGGCATGCTCGGCGGCTCGGTCGCAGACCACAGCACCAGCGCCACCATCAGAACCACCGCGAGGCCACCCGCCACAATCGCCTTGCGGCCGGGCCATTGACATCCGAGCCAGCCGAGTACAAGCCCGGCCAGCAGGCCTCCCACGTGGGCCGCGTTGTCGACGCCGGGGATGGCGAAGCCCAGCAGCAGCGAGTAGCCGACAAAACTCAGCGTCATCGTGCGCAAGCGCCGGTACATCGCCGGCTCGAGTCGGTGTCGATGGACCGCAAGATAGGACAGCAGTGCACCGAACACGCCGAAGATCGCGCCGGATGCGCCGATGCTCACGACGTCCTGGCGCCACCAGACGCTGACCAAGCTGGCAAGCGTGCCGGCACCGAGATAGATCGCCAGAAAACGCCCAGGCCGATACATCCGTTCGACCAGCTGGCCGGCCTGATAGAGCGCCAGCATGTTGAGTCCGACATGCAGCAGGCCGCCGTGAAGAAACACCGAGCTCAACAGGCGCCAGGGCTCGCCGGTCAGGGTCAGGCTACCGTCGTTGCCCCCCCATGTGATCAGGGACGCAGACGGAATCTGAATGGCGCTACCGGCACTGACAGCCAGGGCGAGGAAGGCCAACAGATTGACCGCCACCAGCCATCGGGTCACTGGCGCATCCGCCTCGCGACCGCCTGTGCGCCTCAGCAATTGAAGCATCCGTTCGATGTCGTTCCCCCCAAGCGGCAAAACGTCAGTTTAGCGGTGCAAGCGCGGTCGTCGCACGATGCAAGACGACGCTTCGATGTCAATCGAATCGAACAGAGGCGACGAAGCGCCGCCGAGCCGCTAGAATCTGGGATTCGAGGTCTGCCGCAAGTCCCGACTCCCAATGATCCATGTCCTGCAAAGCGGGGACGCACCGCCCCACTACAGCGACCGCTCCATGCTCGAGATCGCGCTCGTGTCTGCGCTGTCGATGACGCTCGGAACGAAGGAGATCAGCATCTTCCAGCTCCAGCCGGCCGGCACCCGGCTGCTCCTCGAACGCAGTACGCGGCTGAGTCCGGACGGAATTTCCTGTCGCGACACCGATTTCGAATCACCCGAAGTCGCACTTCCGCTCGAGGCGCGCGCGGAAATGGAGGCATGTGTCTGCGACGAACAGGCGGTGGCGATAGAACGGGACGGCGACGCTCGCCTGATCCACTGCGTTCCGGTCGCCTTTGACGGCAAGATCGCTGCCGTCGTCGAGATCGTGATGCCCCGCCTGCTGACGAGTTCCGAGCTCGAACAGACGGAGGGCTTCGTCAGCCTGTACCGGAACTACCTCAGTCTGCTCGAATACAGCGAGCGTGACACGCTGACGGGGCTTCTCAATCGGCGGACCTTCGACTTCCAGGTCGGCAAGCTGCTGATGCACCTCGGCGCCAACGCCGACCCGTCGGTACCGGCCAGCGACGAGCGCCGAGAGGCGGATCAGGTCGCGGCCCCGCACTGGATCGCCGTCATCGATGTCGACCGAATCAAGCGCATCAACGAGCGCTACGGCCACCTCTATGGCGACGAGGTGCTGGCCCTGCTGGCGAATCTGATGCGCGAGTCGTTCCGCCATCGCGACAAGTTGTTCCGCTTCGACGGTGGCGAGTTCGTTGCAGTGTTGCGCCGTGCGGGCAATGTGGATGTGTCGCGGGTGCTGGATCGCTTTCGTGAGCGGGTCGCGGCCCATCCGTTTCCTCAGGTCGGGCAGGTCACGGTCAGCATCGGGTTTGCGCCGATCCGCCCCGGCGCGACTGTGGCCACCGTGCTGGAGCACGCCGACGAGGCGCTGATGCAGGCCAAGCGCAACGGCCGCAACCGAATCCGCGAATTCCACGACGCTGCCTGAGGGGGCTGGCGCTGGCCTCAGCGCCGCCGGCTCGCGGCCAACGCATTCTTACGCTCGCGATCGGCGGCAAGAACCGCGCGCACTTCGCTTTCGCTGAGCGGCCTGATTTCCTTGGAGATCGCCTGTGCCAGCCACGGTCCGCGTTCGGCGATGCGTGGCTCTGACGGCAGCAATTGGCGGATACGGGCCGCAGGCACGCCTGCAATCCCAGCCACCTGGTCGACGAATGCGGCCTCGATGCGCCGCACGTCGGTGGTCAAGCGGGCCATGTCGGCCGCGCTCGGTGCCTGCGCCAGCGCCACCGCGCTTGCCAGCATCAGGCCCACAGCCCAAACCAACCAGCCCATCGCTCAGGGCAGCAGGATCGTCGAGCCGGTCGTCCTGCGGCCTTCCAGGTCCCGGTGCGCCTGCGCCGCTTCGGCCAGTGGATAGCGCTGGTTGACCTCGATGCGCACCCGACCATCGGCCACCACTGCGAACAATTCTTCGCCCATCGCACACAGGTCGCTGCGCGCCGCAGTGTAGGTGAACAGGGTCGGTCGCGTGACGAACAACGACCCCATCTTGGCCAGCAGTCCCAGGTCGAACGGCGGCACCGGGCCCGACGCGGCGCCGAACAGCACCATCGTGCCAAACGGACGCAGACAAGACAGGGATCCCATGAAGGTATCCTTGCCGATCGAATCGTAGACCACGGGGACGCCGTCGCCGCCGGTGATCTCGCGCACCCGTTCGGCGAAGTTCTCCCGCGTGTAGTCGATCGGGTGGTCGCAGCCGTGGGCTCGCGCAAGTTCGGCCTTTTGCGGCGAACCGACGGTTCCGATCACGGTTGCTCCGAGTGCCTTGGCCCATTGACAGACGATCAGACCGACGCCACCCGCAGCAGCATGAATCAGGATCGGATCGCCGGCCTGGACCCGGTAGGTGCGTCTCAGCAGATACTGGGCGGTCAAGCCCTGGAGCATCATCGCCGCAGCAGTTTCGAAGCCGATCGCGTCGGGCAGTCGCAGCAGGCGATCCGCCGGAACATTGCGCACATCGGCATATGCGCCGATCGGCCCGCCGGCATAGGCCACGCGATCGCCAATCGCCAGCCCGTCGACCGATTCGCCGACGGCTTCCACGGTACCGGCACCTTCCAGCCCGATGCCCGACGGCAGGGGCACCGGATACAGGCCACAGCGATGGTAGGTATCAATGTAATTGAGGCCGACGGCCTGTTGCCGGATCCTCACTTCACCGACACCAGGCGGGCCGATCTCGGCGCTTTCGAAGCGCAATACTTCCGGGCCTCCGGTTTCGTGGAATCGAATCAGCCTGGCCATCACAACCTCCCCCACGTGTCGATGCGACCCGCCGGAGCGCCGGTCGCTGACGTCATTCTAGCCCGCCGCGACGGCGCCCTCCGCTCGACGCTGCCGGCGGTGGGCGGGAAAGCTCCCGCCCACCGCCGGCAGCCGTGGCTCAGCCGCCCTCGGCGAGTCGCTCCGCAGCCGCGTCGACGACCGCCAGCGCAGTGATATTGACGAGGCGACGGACGGTCGCGGAGGGCGTCAGCACATGTACCGACTTGCCGGCGCCGAGCAGGATCGGCCCGACCGTGACGCCGTCGCTGTTGGCTGCCTTGCACAGATTGAACGCGATATTCGCGGCGTCGATGTTCGGCATCACCAGCAGATTCGCCTCCCCGCTCAGAGTCGCCTCCGGATTGACCGCGCGGCGGGCCTCCGGCATCAAGGCGTAATCTGCATGCATTTCGCCGTCGCACTCCAGATCCGGCCGCAGCGCATTGATCCGATTGCGGGCTTCCTGCATCTTGCGTGCAGACGCCGACTTGGAACTGCCGAAGTTCGAATGGGACAGCAGGGCGATGCGCGGTTCGATACCGAATCGCTTGAGCTCGTCCGCCGCCATGATCGCAATGTCGGCGATCTCCTCGGCGTCCGGATTCTCGTTTACGTAGGTGTCGGTAATCGCCAGCACCCGCTGCGGCAGCAACAGGATGCTCATCGCTGCGAAGCGTCTTGCGCCGCGAGCCAGGCCGACGACGTCCTCGACCTGCCGCAGGTGGTAGTCGTAAGTGCCGAAGGTGCCGCACACCAGGGCGTCGGCGTCGCCTCGCTCGAGCAACATGCAGCCGATCAGCGTGGTGTCGCGCCGCAACTTGGCGCGGGCGATATCCGCCGTCACGCCGTCACGCCATTTGTTGCGATGGTATTCGGTCCACAACTCGCGATAGCGGGGGTCGTCTTCGACGTTCACCACGTCGAAGTCGCGACCCGGAACCAGGTCGAGGCCGATCTTCTCGATCCTGCGCTCGATCACGGCCGGTCTGCCGACCAGGATCGGCCGCGCCAGGTCCTCGTCGACCACGACTCGCACCGCGTGCAGCACGCGATCGTCCTCGCCTTCGGAATAGATGACGCGCTTCTGCTCGATCGGTACCTGCTGCGCGCGCGAGAACACCGGCTTCATGATGATGCCGGAGGCGTAGACGAAATCGGTCAGGCTGGCGGCGTAAGCCTTGAAGTCTTCGATCGGGTGGGTCGCGACGCCAGAATCCATCGCCGCCTTGGCCACCGCGGGGGCGATCTTGACGATCAGACGCGGATCGAACGGCTTCGGAATGATGTAGTCGGGGCCAAATCGAAGGTCGGCACCGGCGTAGGCACTGGCGACGACGTCCGACTGTTCGGCTTCTGCCAGTTCCGCGATCGCCTTGACGCAGGCGAGTTTCATCTCCTCGGTGATCTTGGTCGCGCCGACGTCGAGCGCACCACGGAAGATGAACGGGAAACACAGCACGTTGTTGACCTGGTTCGGGTAGTCCGAGCGACCAGTCGCGATGATCGAATCCGGACGCACCTCCTTGGCGAGCTCGGGCATGATCTCGGGCGTCGGGTTGGCGAGCGCGAAGATCAGCGGATTTTCGGCCATCTTCTGGACCATCTCGGGCTTCAGCACGCCGGCCGTCGACAGCCCGAGGAAGACATCGGCGCCCTCGATGCAGTCCGACAGGGTGCGCGAATCGGTGCGCTGAGCGTAGCGTGCCTTGTTGGCCTCCATGCGCTCGTCACGACCGACATAGATCACGCCACGCGAATCGCAGACGTAGATGTTTTCCCGGTTCATGCCGAGGCTGACCATCAGGTCGAGGCAGGCGATCGCCGCCGCACCGGCACCGGAGCACACCAGCTTGACCTTCGCGATGTCCTTGCCGACCACCTTGAGGCCGTTCAGAAGGCCCGCCGCGGAGATGATCGCGGTGCCATGCTGATCGTCGTGAAATACCGGGATATGCATCCGCTCGCGCAGCTTTTGCTCGATGTAGAAACACTCCGGCGCCTTGATGTCCTCGAGATTGACGCCGCCCAGCGTCGGCTCGAGCGCGGCGATGATGTCGATCAGCTTATCCGGGTCGTTCTCGGCAAGTTCGATGTCGAAGACGTCGATGTTCGCGAACTTCTTGAACAGGCAACCCTTGCCTTCCATCACCGGCTTGGAAGCGAGTGGCCCGATGTTGCCCAGACCGAGCACTGCGGTGCCGTTGGTGACGACCGCGACCAGGTTCCCGCGCGAGGTGTACTCCCGGGCGTCGCCAGGATCAGCAGCGATGGCCTCGCAGGCCGCCGCGACGCCGGGCGAATAGGCCAGCGCCAGATCGCGCTGGTTGGTCAGTCCCTTGGTCGGCACCACCGCGATCTTTCCGCGGGTCGGCGAACGGTGGTAATCGAGTGCTGCGGCAATGAAGTCTTGATCCATTCTCTCCCTCGTATATCGCTTTGAACTGCTTCGCTTTCAGCGGTGTACAGCATGGCGCCCACGCTGAACGATTGCCATCGTGGTCATCCACAGCCATTTATGGAATTGTAGATCCCGGCCCGAATCCGACCGGTTCGCTGCAGACCGACGCCGACACGCAACCCGAATCGGGCGCCGCACCTCCCACGACCCGGGGGAGACGGTGCCGGGGGAGACGGATGATCGGCACGGATTCTATCCCACTCCAAGCGGGGGCGGGAATCCCGCCACCGGCCCGCATCCCCGCATTTTTGGCACAATCGGGTAAAACAGCGTGGGAGGCAGGGATGAGACGCGTGGTATTCAATCAGAAGGGTGGTGTCGGCAAGTCGACGATCACCTGCAATCTGGCGGCGATCGGCGCCAGCGCCGGAGGCCGCACGCTGGTGGTGGACCTCGACCCGCAAGGCAACTCGACCCGCTATCTGCTCGGCGATCGTGCCGACGAAGTCGAGGCGACCCTGGCGGGCTTCTTCGACCAGACGCTGAACTTCAGGCTGAATCCATTGCCGACCGAAGAGTTCGTCCATCGTACGCCCTTCGACAATCTCCACGTGATGCCTTCCAGTCCGCTGCTGGAGGAACTGAGCAGCAAACTGGAGTCGCGCTACAAGATCTTCAAATTGCGAGATGCGCTCGACGAACTGAACGAGGACTTCGACGCGATCTGGATCGATACGCCGCCGGCGCTGAACTTCTACACGCGCTCGGCGCTGATTGCTGCCGACCGCTGTCTGATTCCGTTCGACTGTGATGACTTCTCGCGCCGGGCCCTGTACGCGCTGATGGAAAACGTCGAGGAGATCCGCGCCGACCACAATCGCGATCTGGAAGTCGAGGGCATCATCGTCAATCAGTTCCAGGCACGCGCCAGCCTGCCGCGCAAGGTCGTCGGCGAACTGATCGACGAGGGCCTGCCGGTGGTCGAGCCCTTCCTGTCGTCGTCGGTCAAGATCAAGGAGTCCCACGAGCAGGCGATGCCGATGATTCACCTCGATGCGCGCCACAAATTGAGCCAGGAGTTCGTCGCGCTGCATCGCCGTCTCGACGAGCGCCGCCGCGCGCCTGCCCTTCGCAAAGGCTAGACTGGATCTGCGACATCCCACAGACAATGGATGCTCCTATGCAAGATACGCTGGAATCGCAGGTCAATGCGCTGTCCGAGTTGATCGGTGCCGAACTGGCTTCGGGCAGGGTCAATTTCCCGACCTTCCTGCAGGCCTCGATACGAATCAAGGAATGTGCGGACGATCCCGACGCTTCGCTGCAGGACATCGCCAATCTGATCCGCGCTGAACCCTTGCTGTCCGCGCGCGTGATCGGCATGGCCAACTCCGCCCTGCTCAACCCCGGCGGCAAGCCGATCACCGCGATCGGCCCGGCAGTGGTGCGCATCGGCCTGCTGCCGATCCGAACGCTTGCGTTCGTTGTTGCGGCGCAGCAACTGGCCAACGACCTACGCAGCGAAGAGCTCAAGGCTGCCGCCTCTGCCCTATGGATGCATTCCGTCGACGTTGCCACCCGCTCCCATGCGCTGGCCAAGCACTTCAAGGTGTGCCCGGCCGACAAGGCGATGCTCATCGGCATGCTGCGCAACGTCGGTGAGTTCTATCTGATCGCACGCATTTCGGAGTTCACCGAACTCGCAGCCGATCCGGAACAGACCAGCGATTTCGTGTCGACCTGGCGCGAGCCGGTCGGCGCCGCCCTGCTCGAAGCGCTGGAGTTGCCAGTGGAAATCCTCGAATCGGTGGAGGACGGCAGCCTGTACGGCGGCCTGTGGCCGCCGACCGATATCGGCGATCTGCTGTTCGTCGCAACGCTGTCGGCCGAGTCGGCGAATCCGTTCGACCCGACCAGCCCCGATCAGCGGGCGGCGATCCTCGACAGCGCACTGCACGGATCCGGGCGCGACGAACTGAACGCACTGCTCGAGAGTGCCACTCCACGCCGTAGCGAGATGATCGCGATGATCTGCGGCTGATCCGTCGCGTGCGGCAGTCCGGCTCTATGGAGAGCCTCGGCTGACGCCGATTCCCGGCCGGCCTGCGCCAGCGCAGACCGAGCGACCACGCGTCGGCCCCGCCCGTGTGCGGAATTGCGCGCATTGCCGGGTTTCGACGCCGCCGAGCCGATCGCGCGATGACACCATACCTGTCAGGTTCTCGACCGGCCCGCGGTCTGTTGACACGAAGCCACTCGAGGGAACCCTGTCGTGAGCAAATCCAAGCTGATCCTGTTGATCGCCCTGGCCGCAGCGATCGCCGCCTATTTCGCGCTCGACATCGGCCAGTACCTGAGTCTCGACTACCTGAAGGCTCGTCAGAGCGAATTGGAAGGCATCACCCACACCAACCCGGTCAGCGCATCCGCGCTGTTCTTCGCGGTCTATGTGGCCGTCACCGGGCTTTCGATCCCGGGCGCGGCGGTGCTGACCCTGGTCGCGGGAGCGATGTTCGGTCTGCTCTGGGGCACCGTGATCGTCTCCTTCGCGTCGACGATCGGGGCCAGCCTGGCCTTCCTCGCGGCACGTTTCCTGTTGCGCGATTCGGTCCAGGCCCGCTTCGGCGAACGGCTCGCCACGATCAATCGCGGCGTCGAAAAGGACGGACCGTTCTATCTGTTCACATTGCGCCTGGTACCTGCCTTTCCGTTCTTCATGATCAACCTGGCGATGGGCTTGACGCCGATCCCGCTGCGAACCTTCTTCTGGGTGAGCCAGCTCGGCATGCTGGCGGGCACGATCGTCTACGTCAATGCCGGCACCCAGCTCGCAAACATCGAGAGCGCAGCCGGCATCCTGTCGCCTTCGGTGCTGGCCTCCTTCGCCCTGCTGGGCCTGTTTCCGCTGCTGGCGCACAAGGCCATCGACCTTGTCCGCGCGCGCAAGGTGTTCGAGGGTTGGCAACGCCCCAAGGCCTTCGATCGCAATCTGATCGTGATCGGCGCCGGCAGCGCGGGCCTGGTTACCGCCTACATCGCGGCCGCCGTCAAGGCCAAGGTGACCCTGGTCGAACGACATCGCATGGGTGGCGACTGCCTCAACACTGGCTGCGTTCCTTCCAAGGCGCTGATCCGGGCGGCCAAACTCGCGGCCCAGAATCGCCACGCAGACGCGTTCGGTATCCGCGGGGGCGAAACCGAGGTCGACTTCGCATCGGTGATGGCACGCATACAGGATGTCATCCGAGTCATCGAACCCCATGATTCCGTCGAGCGATACCGCTCACTGGGCGTCGACGTGGTGCAGGGCAATGCCCGGCTGGTTTCGCCCTGGGAGGTCGAAATCACCGGCGAATCCGGCGCGGTCCGACGCATCAGCAGTCGTGCCATCGTCATCGCCACCGGGGCGCGCCCATTCGTGCCGCCGATCGCAGGTCTGGCGGAAGTCGACTATCTGACGTCGGACAATCTCTGGTCGCTGCGAACGCTGCCCAGGCGCCTGCTGGTACTCGGCGGCGGCCCGATCGGATGCGAGCTCGCGCAGGCGTTCGGCCGTCTCGGCAGCCGGGTCACCCTGGTCGAGATGGCGCCGCGGCTGATGGTGCGCGAGGACGAGGAAGTCTCGGAGACGATTGCCCGTCGCTTCGAGAATGAGGGCATCGACGTCCGGACAGGCCACCAGGCGGTTCGCTTCGAACGCCGCGGAGACGGGCAGGTACTGATTGCACGGCGGGCCGACCAGGAGTTCGAGTTCAGTTTCGATCAGGTGTTGGTCGCGGTCGGTCGCGCCGCCCGGCTCGAGGGCTTCGGACTCGATGCGCTCGGGATCGAAACCGGCAAGACGATCGCCACCAACGAGTTTCTGCAGACACGCTTTCCGAACGTCTACGCCGCCGGCGACGTCGCCGGGCCGTACCAGTTCACCCACACCGCTGCCCATCAGGCATGGTATGCGGCGGTCAACGCACTATTCGATCCACTGCGCAAGTTCCGCGCGGACTACTCAGTCGTGCCTTGGGCAACCTTTGTCGATCCAGAGATCGCCCGAGTCGGCCTCAACGAAGCAGAAGCCAGGGAGCGCGGCATTGCCTACGAAGTAACGCATTACGGCATCGACGATCTCGATCGTGCGATCGCAGACGGCGCCGCAGATGGATTCGTCAAGGTCCTGACCGTCCCGGGCAAGGACCGGATCCTCGGGGTCACGATCGTCGGACAGAACGCCGGAGAATTGATCGCCGAATTCGTCCTGGCGATGAAACATCGCATCGGCCTCAACAAGATCCTCGGCACGATCCACATCTACCCGACCATGGCCGAGGCCAACAAGTACGTGGCCGGCAATTGGAGGCGCGCTCACGCGCCCGAACGGCTGCTGCGCTGGGTCGCACGCTTCCATGATTGGCGCCGCGGCAAGGCAGCGGCATGAAAGTACTGCTGTCGATCCTGCTGTGCGTGACGGCAACGTCCGCCCTCGCCTTCGACCATCGGCACGAAGCCTGGAACCGTTTGCTCTCGGCACACGTCCGGGTCTCCGCTGACGGCCACGCTTCGGCAGTCGACTACGCCGGCTTCAAGCGCGACCAAGAAGTGCTGGCAGCCTATCTCGGCGAGCTTTCGGCGGTTTCATCCGCGCAGTACCAGGACTGGAGCCGGGATCGTCGGCTGGCGTTCCTGATCAATGCCTACAATGCATGGACCGTCGATCTGGTGCTGAACAACTACCCCGGCCTCGAATCGATCAAGGACCTCGGCGGCCTGTTCAGCTCTCCATGGCAAAAGAAGTTCTTCAGACTGCTTGGCAAGCAGCGGAGCCTCGACGATATCGAGCATGGCTTGATACGTGCGCCGGGTCAGTTCGACGAACCACGCATCCATTTTGCGGTGGTATGTGCCTCCGTCGGTTGTCCGATGCTCCGACCCGAAGCCTATGTCGACTCCCGACTGGACACCCAACTCGAGGATGCGATGCTGCGCTTCCTCGGCGATCACACCCGCAATCGCTACGACTCACGCTCGAAGTCACTCGAGGTATCGAAGATCTTCGACTGGTATGAAGACGACTTCGCCACGGGAGCGGGCCGCTTCAAGTCTCTCCGCGACACCTTCTCGACGTTCGCGGACGTCATTGGGGAGTCGCCGAGCGACGCGATGGCGATCCAAACTGGCGACTATCGCCTCGAGTTCCTTTCGTACGACTGGTCACTCAACGACTCCAGGAGATAAAGCGATGAGCAGGCCTTTGCTGATCCCAGCCTTGATCGCGCTGTCGGTCCAGACAGCCGAGGCGGCCGAATGCACGATGCAAAGCGCGGAACATCTGGTGCCGGTCGTCGAATTGTTCACTTCCGAAGGATGCAGCTCATGCCCACCGGCGGATCGCTGGCTTTCCGGCCTTTCCGGCGAAATGCGATCCAGCCCGCTGAGCGTGCTCGCCTATCATGTCGACTACTGGGACTACATCGGCTGGCGAGACCGCTTCGCCGATCCAGCCCATGGCAGGCGACACCAGCGACACGTGGCGGCGTCAGGTGGGCGTATCCGGTACACCCCCCAGGTATTCGTCGATGGTCGCGAATACACGGCGTGGCGCAATGGAACTCGACCTGCCACCAACCTCAAGCCTCAACTGAGCCTCGAAGCGACGCTGACCTCACTTGCGCCCGATCGGGTGATCAAACTAGGGCTTGCCGGTGGGGGCCAGGCATCGCACCCGGCCAGCTTGACGGTCGCCCTCACCGAAAACAGCCTGTCTTCCGAAGTCGCTGCGGGCGAGAACGCCGGACGTCGGTTGGCCCATGACTTCGTCGTCCGCGATATCGCCGATCAAGCGCTGGCAAGTGCCGATTTCCGCACCGAAGTGGCGTTGCGCCTTCCGCCGGACGCGCAGCCGCAACTGACGTCGGTCGTCGTGATCGTCCGCGACCGCCAATTGCGGACCCTTCAGAGCATGGTCATGCCCTTGTGCGATGGCTGATCTGCGACTCTCCATCGTCGTCCCCTGCCTCGATGAGGCAACGACAATCGGCGCCACCCTCCGAAATTTGCAGCATCTTCGTCGGAACGGTGCCGAAGTCATCGTCGTCGACGGAGGCAGTGCGGATGGCACGCCGGAACTGTGTCGGCCACTCTGCGATCAGTTGGTGATCGCAGAGTGCGGCCGCGCCCGCCAGATGAACGCAGGCGCGGCACGAGCATCGTCCGAGAACCTGCTTTTCCTCCACGCCGACTCGAGCCTCCCCGACCGCGCCATCGATCGCGTCGTGGACGGGCTCAAGCGTCGATGCTGGGGCAGATTCGACGTCCAAATCGTCGGTAGGTCGCGGCTGCTTCCACTCGTCGGGACGGCAATGAACATTCGTTCGCGGCTAACCGGAATTGCGACCGGCGATCAGGCGATCTTCGTACGCCGCCGAGTCTTCGAGGAGATCGGAGGCTTTCCCGAACAGCCGCTGATGGAAGACATCGAATTCAGTACACGTATGCGTCGCATCCAGCGACCGTGCTGCCTGCGCGAGAAAGTGCGGACCTCAGGTCGTCGCTGGGACCACAACGGCGGCCTCCGCACGATAGTGCTGATGTGGCGCCTGCGTCTCGCCTACGCGCTCGGGGCCGACGCTGCAAGACTAAGCGCTCGCTACACATCATCAGGCCGCACGCGCTGACGCATGACGACAATTGGTGAGCGAGTCTTCGTATTTTCGTTTGTTTGTGTTCGTAATGGGTAGACGAAGCAA
>JAGRFY010000209.1 GCA_020445765.1 Rhodocyclaceae bacterium | reverse complement strand
CGGGCCGCTGGGTCGAGCTGGACCGCCGCGACCGGCGGGAAGACCGGCAGCACCGCCGCGATCACGATCGACGCTGGTGAGCCCAAGCTGCGACAATTGCCCTGCTAAAACTGAGGAAGCGCCATGTCCCGACTCTCCATCCTGCGCACCCTGCTGATCGCGACGCTGCTGGCCGCCGCGCCGGTGGCCCACGCCATCGACCGCGACCAGGCCGCGGCCCAGGTGCAGAAGCAGACCGGCGGCCGGGTGCTGAGCGTCGACAGCGCCGACCGCGACGGCAGGAAGGTGTTCCGCGTCAAGGTGCTGACCCGCAGTGGCGACGTGCGCATCGTCATCGTCGACGCCCAGACCGGCCGGGTGCGCTGACATGCGCGCCCTCCGCCACCGTCGCTGCCGCGCGAACCGCGGCCCGGGCAGGCCGGCATGCGCATCCTGCTGATCGAGGACGAAACCGCGCTGCGCCGCTCGCTGGCCAAGGCGCTGTCCGAAGGCGAGGGCGCGGCGGTGGTCGACGAGGCGGCCGACGGCGAGGAGGGCCTGTATCTGGCGCGCGAGTACCCGTTCGACCTGGCGATCGTCGATCTCGGCCTGCCCAAGCTCTCCGGCCTCGAGGTCATCCGCCGCCTGCGGGCCGAGGCCTCGCGTCTGCCGATCCTGGTGCTGACCGCCCGCGGCCGCTGGCAGGACAAGGTCGAAGGGCTGGAGGCCGGCGCCGACGACTACCTCACCAAACCCTTCGAGATGCCCGAGCTGGTGGCCCGCGTGCGGGCGCTGTGGCGACGCGCCGCCGGCGCCGCCACCACCACCCTCGCCCTCGGCCCCTACCGGCTCGACCTCGACCGGCAGCAGGTGGCCTGCGACGGCGTCGCGGTCGAACTCACCGCCTTCGAGTTCAAGCTGCTCGACTACCTCGCCCGCCACCGGGAGCGGGTCGTCTCCAAGCAGGAACTCGGCGACTACCTCTACCCGCACGAAGACGACCGCGACAGCAACGTGCTCGAAGTGCTGATCGGCCGGCTGCGCCGCAAGCTCGACCCGGCCGGCCGCTGGGCGCCGATCCAGACCGTGCGCGGGCGCGGCTACCGCTTCGCGCCGGCCGATGGCTGAGTCCGGCCGCAGCCTGTCGCTGCGCGCCCGGTTGCTGGGGGTGTCGGCGGCGGTGCTGCTGGCCTTCGTCGTGCTGACCGGCGCGGTGCTCGACCGGGCCTTTCGCGACAGCGCCGACGCCGCGCAGGGCGAGCGCCTCGAGGCCTTGCTCTACCTGTTGATGGGTGCCCTCGACGTGGCCCCGGACGGGCGCCTGATGATGCCCGAGCCTTTGCCCGAAGCACGCTTGGCGCTGCCCGGTTCCGGCCTCTACGCCGCCATCGTCGAGGGCGACGGCAGCCGGCAATGGACGTCCGGCTCGACCCTGGGGCTTGAGATTCCATTCGCCCGCGGCCTGGCCCCCGCCGAACGCCGCAACGACGTGCAGACCGCCACCGATGGTCGCGCCTATCGGGTCGTCAGCCAGGGCGTGCGCTGGGCCGTGGGCGACACGCCGCGGGCGCTCAGCTTCAGCGTCGCCGCGCCGCTCGCCGCCCGCGAGGCCGAAGTCCGCGCCTACCGCCAGAGCCTGTGGAGCGCGCTGGCGGTGATGGCCGTGCTGCTGCTGGCGGCGCTGATTGCCGTGCAGCACTGGGGTCTCGGCCCGCTGCGCCGGCTCGCCCGCCGGCTGGCGGCGATCGAAGCCGGCGACGCCACCGAAGTGGGCGGCCGTTTCCCGGCCGAACTGGCGCCGCTGGCCGACAACCTCGACCGCGTGCTGCGCCGCGAGCGCGCCCAGCTCGAACGCTACCGCGGCGCCCTGGGCGATCTCGCCCACAGCCTCAAGACGCCGCTGGCGGTGCTGCGCAGCGGCGGCGCAGCCGACCCCGACGAACTCGGCCAACAGCTCGAGCGCATGGAGAACATCGTCCAGTACCAGCTGCAGCGCGCCACCACCGCCGGCGCCAGCCAAAGTGCGCCGCCGCTGCCGCTGGCGCCCCTGGTCGAGCGCCTGCTGGCGACGATGGCCAAGGTCCATGCCGATCGACGGCTCGCCCTCGACCACCGTATTGCCGACACGCTGCAGGCCCGCATCGACGAAGGCGACGCGATGGAACTCGTCGGCAACCTGCTCGACAACGCCTGCAAATGGGCGCGCAGCGCGGTGCGCGTGATCGCCGAACGGCGCGAGGGCGGCCTGCTGCTCGTCGTCGAGGACGATGGCCCCGGCATCGCCGACCCGGCGCGCCTGCTCGGCCGCGGCCAGCGCGGCGACGAGACGACGCCGGGCCACGGCATCGGCCTCGCGATCGTGCGTGACATCGCACTGGCCTACCGCGGCGAACTGCGCATCGGGCGGGCGGCCGACGGTGGGGCGCGGGTCGAGGTGTGGCTGGGGCAGGTGTGAGCGCTGGGCCTCGCTGTCGCGATTTGCTCGGGCGGCGGTTCCGGCTGGGCGTGGCCTACTTCGCAGAATGGCAAGTCCGTGGCCGAGAGGCCGATTGCCCGAATTCCTGCCGCCGAACGACCGCGAGCGGCGGCGAACGCCGGCCGAGCGTGCGAAGCAATGCTTCAGCCTGATTGTTTCGGGAACATGCGCGGAAAGAACTTCGCCATCAACCCACCCGCCAGCGCAAACATCGAACCCATCCCGAGAAAGAACCACGGGACGCCGTGGCCGCCGGGCTCGAGCACGCACT
>JAGRFY010000079.1 GCA_020445765.1 Rhodocyclaceae bacterium | reverse complement strand
CGGACGCCAGCTTCTTCGGCATCGGTGGACCGAAGATGCAGGCCCAGGGCTTCGACGCGATCTGGAGCGCCGAACGGCTGGCCGTGCACGGCTACGTCGATGCCCTCAAGCGCTACCGCGAGCTGTCGGGCATCCGATCCTCTCTCGCGAAAATGATCCTGCGGGATCGACCGGATGTCTTCATCGGCGTCGATGCGCCTGATTTCAATCTCGGACTCGAGGCTCGCCTGAAGAAGGCCGGCATGACCACCATCCATTTCGTCAGTCCGTCGATCTGGGCCTGGCGGGGCGGCCGCATCGAGAAGATCGCGCGCAGCGTCAGCCACATGCTGTGCCTGTTCCCGTTCGAGCCGGCGCTCTACGAAAGTCGCGGCATTCCGGTGAGCTATGTCGGCCATCCACTGGCCGACGTGTTGCCGATGACACCGGATCGGGAAGCTACGCGCGAGGTGCTGGGCCTGCCCGACGGCCAGTTGATCTTCGCGCTGCTGCCCGGCAGCCGCCAGTCCGAGGCTCGCAATCTCGGCAATCTGTATATCGACACCGTCCGCCTGCTCGCCGAGCGTCACCCCGAGGCCCAGTTCCTGGTGCCGCTGGCCACGCGCGAGACGATGCAGATCTTCGCCGGAGCGATCGATGCCGCCGGCGCCCGCGACCTGCCGATCCGGCTGATGCATGGCCACGCCTGGGAGGCGATGACGGCGGCCGACGTGGTGCTGGTCGCGAGCGGCACCGCGACCCTGGAGGCGGCGCTGCTGAAGCGGCCGATGGTGATCACCTATCGCATCGGACGCTGGCAATATCGATTGATGAAGCGCATGGCCTATCTGCCCTGGGTCGGCCTGCCCAATATCCTGTGCAACGACGGCGTCGTGCCGGAGCTGCTGCAGGACGACGCCACGCCCGAGGCACTGGCCGACGCGCTCGATGCCTGGATCGCCGATCCCGACGCCTGCAAGCGGCTCGCCGAGCTGTTTGCCGAACTGCACGAGCATCTGCGCCAGGACACCGCCGCGCGCGCCGCCGACGCCATCCTGCCCTATCTGGCAGGGCAGGCATGAGCCGGTCGTTGCTGACCTGCGGCGTCGACGAGGCCGGCCGTGGGCCGTTGTGCGGGCCGGTGGTGGCGGCGGCCGTGATTCTCGATCCGGCCAATCCGATCATCGGTCTCGCCGACTCGAAGAAGCTCAGCGCCAGGCGCCGAGAGCGGCTCGCTGCCGAGATCCGCGAAAAGGCGCTGGCGTGGGCGGTGGCCGAGGCCAGCGTCGCCGAGATCGATCGGCTCAACATCCTGCACGCCAGCCTGCTGGCCATGCAGCGGGCGGTCGCCGCGCTGTCGCCGGCGCCGCAACTGGCCCTGATCGACGGCAACCGTTGCCCGGCCCTGGCCTGCGAGGCACGCGCCGTGATCGGTGGCGATGCCCTCGAGGCGGCGATCTCGGCCGCGTCGATCCTGGCCAAGACGGAGCGCGACGCCGGCATGGTGGCGCTTGACGCCAGTTTTCCCGAATACGGTCTGGCCGCCCACAAGGGCTATCCCACGGCCGCCCATCTGGCGGCCCTGAAACGCCACGGCGTGCGAGATTTCCACCGCCGCAGCTTCGCCCCGGTGCGCGCGATCCTGCAGAACCCGCCGCTGTGGACCGACGAGGAGTTGCCATGAGTTTTCACAACATCGCGCTGTTTCTGCACCTCTTCGGCGTCATCACCTGGGTCGGCGGCATGGCTTTCGCGTATTTCTGCCTTCGACCCGCGGCGGGCACGCTGTCGCCGGCCGATCGGCTGGCCCTGTGGTGCGCCGTGTTCCGGCGTTTCTTCGCGCTGGTCTGGATCAGCATTGCGCTGATCCTGGCGAGCGGCTTCGGCACCCTGATCAAGGTCGGTTTCGGCAACGCGCCGCCCGCCTGGCACCTGATGATGGCGATCGGGCTGGTGATGGTGGCGGTGTTCGTCAATCTCTGGTTCGGGCCCTGGCAGCGGCTGCAGGCCGCGGTCGCCGGCCAGGACTGGGCGAGCGGGGCGGGCGCGCTCAATGCCATCCGCCAGCGGGTGGCGCTGAACCTCGGCCTGTCGGCCGTCAACATCGCTGCGGCGACGCTCGGCCTGGCCTGGTGATGCAGCGCATCGGCTCGCGTGACAACGGGCTGATCAAGCGCGCGCGGGCGATCTGCCGCTCGCCGCGCGAGTGCCGCAAGACGGGGGAAACGCTGCTCGACGGGCCTCATCTGGTCGCTGCGGCGCTGGCCGCCGGTGTGCCGCTGAAGGCTGTGCTGGTCGCCGAGGATGCGCTGACGAGCAACGAGATCGGCAGTCTCGCGGCGCGCGTCTCCGGCTGCTGCCACGTGGTGGCCGACGAGCTGATGAAATCGATCAGCCCGGTCAATACGCCGACCGGCATCGTCGCCTTGATCGACATTCCGGCGCCCGCGACGCCGAGCGTGGATGGCGACCTGCTGGTGCTCGACGGCATCCAGGACGCCGGCAACGTCGGGACGATCCTGCGCACTGCCGCGGCCGCCGGTCTGCGCCAGGCGATGCTGACGCCGGGCTGTGCCCAGGCCTGGTCGCCGAAGGTGATGAGGGCTGCGATGGGCGCTCACTTCGTGCTGTCGATCGTCGAGCAGGCGATGCCCGACTCGGTGCTCGACGGCTATCGCGGCGCGATCGCCGCGACGTTGCCGGGTGAGGGCAGCAGCAGCCTGTTCGATTGCGATTTGCGGGGCGACGTGGCGTGGCTGTTCGGTGCCGAGGGCGCCGGGCTGACGCCGGCGCTGGCGGCGCGGGCCGACCTCAGGATCCGAATCCCGATGGCGCCGGTCGTGGAATCACTGAATGTCTCGTCGGCGGCCGCAATCTGCCTGTTCGAGCAGAGACGGCAGCGCCGGGGCGACGCCTGAGCGTCGCACCGCCCGGCGCGCCGGCGACGCGCGCCGGCGACGCGCGCTGACGGCACCGGTGACATCGGAATTGCTCAGATCTGGCCGGGTGGCCCGCGTCAACGGGCGGCGCGGGCCGGGCCATCCCGATCAGGACATCGCGATCCTGCCGTGGCCGTCGGCGCTGCGATGCAGCACGCGCCTTGCGGTCTGCTTTGCGCTGCGCCAGAGGCCCGAAAAGAATTCGTGCAGCATGTCGCTGCGAAGTTGATGGGCACGCTCGACATACTGCTGGATGAGCTCGTTCGACACCTGCACGCTTGTGGCGGCAATGGCCTCGGGCCGGTTGGCGGGATCGCTCATGTTCGGATCTCCTGATCGTGAATGGCACGCGGATAGTGCAGTGCACAATTTCGACTGTACGGGAAAACCCGCATGGCGACAATCGATGCTTGCTCGATCGATGATTCAGGATCGGTAACTTGTGGCGCCACTTGCCCGCGAGCGGGCGGTCGCGCTCAGTCCGGCGCCGTGAGGCCCCAGTCGCGCAGCACCGCGTCGGTGTCGGTGCCGGTCTCGGCAAAGGGTGGCCTGCCGGGTCTCGTCGGCGTGCGCGAGAAGCGCGGTGCGGCGGCTGGTTGCAGCAGGCCGTGATGCTCGACGAAGGTGCCGCGTGCCCGATTGTGGGGATCGTCCGGTGCCTCGTCGAGGTCGAGCACCGGCATCACGCAGGCGTCGCTGCTGTCGAAGCGGCGGCACCATACCTCGCGCGGTTCGCGGGCGAAGGCCGCGGCCAGCAGCGCGCGTTGGCGGGGCCAGGCGGACTCGTCCCATTGATCGCCGTAGTCGACCGCCTCGACGCCGCAGGTCGTCAGCAGCAGTTGATGGAACTGGGGCTCGATCGGACCCACCGCCAGCCACTTGCCATCGGCGCAGCAATAAGTGTCGTAGAACGGTGCGCCGCCGTCGAGGACGTTGCTCTGGCGCTGATTCGACCAGCGGCCCATCGCCTTCAGCGAATAGGTCATCGCCATCAGCAGGGCGCTGCCGTCGGTCATGGCCGCATCGACCACCTGTCCGTGACCGGAGGCGCGGGCCTCCAGCATCGCCGCCAGCAGGCCGACCGCCAGCAGCATGCCGCCGCCGCCGAAGTCCGCGATCAGGTTGAGCGGCGGCACCGGGCCCGAATCCCGCCGGCCGATTGCGTGCAGGGCGCCGGAGATCGCCAGGTAGTTGATGTCGTGGCCGGCACTGTCGCGATAGGGGCCGTGCTGGCCCCAGCCGGTCATGCGGCCATAGACCAGTCGCGGGTTGCGTTCGAGGCAGACATCGGGACCGAGACCGAGGCGCTCCATGACGCCGGGGCGAAAGCCCTCGATCAGCGCGTCGGCGCGGCCCGACAATGCCAGCGCGGTGTTTCGGCCGGCCTCGGACTTGAGGTCGAGGGCGACGCTGCGCCGGCCCCGGTTGAGGATGTTCTTGCTCGGCTCGAACAGGCCGGCCGCGGCGCCTTTGCCGGGGCGGTCGACACACACCACCTCGGCGCCGAGATCGGCCAGCAACATTGCGCAGAACGGACCCGGCCCGAGGCCGGCGAATTCCAGGACACGCAGGCCTTCGAGCGGTCCGCTGCGCCCGCTCACGCCGCCAGCGCCCGGGCGATCACCAACCGCTGGATGTCGCTGGCGCCTTCGTAGATCTGGCACACCCGCACGTCGCGGTAGATGCGCTCGACCGGGAAGTCGGAAACGTAGCCGTAGCCGCCGTGGATCTGGATGGCGTCGGAGCACACCCGCTCGGCAATCTCGGATGCGAACAGCTTCGCCATCGAGGCTTCCTTCAGGCAGGGCTGGCCGGCGTCCTTGAGGCTGGCTGCGTGCCATACCAGCTGGCGGGCGGCCTCGATCCGGGTTGCCATGTCGGCCAGCCTGAAGGCCACCGCCTGATGCTCGAAGATCGGTTTGCCGAAGGTCTCGCGTTCGTGGGCATAGGCCACCGCGGCGTCGAGGGCGGCACGGGCCATGCCGACGCTCTGGGCGGCAATGCCGATGCGCCCGGCCTCGAGGTTCGACAGCGCGATGCGATAGCCATCGCCTTCGTCGCCGAGCAGGGCGTCCGCCGGCACGCGGCAGTTCTCGAGCAGGATCTGGGCGGTGTCGGACGCCCGCTGCCCCATCTTCTCCTCGATGCGGGCCACCACGTAGCCGGGCGTCGCGGTCGGTACCAGGAAGCACGAAATGCCCTTCTTGCCGGCCGTCTTGTCGGTGACCGCAAAGACGATCGCGACGTCGGCATACTTGCCGGTGGTGATGAACTGCTTGACGCCGTTCAGCACCCAGCCGTCGCCGTCGCGTACCGCCGTCGTACGGATGGCGGAGGCGTCGGAGCCGACGTGCGGCTCGGTCAGGCAGAAGCAGCCGAGCATCTCGCCGCGGGCCATCGGCTTCAGCCAGCGGTCCTTCTGGGCATCGCTGCCGTATCGGTTGGGAATGCCGCAG
Source organism: Rhodocyclaceae bacterium (assembly GCA_020445765.1). Taxonomy (GTDB): domain Bacteria; phylum Pseudomonadota; class Gammaproteobacteria; order Burkholderiales; family Rhodocyclaceae; genus Cognatazoarcus. The sequence continues at coordinate 792 of JAGRFY010000079.1, read as the reverse complement.
GCGAGCGAATTCTGCACCGAGACGATGGTCGAAGTGGCACCGTCGCCGGCGGCGATCTCCTCGAGCGTCAACACCAGGCTGAGATAGTCGAGGCCCGCACCACCCCACTGCTCCGGCACCACCATGCCCAGCGCCCCCAGCTCGCCCAGCTCCTTCAGCGCCTCGGCGGGAAAGGTGTGGTCGCGATCCCACGCCGCGGCGTTGGGCGCCAGCCGTTCCTGGGAGAACGCCCGCATGGTGTCGCGGATCATCTGTTGTTCTTCGGTGAGGATCATCTCTGTCTCCGTGGCTCGGGGTTGTCGGGTTGCGGGGGGCGATCGGGATCTTACTTGGCGGCCATGCGGATCGCACCGTCGAGACGGATCACTTCGCCATTGAGGTAGCGGTTGGTGATGATGTGGCCGACCAGCGCGGCAAATTCCTCCGGCTTGCCGAGGCGGGCCGGGAAGGGCACGGTCTCGCCGAGCGCGCGTTGTACGTCTTCGGGCATGCCCAGCAGCATCGGCGTCTCCATGATCCCGGGTGCCACCGTCATCACGCGGATGCACTGGCGGGCCAGCTCTCGGGCCAGCGGCAGCGTCATCGCGACGATGCCGCCCTTCGACGCGGCATAGGCCGCCTGGCCGATCTGGCCGTCGAAGGCTGCGACCGATGCAGTATTGATGATGACGCCGCGCTCGCCACCGTCGTCGGTGGTGTTTTCGGCCATCGCCTCGGCGGCCAGCCGCAACATGTTGAAGCTGCCGACGAGGTTGATCGAAACCACCCGGGCGAAGCTCTCGAGGCGATGCA
>JAGRFY010000015.1 GCA_020445765.1 Rhodocyclaceae bacterium | reverse complement strand
GGTCGTCGCCCCGAACCTGCTGTGCAAGCCCGCCACGGTGATGTTCAACAAGGTAACGCTCAAGGGCGCCAAGCAGGCCGTGCAGATGTTCGGCCCGGCCCAGCGGGCGGTCGCGATGGCCGTCGCCGACAGCGTCGAGGACGGCACGATCCCGGCCGACGAGGCCGACAACGTCTTCGTCAGCGTTGGCGTGTTCATCCACTGGCTGGCCGAGGACGACGCCAAGATCCAGGAATACAACTACAAGGCGACCCGCGAGGCGATCCAGCGCGCAGTCGCAGGCAAGCCGACGGCCGCCGAGGTCGTGGCCCAGAAGAGCACCGCGGCTCACCCGTTCGCCGCGAACTGAAATTCGGTCGGGGCCGGCGTGCCCCGACTGCAAATCGAAGGCCGGGCGTGCCCGGCCTTTTTGCATGACGTGGCGGCCGCTCAGCGCGACTTGCCGTCGGGCACCATGCCGCTGCCGAGCAGGCTCAGGACCTCGGCGTCGTGCGAGGCGACGTTCGCCCGGCGTTCGTCCCGGCGCCGCTCGATGATCACGCCGACGCCGTCCACGTCGTCGAACTTGGCCGGCTTGGCCACTGCGATGCGCACCCAGTGGGCGCCGAATCGCTGGATCAGCAGGTTCGCGATCGCCTCGGCAAACGCCTCGAGCAGGCGGAAGCGGTGGTTCGCCAGCAGTTCCCGCAGGGCCAGCCGCACTTCGCCGTAGTCGACGGTATCGCCGATGCGGTCGGTGTCGCAGGCGAGCGGCCGCGGCACGCCGATCGCGAGGTCGATGCGCAGCGGCTGGGCGTCGTGCAGCTCGTCGTGGTGGATGCCGATCACGGTGTCGCCGCGGAACCCGTCGATGAACACGATGTCCAGCGGTGTGTCGTCGGCACTCGAGGCCCGGATGTCGGTCGGTGGTCGGATGTGGCTGGCGAGTGTCAAGCGTGGGCCCCTTGGTCGATCGGGTGTCCCGCCACGATGGCGCGGACCATGGCGGTCGGTCAAGCAATTATCCGGCCATTCGCTGGGCGGCGAGCGTAAAGGCTCGTGACGGCCGTGCGGCATGCCGCATCGTTGCAGCGCAGCGCGCGGAACGCTGGAAACCAAGCCCGTTGCGAGCGCTATAATTCGCGAGGCGGCTGACAAAACTAGCAAGGGTTCGGCCTTCGCGCAGCACAGGAAGAGACGAAGCGGAACAATAGGTGGCGAAGACCGCCTGCCGCTTGCCCTGAAGGTGGCCCAGACCTGGGGGAGACAATGAACGCACGCACGGCATGCGGGGCCAGCGGCCACGCGCACCGTATCTACGAGGTCGTCGATCACGGCTCGCGCGGCGAGACCAGCGAACTGGTGGCCAACTCGTGGGTCCGCTGCCTCAAGGACTACCGGCTCGACCCGAGCCGCCCGTCCCGGCCGCAGGTACTGGACAAGGCGTCTCTGGCCGAGCGCTGCACGCGATCGGCGGATCTGATCGACTGCGCCAAGCTCGAGATGACCACGCTTTATCAGCAACTGGGCGACCCCGAACTGGCGGTGGTGCTGGTCGACACCGATGGCGTCATCCTGCACATGGTGGCCTCTCCCGACTTCAGTCACGACGTCAGTCGCATGGGGCTCAGGGTCGGCGCAGTCTGGAGCGAGGCCGAGGTCGGCACCAATGGCATGGGCACCTGCCTGGTCGCCGGAGAGCCGGTGGCGGTTCGCCAGCACGAACACTTCTTCGCCGAATTCACCAACCTGACCTGCTCGGCCGTGCCGATCTTCGATCCGGAAGGCAAGCTGGCTGCAGCGCTTGACGTCACCAGCCGTTCGCAGCTGATGCAGCAGCATTCGCTGGTGCTGCTCGGCATGACGGCGCAGATGATCGAGAACCGCCTGCTCGATCGCCGCTACCGCGATGCCTTCCCGGTGCATTTCCACAGCCGTCCCGAATTCGTCTATACGCTGCACGAAGGCGTGCTGCAGGTCGGGCACGACGGCGAGATCCAGGCGGCCAATCGAAGCGCACTGTTCCAGCTCGGCGCGCGCAGCGTCGACGAGGTGCGCGGCAAGCGCCTCGACGAGGTGTTCCAGACCACGCTGGACGAGATCGTCCGGCGCAGTGCCAAGAGTTCCTTCCACCCGGTGCCGACCTTCCGCACCCAATCCGCCAACCGCTTCTTCATGGTCGCCCAGGAGCCGCCGTCGCGATCGACTGCAGTCGAGCGCGCTGGCGGCAAACCGACCGCGGTCCGCTTGCGGCCGGCCGACGAATCGCCGCCCGCCCAGTTCGGCGACGCCCGGCTGTCGTCGCAACTCGCCTTGGCGGCGAAGGTGATCGACCGTCGCATCCCGGTCCTGCTGCACGGCGAGACCGGCTCCGGCAAGGAGATCTTCGCCCGCGCGCTGCATCAGGGCAGCCCGTATGGCAGCGGTGCGTTCGTCGCGGTCAATTGCGCGTCGCTGCCCGAGGGCCTGATCGAGAGCGAGCTGTTCGGCTATCGCGCCGGCGCCTTCACCGGTGCGCAACGAGCCGGCCGCCGCGGCAAGATCGCCCAGGCCGACCGCGGCACGCTGTTTCTCGACGAGATCGGCGACATGCCCCTGTCGTTGCAGGCGCGCCTGCTGCGCGTGCTCGACGAGCGCCAGATCACGCCGCTGGGCTCGGAGGACTGCATCCCGGTCGATTTCCAGCTGATCAGCGCGAGCCACCGCAACCTGCCGGAGCGGGTGGCCGAGGGCCTGTTCCGCGAGGACCTCTATTTCCGCCTGTCGGGGCTGGAAGTGGATCTGCCGCCGCTGCGCGATCGCAGCGACAAGCGTGCGGTGATCCAGGCGATTCTGGACGACGAGGCGGGACGGGCGATGCGGCTCGCGCCTGAAGCCGACGCACTGCTGATGAGCCACCCGTGGCCCGGCAACCTGCGCCAGTTGCGGCATGTGCTGCGCACGGCGACGGTGCTGTGCGACGGCGACGTGCTATCGCTGCTGCATCTGCCGCCGTCGCTGCGGGTCGGACTGCAGCCGGCGCTCGAGCGCGAATGCGGCGACACCGCGGCGGCCGAGGTCGCGGCCGAGGAGACCCTGGCGCTCAATCCGATCCAGGCCAACGAGCGCAAGGTGCTGCTGCGGCTGCTGGAAGAACACCGCTGGAACGTAAGCAATGTCGCAAAGACCCTCGACGTCAGCCGCAACACCCTCTACCGGAAGCTCCACAAGCTCCACATCCCGCTCTCCCACAACAGCTGACGCCTGGCCCGACGCGGCGCGCCCGACCGGCGGCACCGCCGGTGATCCGGCCCGGCGCAGCCGCTTCGCCTGGGCCATCACCGGCTCCGGTCACCACCTCGAGGAATCGCTGGCGCTGGCGCTGCGCCTGCCCGAAGTCGATCTGTTCCTGTCGGCGGCGGCCGAGGAGGTGCTGCCGATCTACGACTACCCGCTGGACCGCCTGAAGCAGCACTGCCGGGTGTTTCGCGACAAGACCGCCAGTGCGGTGCCGGTCGGCGCGCTCTACGACGACGTCTATCACACCGTGGTGGTGGCGCCGGCCACCAGCAACACGGTCGCCAAGTGTGCCTTCGGCATCTCCGACACGCTGCCCACCAACATCTTCGCCCAGGCCGGCAAGCTGGCGATCCCCGGCATCGTATTTGCGTGCGATACCGCGCCGGTGGTGGTGACCCGGGCCCCGAAGGAATGGGTCGAGTTGCGACCCCGCAACATCGAACTCGAGAACGTCGAACGCCTGCGACGGATCGACCACTGCCGGGTGGTCGAGACACCGGCGGAACTGGAGAGCATGCTGGATGCGCGTCTTGCCGAGCTGTCGCTGAAATGGAACACATCGTCTTCCTGACCGGGCGGCTGGCGCAGCCGAGCCTGGAGAAGGTGCTGGCGGGGATCGACCCGCCATTGTTTTCGTGGGAGGTGCGCGAGATCGGGCTGCAGGTGGCCGGGTTGATGACGGTCGACCTGATCCGCCGCCGCGTGCCGGCGCCGATTGCAGCCGACCGCGTCATGGTGCCGGGTCGCTGCCGTGGCGACCTGAACGCATTGTCCGCCCACTACGGCCTGCCGGTGGTGCGTGGGCCCGACGAGCTGAAGGACATCCCGCGGCACTTCGACCGGGCCGCCCGCGGCGTGGATCTCTCGCGCTTCGATATTCGCATATTCGCCGAGATCGTCGATGCCCCGACGCTGCCGGTTGCGGCCATTGTGGCGCGGGCGCGCCGGCTCGCCAACGACGGTGCCGACGTGATCGACCTCGGTTGCCTGCCGGCGACGCCGTTCGCCCATCTCGAGGACAGCATCGCCGCAGTGAAGGGCGAGGGACTTCGGGTCAGCGTCGATTCCCTCGACGCCGACGAATTGCTGCGCGGCGGTCGTGCCGGCGCGGACTATCTGCTGAGCCTGACGCCGGAGACTGCCTGGATCGCCGACGAAGTCGCATCGACGCCGGTCCTGATCGCCCGCGAGCCCGCCGACGAGGATTCGCTGTACCGCTTGGTCGACGCCTTCCTCGCCCGCGGCCGTCCGTTCCTGGCCGACAGCATCCTCGATCCGATTCCGTTCGGCCTGCTGGCTTCGCTGGGACGCTATCAGCGCCTGCGCAGCCGCTATCCCGGCGTGGACATCATGATGGGCATCGGCAACCTGACCGAACTGACCGAGGCCGACACCAGCGGCATCAACGCCTTGCTGTTCGGCATCGCCGCCGAACTGCGGGCGGCTGCGGTGCTGACCACCGAGGTCAGCCCCCATACGCGTCGCGCCGTGCGCGAAGCCGACGTCGCGCGCCGGGTGATGTTTGCGGCACGCGAGAACCAGTCGCTGCCGAAAGGCCTGTCGGATGCGCTGATGACCGTGCACGAGCGTCGTCCGTTCCCGGACACTGCCGACGAGATCGCGCGCAATGCCGCCGCCGTCAAGGATCCCAACTTTCGCGTGCAGGTCTCGCACGAGGGCATCCATGTGTACAACCGCGATGGCCTGTCCAGCCATACTGATCCGTTCGAACTGTATCCGCGGCTCGGTCTCGACGACGATGGCGGCCACGCCTTCTACATGGGGGTTGAGCTAGCCCGCGCCGAGATCGCCTGGCAGCTCGGCAAGCGCTACGTGCAGGATCGGCCGCTCGACTGGGGTTGTGCCTTCGAGCACGCTGAAGAGGACCTGCTGCGCCATCGCGCGCCGGGCACGACGATGCGCCGGCAACGACGCGCGAACGACACCGAGGATAGCAAGGCCGATGCCCAGGATTCTTGAGACCATCGTCACCACCCGCTCGCCCGACGGCCGCGTGCATCTGGCGCCGATGGGCGTGCGCCATCAGGACGGCCACGTCCTGCTGATGCCGTTCAAGCCGTCCGCCACCCTCGACAACGTGCTCGCGGATGGCCGTGCGGTGCTGAACCTCACCGACGACGTGCGGGTGTTCGCGGGCTGCGTCACCGGCCGCCGCGACTGGTCGACCGAGCCCCTCGCCGATGGCCACGGCGTCCGCCTCTCGGTCGCCCTCGCGCACCTGCCGCTGAGCCTCGCGCGCCGGCAGGACGACGCAATGCGCCCGGTGTTGTGGATGCGGCCGGGCGAGCAGGTGATCCACGCCCCGTTCGCCGGCTTCAACCGCGCGCAGGCGGCGGTGATCGAAGGCGCGGTGCTGGTCAGCCGCCTCGGCATGCTGCCGGCGGACAAGCTCGATCGCGAGATGGCCTATCTGCAGATCGCGATCGACAAGACCGCCGGGGAGGCCGAGGCCGAAGCCTGGCAGTGGTTGCGCCAGGCGATCGCCGAACATCGCGGGCGCGATCTACGGGGGAGCGCGTGATGCAGGTGCTGGTGAGCGTGCGCGACGTCGCCGAAGCGCAGCTGGTGGCTGCCGCCGGCGTCGACTTCATCGATCTCAAGGAACCCTCGCGCGGCGCCCTCGGCGGACTCGAGGTGCAGGCGATCGTCACCATCGTTCGGCTGTTGCGTGGCAGCGGCGCACGCATCAGCGCGACCATCGGCGATTTCCCGGTCGACGCCGTCGAGGCGATCCTCGATCGGGTCGAGGCGGTGGCGGCGACCGGTGTCGATCTGGTCAAGGTCGGACTGCCGGGGCGCGGCGGTGCAGACGCGATGCGCCTGCTCGATCGGCTGCAGGCGAGCGGCCACGCGCTGGTGCCGGTGCTGCTCGCCGACCAGGGGCTGTCGCCCGCGTTCGTCGATGCCGTTGTCGCACGCGGTTTCGCCGGCGTGATGGCAGATACGGCGCACAAGGGCGCGGGCTCGCTGTTCGCGATGATTGCCGAAGCCGAGATCGCCCAATTCGTCGCCACTGCCCGCGAGGCCGGCTGCCTGGTCGGGCTGGCGGGTGCGCTGCGCCAAGAGGAATTGCCGCGACTGCGGGCGCTGTCGCCGGATTTCGCCGGCTTTCGCAGCGCCGTCTGTCGTGGCGATCGCACCGGCGCGCTGGATGCGGACCGTCTCGTCGCGCTGGTGTACGCGCTGCACGCCGTACCGTCCGGCATCGCGGCTTAGCCACCGTCGGGCCCCGGGGCTTGCGATCAGGGCAGTGCGCAGGGCGTGTGCGCATCGAGCAGCATCGCGCGCATGGTCGACAGCGCGGTGCGCTCGAGCAGGGTGATCACGTTCCCGCGCTCGCTCGCCAGCTCAGGGAAACGGTGGTCGACGACGCCGCAATCGGCGAGTTCCTGCCAGTGTTCGAAAACCGGGATCTCGCAGGCCTTGACCAGCACCACGCGCTCGGCATTGAGGCGCTTGGCGAGCCACAGCGCGAGGCTGTCCGAGGTCACGCTCCAGCTGGTCAGCTCGTCGACCTGCTGGCGCAGCAGGTTGAGCGGAATCCACAAGGCCACCCGGCCCCGCCGCATCGTCGAGATCATGTCCTGCTCGTTGGCGCACATCTCGAGTTCGGCGTGCATGCCGTTCAGCATGAACGCGAACTGGCCCATGCCGAGCACCGCCATGTTGTGACCGGCGAGGTCGTCGAAGTGCCACAGGGTCTGGGCGCGGCGCGCACTTTCGGCGAAACCGCCGCCGCCGGGCACGATGATGACGCGTCCGCCACCGAGGTCGGTGAGCAGCTCGAGCCAGTCGACCAGCAACGGGTCCTCGGCCAGACTGCCGCCCAGCTTGACTACCCACATGGCTCCGCTCCGGCATACAGGCTCGCCACCGCGGCGCTCGGCGCGCAGGTGTCGACCCAGGCGGACAGGGCCGGCGGCGTCGCCAGCAGGCGGTGGAATGGCAGGTGGGGCCGGCCCAGTCGATCGGCCAGTTCGGCAGCGAGGAATCCGCCACAGCCGGCACCGACGATCGGTGCTTGGTCCGGCAGTCGATGCGCCCTTTCGACCCGTAGCAGGTTGTCGAGGATGCGCTGCAGCATCCGCTGGCGCCAGGACGCGGCCAGCACGCGCCATTCGGCGTAGGCCGCGTCGCGGCCGTCGTGGCCGATCATCCGCGCCAGTCGGCGGCAACTGGCCGCAATGTCCTTGCCGCCGCCGTCGGCGGTTGCGTGCTGGTCGTGTTCCGCGGCCAGTTCGCCGGTGATGCGGAAGAGGTCGGCCGTGGTGGCGAAGAACTCGTTCATGACGTTGTACTCGGCGCCGCGCCAGCCGATGCGTTCGGCAAGTGCGCACAGCGGGGTCCGCACCACGCCGACATAGACCAGCTGGCCGGCCGCGAGGCGCCGGGCGTCGCCCTCGCCGCCGGCGCAGGGGCGCGCGTCGGTGATCGGCACGATGTCGGTGGTGGTGCTGCCGATGTCGATCAGCAGCGCGTCGCCGACCGAGCGGCCGACACATTCGGCGGCGGCCATCCAGTTGGCGGAGGCGACACTGCGCCAGTCGCCGAGGGCCGCGTCGGCGTCGAGCCAGCGCGCCGGGCCGGCGTAATAGCGGGCACCGCGGTCGAGGCCGCTGCCGATGCGCTCGACGATGGCCGCCACGCCGGCTTCCCGATCCTCGAAGAGATCGGTCATCTCGGCCGTCATCGTGATCGCATGGTGGCAATCCCCGATGCCGGGCCAGCGCTCGCGCGCGGCGTCGAATGCCTGGTCGAGATGCACGAGGCCCTGCCACAACGGTGCCGGCCATTGCGCGACATCGGTGAGCGCGCCTTGCGAGATCAGGCTGGCCTTGACGTGGGCGCCGCCGACGTCCCAGCCGATCACGGTTCGATCAGTGGCCGACAAGGCTGGTCTCCGGACGGCGGTCGGTGTTCGTCACGTCAACGCCCTCTGCGTTGGCCAGCATCTCGGCGGCGAGGTTGCGCCCGAGGCGCGCGGACAGGCCGGCATAGGCGCAGGTCAGCCGGGGATTGACCTCGATCACCACCGGCCGACGGTTTTCGCGCAGCACCAGATCGATGCCCCAGTAGCCGGACAGTCCCGGTATCGCAAGCTGGATGCCGTGCGCGAGGTCGCGCAGTTCGGTGCACGCCGATTTCCAGTGCTCGACACCGCGGTAGGCGACCCGGCCGGCTCCGTCCACGTCGATTGCCTGCCGATTGACCGACAGCACCTCGACCCTGTCGCGGGCGGACAGCACCGACAGGCTCAGGGCCGCACCTTCGACCCAGGCTTCGAGGGTCGCTGCCTGTCCGCGTCCGAGCCGGCCCGCGAAATCGCGCCAGGCAGCCGTCAATTCTTCGTGCAGCCGGATCGCCTGGGCACCGACGCCGTCGTCGGGCTTGACCACCCAGGCGGTGTGCGGCGACTGCGGGCTGTCGCCGTCGCACGGCACGGCCAGCCCGAATGCGGCAAGCCGGCGCCGGGTCGCGCGCTTCGACGAGGCGACGCGGATCGCGCTGGCATCGGCACCGAGCCAGCGTTGCGGGCCGACGGCGGCGTGCAGGCGGGCCAGCATGCCGCCGGTCTCCGGCGCCACCACCCAGACCCGGTCGAAGGACGGCGACACCCGGCGCAGGAAGTCCTCCTGCGATTCGCCCGGGCCGGCCGCGATGTGCGCGACGCCCGCCACCGCGGCGGGCAGCACATCCGCCGCAGTCGCCGAACAGGCGACGGTCAGGCCCGGGATCGCCAGCAGATCCTCGATCATCGCGTTGCGCATCGCCGCGCCCTGGGCATGCAATTCGGCGTCTGCGGCGTCTGCCGAATCCGCGAGTCCTCCGGCGGTGATAAATTCATGGACGAGTACGCTGGCTGCAATCGTCATGCAATTGATTCCCGTGGTCGATCTGATGTCCGGATGCGCGGTACGCGCGGTCCGCGGCGATCGCGCGCGCTACCGGCCGGTGCGCTCCGGCCTCTGCCGCGGTTGCGATCCGGTGGTGGTGGCCATGGCGATGCTCCGACATTGTGGTGGCCGGCTGCTCTACGTCGCCGACCTCGATGCGCTGACCGGCGGTCCGCCGCAACCGGACATCATCGCCGAGCTGCTGGCGGCCGATTCGTCGTTGTCGATCTGGCTGGATGCCGGATTCGGCAGCTTCGCCGCCTGGCGCAGTGTACGCGAAGCCATCGGTGACGCGGCACGGCGCGTAACACCGATTTTTGCGAGCGAGGCGCTGGCCGGTCCGGCCGAAGCACGTGACGCGCTGGCCCGGTCGCCGGCGATCCTGTCGCTCGACCGTCGGCGAGTGCCGCTGCCCGACCGCGCCGGCTGCTGGGCGAATGCCGGTATGTGGCCGGCCACCGTGATCGCGATGAGCCTCGATCGGGTCGGCAGCGGCGACGGGCCGGATCTGGATCTGGTCGAGGATCTCCACCGTCGGCGCCCCGATCTCAGCGTCGTTGGCGCCGGCGGCATCCGCGACGCGGCCGATCTGGCCGCCGCAGGCCGAGGACCGGCCGCCGGCTGGCTGGTGGCATCGGTGCTTCATGATCTGCGCATTCCTCCTGCGGCGTCGTGACCCGAACTGCGCCGCCGATGGGTCGAATCACGATCCATGCCAGACACCCCCGGGGGGGCGTGGGCGGGGGGCGGCAGGGTGCTGCCGCGCGCCTTGTCGGTGTGCACGCGGTCGTGCCGCGGCCATGGCCGGCGCGGGCGGCTGGCTCGACGCGTTGTGTGCATCGGGGAGCAAAGTGTCACGTCGCAGTGTGTAACCGAGCATCGGGGGCCGCCTTCAGGCGCGCGCGAATGCCCTTCGTCGGCGCCGCGCCCGGGTCCGACGGCGCCTGATCGTCGGCAGCAGGCGTGGCGCGCGCTTTCCGCGGACACGCTGCGGCCGGCGCCGGCACGGTCGCTTCGCACCGCCGGATCGTGCGGCGCGCGCGGCTTCAATGGCACATGACTTGCAGGAGTTGCGATCGGAAAGATTCGCTCGAGTCTTGTCCGAGGTTCCGCCGTCAGACGGAGTGAGATCCGTCGCGGGCGATTGCGCGTTGCGGCGGGAACACAGGTTCCGGGCTTTCGACAGGCGTCGGCATCCTGGGGGGTAAGAAAAAAGGAGACATGAATGATCGCAGGGCTTAAGCACAAGGTGGCGGCCGCAGTAGCCTGCATGACCGCAGCGGGCGTCGCGTTCGCGGACGCGGATCTCGATCGGGCCATGAAGGATCCCGGCAATTGGGCATCCCAGGCTGGTGACGACTACAACCAGCGTTACAGTGCGCTGGACCAGATCAACGCCGGCAACGTGAACAAGCTGCAAGTGGCATGGACCTTCTCGACCGGCGTGCTGCGCGGTCACGAGGGTTCGCCGCTGGTCATCGGCGACATGATGTACATCCACTCGCCGTTCCCGAACAACGTCTACGCCGTCGATCTGAACACCCAGCAGATCGTATGGAAGCACACGCCGAAGCAGGATTCCGCGGTGATCGCCCAGATGTGCTGCGATACCGTCAATCGCGGCCTCGCCTACGGCGACGGCAAGGTTTTCCTGCAGCGGGCCGACTCGGTGCTCGAGGCGCTCGACGCCAAGACCGGCGAGGTGGTCTGGCAGGCCACCAACGGCGATCCGAAGCTCGGCGCGGTGAACACCAATGCGCCGCACGTCTTCGGCGACAAGGTCATCACCGGCATTTCCGGTGGCGAGTGGGGCGTACGCGGCTATATCTCCGCCTACAACATCAAGGACGGCAAGATGGCCTGGCGTGGCTACTCGGTCGGTCCGGATGCGGAGATGCTGATGGATCCGGCCAAGACCATGACCTGGGCCGACGGCAAGATGCAGGCGGTCGGCAAGGATTCTTCGCTGAGCACGTGGAAGGGCGACCAGTGGAAGATCGGTGGCGGCACGACTTGGGGCTGGTATTCGTATGACCGCGCCGAGAATCTGCTGTACTACGGCACCGGCAACCCGAGTACCTGGAACCCGACCCAGCGCCCGGGCGACAACAAGTGGTCGATGAGCATCTGGGCGCGCGACCTCAACACCGGCGCGGTGAAGTGGGTCTACCAGATGACGCCGCACGACGAGTGGGACTTCGACGGCATCAACGAGATGATCCTCGCCGACATCGACGTCAAGGGCACGAAGCGCAAGGCGCTGGTGCACTTCGACCGCAACGGCTTCGGCTATACGCTGGACCGCGTCAGCGGGGAACTGCTGGTGGCCGAGAAGTACGACCCGGCGGTCAACTGGGCGACTCACGTCGACATGAATACCGGCCGTCCGCAGGTCGTTGCGCAGTACAGCACCGAGCACAACGGCGAAGACGTGAACTCCAAGGGCATCTGCCCGGCCGCACTGGGTACCAAGGACCAGCAGCCTGCCGCGTTCCATCCGAAGACCGGCCTGTTCTACGTGCCGACCAACCACGTCTGCATGGACTATGAGCCGTTCGAAGTGGAATACACCGCCGGTCAGCCGTACGTCGGTGCCACGCTGGCGATGTTCCCGGCGCCCAACAGCCATGGCGGCATGGGCAACTTCATTGCCTGGGATGCCGGCCAGGGCAAGATCGTCTGGTCCAAGGCCGAACAGTTCTCGGTATGGAGCGGCGCCCTGACCACCGCTGGCGACATCGTCTTCTATGGCACGCTCGAAGGCTACCTGAAGGCCGTGAACCTGAAGGACGGCAAGGAGCTGTGGAGCTTCAAGACGCCGTCGGGGATCATCGGCAACGTCTTCACCTACCTGCACAAGGGCAAGCAGTACGTCGGTGTGTACTCCGGCATCGGTGGCTGGGCCGGGATCGGCATGGCCGCGGGCCTCGAGAAGGACAGCGACGGCCTCGGCGCGGTCGGTGGCTACCGCGACCTGCAGAAGTTCACGAACCTCGGTGGTTCGTTGACGGTCTTCGCGATTCCCTGAACGGAACCGCGCGAGCAGCATCCCGACGAGCCCCCGGCCCCGAGCCGGGGGCTCGTTCGAACATCTGAACTTGCACTCCTTCACGGAGTCAGCACAAGGCGCGGCATCGATTCGCGCGATGGTCACTAATCAAAGGTTGGAGGGTTGTACATGGAGCGAGGACTCTTCGTTCGGATCGCGGGCATGACCTTGGCGGTGGTGCTGCCATTGGCCGCGCAGGCCGGTGGCGACAAGCCGCTCTACACGGTGGAAGACGGCAACAAGGTGGATGCGGCCACCTACAACGGATTCAAGGTGTGGCGCGCGGCCGCCTGTGATCGATGCCATGGCCCGAACCAGGAGGGCATGGTCGGTCCCTCGCTGATCGACAGCCTGAAGGTATTGACGCGCGAGCAGTTCGACCAGACCCTCTCCGAAGGGCGGATGGAGAAGGGCATGCCCGCCTGGAACACCAACAAGAAGGTCATGGACAACCTCGACGACCTCTATGCCTACCTCAAGGGCCGCTCCGACGGCGCCATCACCAGCGCCAAAGTCCAGATGATCAAGTAGGGGCCGCCATGCGCACCATGCTTTCGGGGTTGATCGCCGGACTGCTGGCGGCAGTGCCGGCCGCGGCCATTGCCGACGCCAGCGCGATGCCGAACAAGAACCTGCGCGTCTGCAAGGATCCCAACAACATGCCCTTCGCCAACACCAAGGGCGAGGGCTTCGAGGATCGCATCGCCGAGTTGTTCGCACGCAAGCTGGGCGTCGAGGTCGAGTACTTCACATTCCCGCAGCGGCTCGGTTTCATTCGCAACACGCTGCGTTTCAAGATCCCCGGACAGGACTATCCCTGCGACATCGTCATGGGGGTGCCGGCCGGCTGGGGTCAGGTGGCATCGACCAAGCCCTATTACCGCTCGACCTACGTCATGGTGTTTGCGCCGGCGCGTAGCGGACTCGAGGCGGTGAGCACCGAAGCCGAGTTCCTCGCGCTGCCGGCCGAGCGGCTCGCACAGCTCAAGATCGGCGTGTTCGACCGTTCGCCGGGATCGGCCTGGGTGGCCCGCCACGGCTTGGTGGACTCCGGCGTCCCGTACAAGACCATGAACCCAAACCCGGACGAATACCCCGGCCAGATCGTCGAGCGCGATCTCGCCTCCGGCCAGATCGACGTCGCCGTGGTGTGGGGGCCGGTCGGCGCCTGGTTCGCCAAGCGCGTGACCGAGCCGATGCTGCGCGTGGTGCCGCTCGAGTCGGAGATCGGCGTCCAGTTCGAATATTCGATGGCGATGGGCGTGCGCCGTGGCGAGGACGCGTGGAAAAGCGAGGTCGAACGCCTGATCGACGAGAACCGGGCCGAGATCGCCGCGATCCTCGACGACTACGGCGTGCCCCAGCTGGCGCTGGAGGGCACCGATGCCGCGGCTGCCCGCTGACGGCGCAGCGCGTCTGCTCGCCGCCTGGCTGCTGGCCCTGGCGGCAGTGCTGCCGCCGGTCGCAGCGGCCGCGGACGACATCTCGGAAGCGGAACGCTCGGTGTTTCTCGCGGAGCATCTGCACGGCATCGACGATCATCGCCGCCTGCGCTACGACTTCGTGCTGCGGGAGGACTCGGCGGTGGTGGTCGAGGACACCGTGACGGTCGACGTCAGGAGCGATGCCGGTCGCGGGCGTGTCGTCAGTGCCGAGTTCCTGCACGGCGAGCATCGCCTCGAGCTGCCCGAAGTGGACCATGCGGTGGCCAATCCGGTGGTGCTCTACTTTCTCGAGCGCGACGTGCGCGAAATGCGGCGCCGGCTCGGTGGCATGGAGAACTACTTCCGCAAGCGCATCCGCCTGGCGCTGGCCGACGACGCCAGCATGGTGCCGACGAGCTTCGACTACGGCGGCCGCAGACTGACCGGCACGCTGGTCGCGGTGAGCCCCTACGTCGGCGATCCGAACGGCCCGCGTTTCCGTGGCATGGAACACAAGCGCTACGAATTCACCCTGTCCGACCAGGTGCCGGGAGGCGTCTTCCGGCTGCGAACCAGCGTCGAGCCGGCGGCGGGCGGCAAGGGCCCGCGAATCGAAGAGGTGCTGACCCTGTCGGGCAGCGAACAGTGACGAGGACCAAAGTGGCAGATCGAACGACACTCATCGCAGCAACCGTCGCCGTGGCTTCGGTGTTCGCCGTGGCAGCGCTGCCGGCGCGCGCCGGTGGTGCGGAATATCCCACCCGCGAGAAGGTCGAGTACGTGCTGGCCTGCATGCGGGAAGGGGACCGGCCGCAGCAGGAGATGCTCTACAAGTGCTCGTGCGTGATCGACAAGATCACCGAGCTGATGAGCTACGAGGAGTTCACGAAGGACTCGACCACCTCCAATGCGCTGTCGATCGGTGGCGAGCGTGGCGAGGTGATGCGCGCCTACGTCGACGGCCGCCGGCTTGCCCGCGAATTGCGCACGGTCGAGCTCGAGGCGCGCAAGGCGTGCTTCCTCGAATAGCCGGCTTCGCTGCCGGGCTGGTGCTGGCCGCGGTCGCGGCCCGGGTCTGGGGCGCGGCAGCGCCCCTTGCGGTTGACGAGGTCGCCCCCGGTGTCTTCGTGCATCAGGGCCGCATCGAGGACTTGTCGCGGGACAACGGCGGCGATATCGCCAACATCGGCTTCGTCGTCGGCAGCCGCTGCGTCGCGGTGATCGACACCGGCAGCACGCGGCGCATCGGCGAGGCGCTGCTGGCGGCCGTGCGGGCGCACACGGAACTGCCGGTCTGCTACGTGATCAATACGCACATGCATCTCGATCACGTGTTCGGCAATGCCGCCTTCGAGGGCGAGCCCGGCGTCGAATTCGTCGCCGCGGCGCGCATGCCAGCCAGCCTTTCGGCGCGGGCAGAAGCCTATCTGCGCACGCTCGATCACGAAGTCGGCGAGGCGGCCGCGGGCTCGCGCGCGGTCTACCCGACGACGCTGGTCGACGACACCGCGACGCTCGAACTCGGTGGGCGCCGACTGACACTGCGTGCGTGGCCGACCGCCCATACCGACAACGACTTGACGGTGCATGACGAGCAGACCGGCACCTTGTGGACCGGCGATCTGCTGTTCGAGCGGTTCATCCCGATCATCGATGGCAGCATCCGCGGCTGGCTCGACGTCATCGGGCAACTGTCCCGGCTGCCGGCGAAGCACATGGTGCCCGGCCACGGTGCGGTCGACGTCGCCGGCGGCGATGCGCTGTCTCGCGAGCAGGCCTACCTCGCCAACGTCGCCGAAACTGTCCGCGCCGCAATCAGGCGCGGTGACAGCCTGCGGGACGTGCTCGACGCCGGCGACGGGTCGCAGATCGCGGACTGGGCATTGGCCGAGCGCTTCCACGGCCGCAATCTGAGCGCCGCGTATACCGAACTGGAGTGGGAAGACTGAAGAGGATCGACGGTCGCCCCTGGCGGGCAGGGGCGGGGACATACGATCCCGAGGAGGTAGACATGAAACGCAGGGAATTCATCGCCGCCGGGCTGGTCCTGGCCGTGTGCGCGCGCGCGGGCGTCGCGGCGCCGACGAAGAAAGGGCCGAGCACTGCCGAGTCGATGGACGTCGAAGTCTGGCAGGGCTTGCGCCGACAACTCTTCGGCGAGCGCGAGATCGCGATCGACGCCGACGACGTGATCGGCCTCGAGACACCTTACCGGGCGGCCGACGCTGCTTCGGTGCCGATCGCGATGCGGGGCCACCTGGATGGCAGTGATGGGCGCTACATCAAGCGCATGTGGCTCCTGATCGACCAGAATCCGACACCGGTGGTCGGCGTCTTCGAATTCTTCCCGGAAAGTGCGGGCGCCGACGTCGAGACCCGCGTCCGGGTCAACGACTACACTTTCGTGCGGGCGATTGCCGAGACCAGTGACGACAAGCTCTACATGACCGCCAACTTCGTCAAGGCCTCGGGCGGCTGCTCGGCACCGGCGTCGAAGGATCCGGCCGCAGCCGCCCAGTCGCTGGGCCGGATGAAGTTGCGCATCGACCCACCGGTCCAACCCGGCGGTGCCGCGCGGGCCCAGGTGCTGATCCGCCATCCAAACGTCACCGGGCTGGCAATGGACCAGCTCACCAGGATGTATCCGCAGCCGCATTACGTGCGCAAGATCACCGTCAGCTATCGCGATCGGCCGGTGATGAACGCCGAGGTCACCTTCGCGATTGCCGAGAACCCGAGCTTCCGCTTCAACTTCCGCCACGACGGCGCCGGCGTGCTGGTGGTGCATGCCGAGGACACCGAGGATACCCAGTTTGAAGCCCGCGCCCGGGTCGACGAGAACGGCATGTCGTGACCGGCGGCAGCGGAGCGATCGGATCCGGTCGCTCCGCCGCGCCGACTAGTGGCCCTCGACCATCTTCTTCAGGTTGTCGAGGCCGGCCTTGTAGATGCCGGTGATCGCCTGTATCGCCGCCTCGTCGTTGCGCTCCGGCGACGGGTTGTTGTTCGGATCGCCACGGTAGAAGGCGCCCTTCCAGGTCACGACGCTGCCTTCGCCCTTGCCTTCGACGCTGATCGTCGAGCTGTAGTTGGTGACCGGCACCGGTCCCGGATCTTCCATCTTGTACGAATAGCGCATACCGTCGCCGTCGTAGCTCTTCAGGCTCTCGACGATCGTCGCGCCGCCGCCGAGATGCAGCGTGCGGATCGATCCCGGCTCGTTGCCGGCGGTGGCCTCCGAGGATTCGACTGCCGGATGCCAGGTGTGCAGCGCCGAATAGTCCTTGATCGCATTCCAGACCCGGGTGGCCGGCGCCTGGATATCGATCGACTCGGTCACCTTCTGGCGGGTCGGGCCATGGGCCGCGGCGAGCGGTGCGACCAGCATCAGGGCCAGCGGAACGGCAAGGCGGCGGGCAAGCGCGGTGCTTCGCATCGGAGGATCTCCTTGATCGAAAAAAGCTACCCCGGCCGCCGCGGACAGCGGCTCGGCCGGGGACGGAATGCGGCGTGGGAAGAGACGGATCCCGTTGCCGCGAGGAGGGAGGGTATGGCGCCGGCCGGTCGCGTCATCGCCCGGCCGCCGGTCGTGGCGCGGTGTGGCTCAGGAACTTGCCGAAGCCGCGAGGATTGCTGCCGAGCGCGACGCTGCCGAGCGGCCGGCCGCTGGCGTCGTCGAGTACCTGAAGGCGTTCTTCCATCCAGCTCACCACCCACACCCGGCGCGGTGACCATGCGACGCCCTCCGGGTATTCCGCGGTCGGCCAGGTGGCGGTGACTTCGAGGCGTGCCATGTCGATCACCGACAGTGAGTCGGCGTGCTGGTTGGTGACGAAGGCGCGGGCGCCGTCGCCGTCGAAGGCAATGCCATAGGGCGCCGAGCCCACCGGCACCCGGGCGATCTCGCGCGCTTCGGCGAGATCGATCACGCTGACGTCGTTGCTGACCACGTTGGCCGCCAGCAGCCGCTGGCCGTCCGGGGTCAGCGCCAGCGCGAACGGGTGTTCGCCGACGCCGATCCGCGCCAGCGGGCTCAGCCCGGCGGCGTCGATCACCGTGATGTCGTTGTCGTCACGGTTGGCGACATAGATCCGGTCGCCGGCCGTCGAGACCGCGATGCCGGCCGGTGCATGGCCGACCGCGACGCTGCCGACCGGCGCCAGTCCGGCATCGAAGACGCGCAGTCGGTGGGCATACCAGTCGGCGGCATAGACGCGACGGCCGTCCGGGGAGGTGGCGATGCCGACCGCTGCGCCGGACAGCGCCACCTCGGCGACCACTCGCCCGCTGCTGAGCTCGATCGCCGACAGCGAAGGCCCGTCCGGATTGCTGATGTAGACGCGACCGGCGACTTCGGAGACGCTGACGCCGGCCGGCGAGCGGCCGACCGGCACCCGCGCGGTCTCGGTCAGCCGTTCGCCGTCGACGATGCTGACATCGTCGGAACCCTGGTTCGTGACGTAGGCCCACGGGGCGGCCCGGACAGGGCCGATCGTACAGCCCAGGCAAAGCAGCGCCGCCGTCGCGAAGCAGCGCACGGGATTCGATGGGGCGGGGTCACGAAGTCGCACGATCCGGATCGAATCAGGTTTCGTGCCAGCCTCCCGGCGGGTGTCGACCGGTCGGGATGTATCGCGGTCGTGGCGCCGTCGCCGGGCCCGGCTCGGTCGCCGGGTCGAGCTGCCGCGCGGCGCCGATGCGGTGACACAGTGTGTCTTCAGCTTGAGCGCCATTTGACACAGTGGCCGCCGCCGCCCCCCGGTCGGCATCGGCAAACGAGCGATGGGCGCTTGGCATATGTCTTGCACCGGCCCCGCCATGACCGACACCACCGATGGCGTGACGGCGGACGCCGCCAGTCCCTGGACTTGCCCGTTCTGCGCACTGCTGTGCGACGACCTGCATCCCGACGCGGCGGTGCCGTCGTTGCCGGCCGCGGCGTGTCCGCTGGCGAGCGATCGTCTCGAGGCCGTGCGTCGCGCGGCAGTCGCGACGCCTCGCGTGGATGGCCAGGCTGCGAGCC
>JAGRFY010000208.1 GCA_020445765.1 Rhodocyclaceae bacterium | reverse complement strand
TTGCGCCCATAGGAAGCTGAAGACCGTGGATTGACCCAGAAAACAGGCTTTGGAACCTCGCCGAAGGGCTCTAAGGCCGACAAAAGCCGAAAAAAATCTCAGGCGCGGGGAGGAGGAGGGTCGCAATACCAGGTTTTTCAACACCATCGGCCGATAGCTCTCATTCATTTCCTCTCACCTGAATCCGGCCATTCACTCCTTGCAGGTGGCGCGTTTCGGGAACAAGCTGGCGTCATACCAAGCAGCACATCGCCGAGAGTCACGACGCGCACGACGCAATCAGGGCGCCTGCGCTTCAATGCAGCACTCGAAACTTCGCCCTCACATCCGCCAGCTTCTCCTTCTTGTCCATCAACAGCTTCTGCAGATCCACGCTGACGAACACCCCGGTATCCCCACCATGCCGCGTCACCCCCAGCGAATAGACGTGCTTGTAGTGCAGCACGATGCCGTGGCCGACATCACGGGTGCCGGCGCGGTCGGAATAGGTGCTGACCAGGGACACGCCGATCGGATCTTCCATACGGGGTGACTCACCGCCGCGCCAGCGCCAGCGGTTGATGCCGATCCATTCCACCATCAGCGCCGGCTCGAAGCGGCTGCCGTCATCGGCGTCGCCGACATACTCCATCGCCACCGACGGGTGCAGTGCGATGATCTGCTGGGACGGGGGGCGGACGAAGCCCTCGGTGGCCAGATCGTGCTTGAACCGCCAGCTGTTGATAGCGAGTTCGATCGGCGTCTGCGAGCGCGCTTCGACCGCGTATTGGCGCCACATCTCCTGCAGACTGGCGATCCGGGTCGTGAAGGCGTCGAGCTCGGGGGCGTGGGCGAGGTCGCCGAGCCGGTCCATCAGCTTGGCGTGGCGCAACAGCGACTCGGCCACTTGGTATTCGGTCGGGTCGAGGCGGTCGTCGGGCGTGCAGGCTGGCCGGCTCAGCAGCGCCGTGCACAGGCTGTAGTCGCCACCGAGTCCATCGCCGACTTCAAACGACGACGGCAAATAGTCCCAGGCATCGGCTTCGAGCATGTCGGAGGTGGCGCCGGCTTCGAGGTCCTGTCGGAGCGTGGCCATGCGCTCGGCAAACTGGGCCAGCGGATGCGGGCCGGTGGCATTCGGCAGAGGCGACTGGTCGGCGGCCGAATGCAGGGCGGCCTGCTGGTAGAGGACGATGGCGCGCACGTACGCGAGTTTCTCCGCGTCGGAGTCGGTCTCCTGCTCCGCCTGCTGCAAGGCTGTCGCGAGCACCGCGAAGGCGTCGCTGTGGTCGCGCTTGCCGCCCAGACATTCCCTGGCCCAGAGTGTGTCGAGGGTTTGCAGGGTCGGGCCGCGGGCGCGGATGGTTTCGCATTCGCCCTGGGGCTGGGCGGCTGCCGGGTTGGCGGCGCACAGCAGCACAGTGGCGATCAGGGCTCCCCATGCCCGCTTCATGTTCCGGCCTCCCACAGCCTGGCCAGGGTCTGCAAATGTTCGGCGCTGGCGATCAGGCCCTCCACCCCCGGCTGTTGTTCGTCGTTGAGCTGTCCGAGCTGGTTGCGCAGCGCGGCCAGCCGTCCCTGCAGCGCCTTCTCGCGGTAGGCCTCGCGGGCGGCGTGCTCCGCTTCGTCGGAGATCACGTTGCGGCGTCGGAAGTGAGCACGGATCAGCGGGATGTGGACGCCGGGATTGGCGAGGTAATGGACCAGGTCGTGCACGTCGGGTTGCAGCACCTCGCTGATCACCAGCTCCTGATAGGCCGGAAAGACCAGGCGCTGGGTCGCTTCGTCGAGCCAGTCGAAGGCCGGGGCGAAGGGTTTCGGCCGGGTGAAGGGGTCAAGGATGTGGCGGGCGCTGAGATAGCAGTTCAGGATGCCGTTGCGCCGCCGCTTCGACGGCCGCACCACCGACTGGTACACCGACAGCTCCGGCCGTTCGAGCAGACGGCTGACGTTGGCGACGAAGAGGCCGACCTCCGGCGCGAACTGCCGCGGCAGCGGCGCGATCTCGGCATTGCCCTCGGTGAACATCCGATGCAGGGTGTCATGGGCGACGCTGGTGCCGAGGGAATGGGCCACCACCGACCACTTGCGCTCGGCGGCGCTGCCGGCCTCGTTGAGGTGCGTGGCGATGCGGGTCGCCACGGCCACCTGCACCGGATGGGCCACCACCGAGAGGTAGCGGTACATCACCACGTCGAGCAGATGGGTCGTGAAGTAGTCGTCTTCGCCGAGGCGCTCCGCGATGCCGGCCATGCGGGCAATCAACGCCGGCGCGGCATCGCTGATGCCCATCAGCCGGTTCAGTCCGGCGGCATCCTCGCGCCAGCGCTCGCGGTGCCGCTCGAAGATGTGGTCGTAGATGACTTCTTCGTGGGCGAAATGCTCGTCGAACGGGAAGTCCTTGAGGTCTTCGTAACCCGCGTACGCGGTCTCGAAGGCCTCCCAGGCCTTCTGCGACCAGTGTTCGCCGTGCTGCCCCATGCCATGGATGAAGAACAGCGTGAACTTGGCCATCGAGTCCCTCCCCTCGCTGCGTGGCGCGAGTCCCCGCCCCGACCGCCGACGGCATGCGCGCGCATTTTGCGGTCAGTGAACCCGGCCGGGATGCCGCTGTCAAGGGCCGGGCCCGACGCCGCAGGGTCTGCCGCATGCTCGTTCTCGACATGCCGCTGCGCTGGGCCATAATCCAAGAAGTCGCAGCGCAGAGCCTTTTGGGGGGGCGGCGCAATGGCCGCATGGCTTGGCGTGCCGACGGCAGCCAGCAATCGTGGTCACGAGCGCGTCGACATGCCGGCACCGGAGCGAAGCCATCCCCGCATCATGACTGTGCCCAGCGGCCGATCGCCGAATGCCAGCACCCGGGCATTGCCCATTGTTGTCGGCGATGGCGCACTGGCGTATCGGCGCACCCTGGGGTGCCCGTGTCCGCAGTGTCGAACCGTCAGCCATTGACCAGGAGCATCGAGCATGCCCAGAGAGTCCAAGCAAACGATCGTCTTCGTCGTCCCCGGTGAGCGTCACGAAGCCGGCGCGACGCGCGGCGCCGGCGTTGGCGGCGAGCTCGCCGTGCCGGGCCTCGACGGGCAGGTCATCGACGCGGTTCGGGTGGGGCAGCGGCGCGACGGCGGCGCCGGGCACCGGCTCGAGGCGGTCGTCGGCGAGGACGTGGTGGTGCTGCAGATCGAGGGCGGCCCGCAACTGATCCTGCATCCGGAAAACGCCCGCGCGCTGCTGCTGGCCCAGTCCGGGCAGAAGCGCGGGCGCGACGGCGATGCCGCGGCCGGCGAGTTGCGCGTACCGGCGGAGCTGCGCTGGAGCGGGCTCGAGCAGGCCGCCACGTCGGCACGCGGCGCGAGTCGCGGATTTCTCGGCAAGGTGGTGCTCAAGGTCTTCCAGATCTTCCGGCCCAAGGCGGCCAAGCTGGCCGGGAAGGCGCTCATCGACAAGATCGACGGTCAGGTCAGCGAGGGCGTGTATCGGCTCGATCGGGGCGAGTTGAAATCCCTCGCCGGTGCGGCCGTGCAGCGGCCGATCGAGACCACCGCAGAGCACCACCGGGCGCTGGTGCTGATCCACGGCACCTTTTCCAGTACCGCCGGCACCTTCGGCAAGCTGTGGACCCACCACCCGGGTCGGGTCGGCGCGCTGTTCGACCACTACCAGGAAAAGGTCTACGCGCTCGACCACGCCACCGTCGGCAAGAGTCCGATCGACAACGCGCTGACCCTGGCGAAGGCCTGCCCGCCAAATACCCGGCTGAGCCTGCTCACCCACTCCCGCGGCGGCCTGGTGGCCGAGGTGCTGGTGCGCGCGGCGGGCATCAAGCGGCTCGAAGACGCCGACGAGGCCTTGTTCGAGCCCGACGCCTTGCCGCTGGTCGACCTGGAGGCGCTCGGCGCCAACGGCCGCAAGGCGATGGCTGCCGCGCTCAAAGCACAGCGCGACACCCTCGCCGAGCTGGTCGAGTTGCTCGACCGGAACAACATCGTGGTCGAGCGCGTCGTGCGCGTGGCCTGCCCGGCGCGCGGCACCCTGCTCGCCAGCAAACGCTTCGACGCCTACGTCTCGGTGCTGCGCTGGGCGATGGAGCTGGCACAGCTGCCGGTGGTCGAGACCCTGACCGGGTTCCTCGGCGACATCGCGCGCCAGCGCACCGATCCGGCAACCATGCCGGGCCTGGCGGCGATGGTGCCGGACAGCCCGCTGGTGAAGTGGCTGCACGCGGCCGAAGCGCCCGCGGCGGGCCGATTGTGGGTGATCGCCGGCGACATGGAAGGCGAGTCGGTCGGCAGCTGGCTGAAGACGCTGGTGGCCGATGCCTTTTTCTGGACCGACAACGACCTGGTGGTGCAGACCCGCTCGATGTACGGCGGCACGCCGCGCAGCGAGGGCGCCCGCTTCCGCCTCGACCAGCGCGGCAAGGTCAGCCATTTCCGCTACTTCACCAACAAGGAGACCGCCGAGCCGATCGTCGACGCGCTGACCATCGAGGCCGAGGCCGGCTGGCGCCCGATCGGGCCGCTGTCGTATGCGGGCGAGTCGTCGTCGGGCGAGCGGGCCGCCCGCGGCGATGCGGCCAGCGATGGCCGCAGCCAGCCCGACCGACCCGCGGTGTTCGTGCTGCCGGGCATCCTCGGCAGCCATATCGCGCGGGACGGCAAGCGCATCTGGCTCGGCTTCCGCCTGCTCGGTGGGCTCAAGAAGCTCGAATACTCGCCGGACGAGCCGCCCGGGCGCTTCACCGCCGATGGCGCGATCGGCCGCATCTACGACGATCTGATCAAGTTCCTCGCCCGCAGCCACGAAGTGGTGGAATTCTCCTACGATTGGCGCAAGCCGATCGAGCGGGAGGCCGAACGCCTCGGTGCCGCGATCGATGCCGCCCTCGATGCACGCAGCGCCACCGGCCAGCCGGTGCGTATCGTCGCCCATTCGATGGGCGGGCTGGTCAGCCGCACGATGCAGCTGCAATGCCCGGCGGTGTGGGAGCGCATGATGGCGCAGGCCGGCGGACGCTTGCTGATGCTGGGCACGCCCAACGGCGGCTCGTGGGCGCCGATGCAGACCCTCTCCGGCGACGACCGCTTCGGCAATACGCTGGTGGCCTTCGGCGCGCCCTTCCAGGATCACGCGGCGCGGCAGTTGATGGCCCAGTTCCCGGGCTTCATCCAGTTGCAGACCGGGCTCAGCGACGGCGAGCACCCGCTCGGCGTCGAAGCGAGCTGGCAGGAACTGGCGAAGCGCGATCTGGCGGCGGTCGAGGACCACAACTTCTGGCACCAGGACGAGCGTCAGCTCAACCCGTACCGCTGGGGCGTGCCCGGGCAGGCCGTGCTCGACCAGGCCAAGGCGCTGCGCAAGCGCCTCGACGAGCAGCGCGACAAGGTGTTGCCACGATATGCCGGCCGCCTGCTGCTGGTGCTCGGCAAGGCCGAATTCACCCCGGACGGCTACGAGGTGGGGGCCGAGGGGCTGGTCTACCTCAATGCACGCGAGGCCGGCGACGGCCGGGTCACCCGCGACAGCGCGATGCTGCCGGGCGTTCCGACCTGGCAGATCGACTGCGAACACGGCTCCCTGCCCGATCACGGCGATTCCTTCCAGGGCTACCTCGAGCTGCTCGAGCACGGAACGACCCGAGAACTGCCCAGCGTCGCGCTGGTGTCGGCACCGGGCGAGCTTGCGGCGCCGGTCATCGAACGCAGCCGGCCGTCTCGCGAACGGCTGCCGGCCACGCCGCCGGTGCAGCCCTACCGCCTGCGCCTGCTCGATCTCGAAGGGCCGCCGCCCGATTACGCCGGCGCCGAGGCCAAGCTGACCATTCGCGTGGTGAACGGCGATCTCGCCTTCGTGCGCGCCCCGCTGCTGCTGGGCCACTATTCGTCCGCCAGCCTGAGTGGCGCCGAGTACGCCGTGGACTGCCTGATCGGCGGCACCATGGCCCGCTCCCTCAGCCTCGGCCAGTATCCGGATCAGCCCGGCACCCATCAGATCT
>JAGRFY010000078.1:20893-21792 GCA_020445765.1 Rhodocyclaceae bacterium | reverse complement strand
CACCATGAGCAAACTCAACATCCGCAGGGTCGCGGTCCTGGGCGCCGGCGTCATGGGCGCGCAGATCGCCGCCCATTGCGCCAATGCCGACGTGCCGGTGGTGCTGTTCGACCTGGCGGCCCGCGACGGCAAGCCCAACGGCATCGTCGACAAGGCCCTGGCCGGGCTGAAGAAGCTCCAGCCCGAGCCCTTCTGCGGCAAGGACCGCGTCGCCTATGTGGACGCCGCCAACTACGACCAGCACCTGGCGCAACTGGCCGAATGCGACCTCGTCATCGAGGCGATCGCCGAGAAGATGGAATGGAAGCTCGACCTCTACGCCAAGGTCGCGCCGCACATCCGCCCCGATGCGATTTTCGCCTCCAACACCTCGGGCCTGTCGATCACCGCCTTGTCCGAGGGCATGCCGGCCGATTTGCGCGGCCGCTTCTGCGGCGTGCACTTCTTCAACCCGCCGCGCTACATGGCGCTGGTCGAGCTGATCGCCACCGCCGACACCGAGCCGGTGATGCTCGACCAGCTCGAGGCCTGGCTGACCACGACCCTGGGCAAGAGCATCGTCCGCGCCAAGGACACCCCCAACTTCGTCGCCAACCGGGTCGGCGTCTTCTCGATGCTGGCGGTGATGCACCACACCGCCGGGATGGGCCTCGGCTTCGACGAGGTCGACGCGCTCACCGGGCCGCTGATCGGCCGCCCCAAGAGCGCCACCTACCGCACCGCCGACGTGGTCGGCCTCGACACCCTGGCCCACGTCATCCACACCATGCAGGCGACACTGCCGGACGACCCGTGGCACCGCTACTATGCCGCGCCGGCATGGCTGGGCGCGCTGATCGACCAGGGCGCGCTCGGCCAGAAGACCCGCGCCGGCATCTTCCGCAAGCAGGGCAAGCAGA
>JAGRFY010000078.1:5247-20706 GCA_020445765.1 Rhodocyclaceae bacterium | reverse complement strand
CGACATCGCCGACAACGCGCGCGACGTCGATTTCGCGATGCGCTGGGGCTTCGGCTGGTCGATGGGGCCGTTCGAGACCTGGCAGGCCGCCGGCTGGCGGCCGATCGCCGAGGCCATCCGCGACGACATCGCCGCCGGCCGCACGATGACCGATGCGCCGCTGCCGGCCTGGGTGTTTGCGCGCGACGGCGTGCACGAGGCCGCCGGCTCCTATTCGGCCGAGGCCGATGCCCTGCGGCCGCGCTCGGGACTGGCGGTGTACCGGCGCCAGCTCTATCCCGAGCAGGTGCTCGGCGAGATCCCGCCGGCGCCGGGCGAGACATTGTGGGCGAACGACGGCGTGCGGCTGTGGCGGCGTGTCGACATCGACGCCGGCATCGGCATCGTCTCGATCACCTCGAAGATGCACGCGATCGGCTCGGAGGTGCTCGACGGCGTGCTCGAGGCCATCGCCCGCGCCGAGCGCGACCTCGACGGCCTGGTGCTCTGGCACGAGGCGCCGTTCGCGGTCGGGGCCAACCTGATGCAGGTCACCGAGGCGATCAAGGCCGGGCAGTTCGAGCTGCTGGAGAACACCGTCGCCAAGTTCCAGCAGACCTCGATGGCGCTCCGGCACGCGCTGGTGCCCACCGTCGCCGCGGTGCAGGGCATGGCGCTCGGCGGCGGCTGTGAGTTCGTCATGCACACCGCCCACCGGGTGATGGCGCTGGAGAGCTACGTCGGCCTGGTCGAGGCCGGGGTCGGCCTGATCCCGGCCGGCGGCGGCTGCAAGTTCTTCGCGGTCGAGGCGGACCGGTTGGCCCGGCGCTCGGCCAACGGCGACGTCTTCGCCTTCGTCCAGAACATGTTCCAGACGGTGGCGATGGCGACCGTCGCCAAGGGCGCGCGCGAGGCGGTCCAGCTCGGCTTCGCGCGCCCGGCGGACGACATCGTCTTCAACCCGCAGGAGCTGCTGCACGTCGCGCTCCACCGGGCCCGCGCGATGGCCGAGGCCGGCTACCGGCCGCCCCAGGTCGAGCGCGGCATCCGCGTCGCCGGCCGCGACGGCATCGCCACCTGCGAGATGATGCTGGTGAACATGCAGGGCGGCGGCTTCATCTCCGAGCACGACTACGCCGTGGCCCGGGCCGCGGCCACGGCGCTATGCGGCGGTGAGGTCAGTACCGGCAGCCGCGTCGATGCCCAGTGGATCCTCGACGTCGAGCGGGCCCTGTTCGTCGATCTGCTGAAGAACGAAAAGACCCAGCAGCGCATCGTGCACATGCTGGAAACCGGCAAGCCGCTTCGCAACTGAGGAGACCGAGCATGAGCCAAACCATCCAGGACGCCTATCTGGTCGCGGCGACGCGCACCCCGGTCGCCAAGAAAGGGGGCATGTTCCGCCATGTCCGCCCCGACGACATGCTGGCCCACGTGCTGCGCGCGCTGGTCGCGAAGGTGCCGGGCCTCGATCCGGCCGAGATCGGCGACGTCATTACCGGCTGCGCCATGCCGGAGGCCGAACAGGGCATGAACGTCGCGCGCATCGGCCTGCTGCTGGCCGGGCTGCCGGACACGGTGCCGGGCATCACGATCAACCGCTTCTGCTCGTCCGGGGTGCAGGCGGTGGCCGACGCTGCTGCCCGCATCCGCCTCGGCGAGGCCGACGTGATGATCGCCGCCGGTACCGAGTCGATGACCGTGATGCCCCAGATGACCGGCAACAAGACCTCGATCAGTCCGGCCATCTTCGCCAACGACGACAACGTGGCGATCGCCTACGGCATGGGCCTCACCGCCGAGACGGTGGCGGCGAAGTGGCAGGTGAGCCGCGAGGACCAGGATGCGTTCGCGGTCGAATCCCACCGCCGCGCCACCGCCGCCATCGCCGCCGGCCACTTCCGCGACGAGATCACGCCGCTGACGGCCCGCAGCCATGTGCCCGGCGAGGGCGGTGTGGTGCGCGTGGTCGAGACGGTGTGCGACACCGACGAGGGGCCGCGAGCGGATTCGTCGCAGGAGAAGCTCGCCAAGCTGCGCCCGGTGTTCGCCGCCCGCGGCTCGGTCACGGCCGGCAACAGCTCGCAGATGTCCGATGGCGCAGCGGCAGTGCTGCTGATGTCGGAGGCCGCGGTCAAGCGCACCGGTGCGACGCCGATCGCCCGCTTCGCGAGCTATGCGGTCGCCGGCGTGCCGCCGGAGGTGATGGGCATCGGCCCGGTCGAGGCGATCCCGCGGGCGCTCGCGGCCGCCGGGCTCGCGCAAGACCAGCTCGACTGGGTCGAACTCAACGAGGCCTTCGCTGCCCAGTCGCTGGCGGTGATGCGTACCCTCGATCTCGATCCGGCCAAGGTCAATCCGCTCGGCGGCGCGATCGCGCTCGGCCACCCGCTCGGCGCCACCGGCGCGATCCGTACTGCGACCATCCTGTCTGCGATGCAGCGTGACCCCGCCCTGCGCGTCGGCATGGTGACGATGTGCATCGGCACCGGCATGGGGGCGGCGGGCATCTTCGAGCGGGTGTGAGGCGGCGCCGGCCGCCGCCGATCGCGACCTGTTGCGCGTCGGGCGATGCGTGGGTAAACGACCGGGGGTTCATCGGCGCTTGAACAACTGCCGAATCAGCCGATCGCCGGCGAGCATTGCGACGGCCGCCAGCACGCCGGCGGCCGAGAAGCAGAGGCCGGCAACCAGGGTGAAGTGGCCGATCATCCAGACTTCGCGCAGTCCGAAGAACAGGAATACCAAGGCGAATACCAGTGCAGTGATCCGGTACGGGCGCGTTGGCTCCCCGGCTCGCGCCGCATCGTCGGCGCGCATTGCTTCCTCGGGCTGGGGCGACGGGCTGGCCGGCGGATCGCTTGCCAGTTCTCGTCTGCGACCGGGTCCGAGCAGCGTAGTTTCCAGGGTGGGTCGGAAGAGCGCTGACGGATGTGCGAACGCGAGCCACACGACCAGCGCCAGGGCGAGCAGCGCCAAGGGCTTCCACAGACGCAGTTCTCCGGAGGGCAGGTCGACCGCCAGCTTGAGCTTGGCGACGAAGAGGGGGACGACGACCGCCAGCACGATGGCGACACGCAAGCTCTCCGCCTTGCCCGGCACGGGGCGGCTCGAACGCAGCGGGGCGTTCAACTGCACGCCGCAGGCCGGGCACAGGAAGCCCTCGGCAAAGCCCTCCCGGAAGCCATCGACGGCTTCGGTGGCGGGAAAATCGTGGTGACAGACGCAGCAGCGGTATTGCATTCGGTTCCGTGTCCATGTTGGAGGCGTCACAGGCGGCGTGCGGCCATTTGTCCTGCGTGGCAGGGCACAGGCCGGCCGACCGGCATCGTAGCTTGCACTGGTCGAGCGCGGATGCGCCGTCCCGCGACCGCATCACGGCTTGCCGCAAAGGCGGGCGTAGGCATCGCGGATCTGCTCGGCCTCCGCCTGGCCGACGCGCGAGCCCGGCCGCGTTACCTCGTCCAGCCGCTCGCGCAGTTCGAGGCAGCGGGTGGCGCGCTCGAGCGATCGTTCCGCACGGCCGGCGGCATCCTGTCCGGCTGTCGCGGGCACGCCCTGGCAGGCGTCCCGAACCTCCTGCCTGGCGCGTTCGATCGCGCGATCGCGATCGTCATCGTCGAGGTAGTTGCGATTGCCCGCGCGGTCCAGCGAAAACACCGGCCCGCCCCGGATCAGGACGCCGAGTTGCTGTCGCGCAAGCCCGCAGCGTTCGACGCGCCGGCGGGCCTCTTCCCGTGCCTGTCGTTGCTGTGCCTCCGCGGTGGCCGCCTTCTGCCGTCGGTCCGCAGTCATGCGGTTGGCACGCTCGATTTCTTCCTGCAAACGCTGCCGGGCCGTCTCGCCGCTGTCGGGCCCAGGCGCATCGCCACCGAGATCGAGCTGGCTGGCAGCGCGGTCGTTCGGCGGCGACGAGGAATAGTGCGTGATGCCTTGATCGTCCTTCCACCGATAGATTTGTTCTGCACTGGCGCAGGGGAGGAGCAGCGAGCCGAGCAGGGACAGTGACAAGGCGACGCCGGCGGCAGTGCGATGCAGCAAACGGGTCCTGGTCATGATCTCGGCGTCGGGGTTCGATGATGGGAATCATCGTGCGGCGTCCGGGCAAGCGTGCTGATCTGGGTCAAAGAATGACGTTCGGGTAGATTGCGATTGGCGCCGGCCTCGCTGTCACCGGTCTTCCCATGTCGCGCCTCCGGCGCCGCGCGTCATCGTCGCGCCGGACGTCTGGCTGGCGGTCGGTGATCACACAGGTGGCGCGGGCGACGATACCGACGGCGTCGGCGACGGCTATGATCGGCACTCGATGTCGAACGGACTCCGACCGTGAATTCCCGTACCGCCAGGCTGCCCGTTGCGGCGACTGTCCTCATCGCGCTTGTTGCGGCAGCATGGCAATGGCTGAGCTCGCCGCCGGCACTCGACGAGTCGCCGCTGGCGGACTGCCTCGGCAGTCGCCTGCCGATGACGGTCGCGCGCCAGATGCCCTATGTCGCGGTCCGCGTGAACGGCTCGCCGGCCCGCTTCGTGATCGACTTCGGCGCCGACGTCAGCGCCATCACGCCGACCGGGTTCGCGGCATCGCCGCCATTGCCCGCGCCGGGTACGGTCGATCGCTACCGGCAGTTCGAATTTTTCGGGTCGTGGCTGAACGTGCGGCTGCTGCCGCAGCCGATCGCGCCGGTGGCCGGCGAACTGCGGCAGGGCGGCGTGATCGGTACCGACTTCCTGTCGCATCACGTGTACGCGCTCGACTACGTCGGTGGGCGGGTCTATCGTGCCGCTGCGGGGGCATTCTGCGGCGACGATGTGCTGGACGAAGCGGGCTTCGTCGCGATCGACAGCCGGGGCTATTATGCCGCCGACACCCGCGGCCTGACCTGCCCGGCCGCGGCGCGCCGCGGCAACTGCCCGAACATACCGACCGTGCCGCTGCGCATCGGCGCGGTCGACGCGGTTGCCCAGGTCGATACCGGCTTCGACGATTCGACGGTGCGCCACTCGGTGAATATCAACGGCGCGCTGTTCGATGCACTGACGGCCGCCGGCATCCGATTGCTGCCTCGCCCGGACGTCGCGCTGACACTGACGACCTGTCAGGCCGGTGTCGTCGAGCAGGTAGAGGCCTGGCGCCTGCCCGACGGTGTCGCCCTGGAATTCGTCGCGGCCTCGGGTGCGGTGGCGCAGCGATTCAGCGATGCCACGCTGTTCGTCAAGCGCCCGCCGCCGGCAGCGCAGGGCTGCGGCGGCATCGGTACCTGGCCGCTTCCGGCCGCGCAGTTGGGCGCTTCGTTCTTCGCCGACAGCGCCCTGATCGTCGACCCCTTCCGCGCCCGGGTCTGGGTGCGTCCGCCGACTTCGCCGGCGCTCGACTGAGGCGCTTTCCCGGCCCGGGGGCGAGGCCGCCCCAAAACGACACCGGCCGGGACGATCGTCCCGGCCGGTCCTTGTCCTGTTGCCCGGCGATCCGGCCGGGCAAGATCGATCAGTTCGACACGGAGTCCGATGTCTCGAGGTTGTCGGTCGCGTCGTAGACATAGCCCGAGAGCGCGACGCCGGTCACTTCGAGGGTGAAGGTGCCGTTGCTGCGCGTGCGCGACGAGCGGAAGGTGGCGATGCCGGCGGTGTCGGTGAGCACGCTTCCGCTGCCGCTGACGACGCCGCTCCAGCGGCCGTCGACCTGGGCGCCGGCGACCGGATTGCCGTCTCCGTCGCGGATCGCGACGGTCGCGACGGCCACGGTGTTCCGCTTGTTGCCGGACAGGGTCAGGGCGATCGACTGCACGTGCATCGACGGCGTGCTGACCGGCGGCGTCGCGTCGATGGCGACGCTGGCACTGTCGGTGAGGCCCTGGTCGTCGGTCACCGTCAGCGTCGCCGTGTAGCTGCCCTGCGCATAGGTGTGGCTCACGTTGCTGCCCGACACCGGTGCGGAGCCGTCGCCGAGGTCCCAGCTATAGGCGACGATGCTGCCGTCGGCGTCGCTCGAGCCACTGGCCGACAGTTGCACGGCGAGCGGCGCGGTGCCGCTCGCCGGCGTGGCCGAGGCGACTGCCAGCGGCGGCTGGTTGCCGGCTGGCTGGGTGGTGCCGGTGAGCACGTATTCGCCGAGGCTGCCGTAGTCGGAGTAGCCGGTGTCGACCGTACCCTTGCCGACGCCGCTGACCCGCAGATAGTAGTTGCCGTCGGCGGGCAGGGTCGCGCTGACGCTGGCGGCCAGCAGCGTGGACGGGTTGTCCGAGGCGAGCACGTTGCCGTTCGCGTCGAGCAGTTCGAGCAGGGCGTCGAGGTTCGGCGCCGGGCTGGTGAAGGCGATCGAGAAGCTGACGGCGCCGGCACCAGCAGCGAAGCGGAAGACGTCGGCATCGCTGCGCCGCTCGATCACGCCGCTGGCCGACAGCGTTGCGCTGCCGCTCATCGTCGACGCGGTCGCAGTGGCGTCGCCATGATCGTCGCCGCGCAGCGGCAGCATGTTCGACTGCATCACGACATAGTCGTCTTCCTGGTTGTTGGCGCCCGGATACTCGCCTTTGCTCCACTGCACCAGCGACTGGTAGTAGCCGACGCCCATGATCGGCGCCCAACCGGTTTCGCCGCTGCCGTGGCCGGTGTAGTAGCCGCTGGTGGCGGTGCCGTCGTGGTTGAGGCCAACGTTGTGGCCGGCCTCGTGCGACACCGCCTCGGCCACGTACTTCTCGTTGCCGCTGCCGAGCCGGTTGTAGAACACGTACGCGGGCTTGTAGTACTCGCTGGTCATGTCGAACACGCCGAGATAGGCGAAGCCGCCGCAGCCGCAGCCGCCGGGCACGAAATCCTGGGTGATCACGACCCGGGTGCCGAACACCAGGTCCGAGTTGCTGCTGCGTACCAGCACGTCGGCCGGCGGCGCCTCGGTAGTGACATCCACATCGAACGGCGCGTAGTCCTCGGCGACCCGTTGCCAGATGCCTTGAATGCGCTCGAGCTCGGTCTGGCTGAAGCTGAAGGGCAGGCCGTCGATGTCGTAGGGCGGCGAGTCGATGCTGGCGATGCCGTAGCTGTCGTTCCACGCGGTGTTGGTTGCGGTGTGGCCGTCGAAATCGAGGTAGATCGTGCGCTGGGCGCCCGGACGGCTGTGCAGCAGGAAGGTCTGGTCGAGCGGGAACGCGGAGGCTTGCGCAGCCGTGCTGCCGTCGGCGGTGCCGGCGAGCTCGACGGTGTGGGTGTCGACGTAGTGCAGCCGACCGCGCCGATCGATGCGGGCGGTGTCGTCGCGCAGCAGGATTGCAGCGAACTCGTCGGCGGTCTTGCCGTACCAGCGGGCGACGGCGGGGAGGCGCTCGCCGAGCATCTCGATCGCCTTCTGGCCGCTTGCCGCTTGGGGCAGGTCGAGCGTGGGGAAATCGGGCTTGGCGGCTACCGCCGTTCCCAGGGCGGCGGTCAAGACGGCGGTGGTGATGGCGCGCAAGGCGCTGCTGGCGATCGGTTTCAAGTGCTTCCCTCCAGTGACTGCGATCGGCGGCTGCAACCCCGCCGTGATCAATTCCGCAAAATGTTCATGGGTTTACGGTCAACGACCGTGACCCGGCGGGCTTCAGACCGCCGGTCGCTGGCGGGCGATCATGACAAGGGGAACACATTCGACCAAATCGACTTTGATTCCAAAGGTTTCGGTGGCCGGCAGGGGAGGGCGCTGCGACGCCGTTCGTCGGCCGTCGTCGCTAGGGTCGGAAATCGAGGTGGGCGAGCAGGGGGGCGAGGTCGGCGCGGGCGCCGGGGCGCACGACCCGGGCTCGTTCTTCGCCACCGGCCAGCAACACCAGCGTTGGCCAGTGCCTGACGCGATAGCGGCGTCCGAGGCGACGTCCCGGACCGTCCTCGATGCGTACATGGCGTAGCAAAGGATGGGCCGCCACGATCTCATCGACCAGCGGGCGGGCGCTGCGGCACCAGCCGCACCAGTTGGTGCCGAAATCGAGCAGCAACGGGCCTTCGGCGGCGTCGATGTGAGCCTGGTCGATCGGATCGGGGATGTAGTCGATGGTCATTGCGGCACGCAGACTGGACCAGCTGGACGCCAGCGGTCAAGTGGCCGTGGCCCGGCCGCTGCGAAGCGCCGCCGGCATCACACCGCTTCGCGCTGCTCCTCGGTGATCTGCAGGCCCCAGACAATGGCCAATTCCGCCAGGACCGCGGTCAGCAGGGGATCGTTGGCGCGCTTCTTCAGGCAGGCGAATCGCAGGCTGACGCCCGGCAGCGTGATCGGTACCAGATGCAGGCGACCCTCGGCCTGGCCGGCCTCGACCAGTTCCCGTCGCATGATGCCGAGGCCGACGCCGCCCTCGACCATCGCCGCGAGGGCGTCCTCCTGGTTCGCCAGCACGGTCTTGCGCGGCTTGCAGCCATGGGATTCGAACAAGGCGCGCATGACGCCGTAGTGGGCGCAGTCCTCGGTCGTGAACACCCAGGGTTCGCGCGCCAGCTCCGCGACCTCGGGCGCCTGCAGCCGATCCCGCCAGGCCGCCGGCGAGGCGACCGCAAGTTCCTCTTCGCACAATACCCACGAGGCCAGCAGCGGGTCGGCGCACTCGCCGCTGACGAAAGAGGCGTCGAGCTTGCCGATGCGCAGCGCCGGCACGTTGGCGCCGGTACTGCCGGCCATGAACTCGAGCTCGAGCTGCGGATGGCGCCCGGCCAGCGCTGCCTGGAGCGGGATCAGTCGCAGGAAGCGGGCGTCGGTGTTGAGCCCGATGCGTACCACGCCGATCAGCTCGTGGTGCAGCGAGCGGGCCTGGTGCAGAAAATCGTTGGCCGATGCCAGCGTCGTACGTGCCGTCGCCAGCAGGCGGTCGCCAGCCGGGGTCAGTTGCATACCCCGCGGCGTGCGCTCGAACAAGGTGACGCCGAGTTCCTCCTCGAGCGCCTTGATGTGGGCGCTGACCGCCGGCTGGCTGGTGAACAGGCGCTCGGAAGCGCGGGTCAGGTGACCTTCCTCGGCGACGGTGACGAAGGTCCGCAAGTGGTAGAGCTCCATGGTTTGGGTCCAGCGAAGATCCGATGCCCCTACGTTAATCCGGATGGTCGCGGCGTGCCATCACGATTTCCGATGACCCGCTTCCGGAAAAACGATTGGATTGCAGGCCCGTCGGCGATCAGTCTTCAGGGCGTCGAAACCGATTGCAGGAGACCGTCATGCAACCCTCCATCCAGGCACTCGTCCCGCCCGTACTGCTGCGTGCCCGTCGGCGGCTCGTCATCGATGCGCCCTGGCGGCGGCTGGGCGCCACGCTTCGGCTATGGGCGCGCCGTCGTCGCGGCCGGCGTGAATTGCGCGAACTCGACGAGCACATCCTTCGCGACGTCGGCATCAGCCGCGGTCAGGCCCGGTTCGAAGGCGGCAAGCCGTTCTGGCGCGACTGAAGCGCCGCTCGCGGCCGGCAGCGATCGGCGACGACGCCGGCTGCCGGATTTCACTCGATGACGTGTTCCGGCCGCTGCCCAGGCACGCCGCGCTCAGCTTCGCAGCTGGCGCCTGGCCACCCACGCCAGACCGGCGGCGAGCATCAGCATGCCGTAGAAGGCGAGCGTCGGCACCGGTGCCAACGGTGCGAGCGAACTCTGGAACAGCAGCATCTGGGCCGTGCCCTTCGATGCGTTGCCGGCGTCGAATACCTGGAGTTGCAGCGAGATGTCGACACCGGGGATCTGGGGCAGCGCGTAATTCGTGGCCTGGCCGGCGGTGGTGTTGCCGGAGAGGACGAAGATGATGACGTCGGCCAGCGCCTGTGGCGCGAAGCCCGTCGATTCGCTCATGACGAACTCGATGCTGGTTGCGCCGCTCGGTGCCGCCGTGGTCAGCGTCGCGTAGGTCAGGTCGCCGGTACCGGCGCCGCCCTGCCATTGCTCCAGCCGGTAGGCGGTGTTGTCGAAGGTGGCGCCGCCGGTCAGGGTCAGCACCACCCGGTCACCGACCGCCAGCGGCGGGTCGATCCCGATCGAGATCGAATCTCCGGGAAAGCTGCCGGTCGCCTCCAGCGCAATCGACTGGGTCGCGGGTGGTGGGTCGAACGGTGGCGGTGGGCCCGACTGCCCGACTCTCGTGAAGGTGTAGGCCAAGGCCTGCGAGGAAAGGCAGCAGAGTATGGCGGCGAGTCCGATGATCTTCTTCACGAGTGCTCCCTGTTCGGATATTTCCTGCCCGACAACTGTCTGCGCCGGGCATCGGCGTCGAAACGACCGTCATATTGTCACGGCTGCGTCGAAGCCGTGACAGTCGCGTGCCGGACAGCGTTGCAGGAGGGCCACAGTCGATCCGACTTCAACGCGCCCGTTCGCCGTCGTTGTGCGATCCGACGCGGCAGCGGCGCCGGAAGGGGGTGGGCTCAGTCCGGCGTCTGCCGGCGCAGCCACACCAACGGCGAACACCCGAGGTGGGTGCGAAATGCCCGCGCCAGCGCCTGGGCACTGCCATAGCCGACCTCGTCGGCAATGTGCCCGACCGGGCGGCCTCGGCGCAGCAGGTTGCAGGCCACCTGGATGCGCCAGTGCGCCAGATAGTGGCCAGGCGTGCAACCGATCTGGTCGCGGAAGGCGCTGGCGAAGCGGGCGCGGGACATGCCCGCCAGCGATGCCAGCGATGTCAGTGACCAGGGCTGGCCGGGGGCGTCGTGGATCGCCGACAGCGTCCGCGCGAGACGCGGTTCGGCGAGTCCGGCGAGGAGCCCCGCGCTGGCCGAACCACGGTCCATCAGCTCGCGCAGCAGGTGGATCAGCACCAGTTCGCAAAGGCGATCGATCGCCGCCTGCCGGCCGCAGTGGTTGCCGCCGGCTTCGTCGAACAGCATCTCGAGCAGGTTGGTGAGCTGTGGCAGTTCGCACAGATCGAGCACCGATACCAGCGGCAGGGCCTGCGCCAGCGGATTGCCGGCCGCGCTGCCGAGCTCGACCATCGCGCACAGCAGGTCGACCGGCGCGTCGTCGTCGGCGTCGATGCGATGCGGGGTCGGACGTGGATAGAAGAGCAGGCTTGGACGTTCGAGACGTAGCGGACCATGCGCCGGGCTGCTGACATCGACGGCGCCGGCGCGCAGCAGGTGGATGTACCCGCTGTCTTCGTCATATAGCTTGCTGCCGCACAGGCTGCCGCTGTGGAAGACGCGGGCACGCAGCACGTAATGCCGCAGCAGGCCTGCCAGCCGATCGGTCATATGATACTCCAGGTTCCAAAACGTGGACGTATAGGTACTTCAAGTATCGCTCAGCGGTCCATGATTGGCCACGTGCAGATTCGCACGACAACGGAGACCGACATGAGCACGATCCAGCCCCTGATGCCCGCCGAAGCCGATCCGGCCATCGCCCGCACCCTCGATGCAGTCCGCGGCAAGCTCGGCATGCTGCCCAACCTGATTGCCACGCTGGCCCACGCGCCGGCTGCGCTGAACGCCTATCTCGGCTTGTCGGAGATGCTGGCGGGCGGTCGTCTGACGGCGCGCCAGCGCGAGATCGTCGCGCTCGCAGTGGCGCAGACCAATGCCTGCGAGTACTGCCTCAGCGCCCACACCCAGCTTGCCCGTCACGCCGGCCTCGATGACGAACAGATTCGTGACGCGCGCGAGGCCCGTGGCGGCACGACCCTGGATGCGGCGATCGCCGGCTACGCCGCCCAACTCGCCCGGCAGCGTGGCCGTCTGTCGCCGGGCGAGGTGCAGTCGCTGCGCCGCCAAGGCCTCGATGACGCCCTGCTGATCGAGGTGATCGCCCACGTCGTGCTCAACCAACTGACCAACTTCACCAACCACGTTGCCGGCACCGAGGTGGACTTCCCCGCGGTCGGCGTCTGAGGCGATGGCCGTCGGTACCGACCGGACCGTCGGCCGCAACCCATTCCATGAAAAGCAAGGAGAACAGCCATGAACGGCAAGCACACTCGCGGCATCGCCGCCACCCTGGTCCTCGGTTCGGCCCTGATCCTCGGCCTCAATGGCGGCACCCGCGCCGAATCGATGCGAGCTTCTGCACCGCAGTGGACCGCCGATGGGCAGTTGATCCTGCCCGACGACTACCACCGCTGGGTGTTCCTCGGCTCGCCGCTGACGCCGAACGCCTTGAACGGTGGCGAGGCAGGCTTCCCGGAGTACCACAACGTCTACGTGCATCCGGCAGCGTTCGACGCCTATCGCCGCACCGGGCAATGGCCCGAGGGAACCATCCTGCTGAAGGAATTGCAGCGGACCCTCGATGGCCGTGCCAGTGACGGTTCCCGCGTCGAGGCATCCGGTCGCGGCTATTTCCCGGGGCAGCGCAACGGCATCGACATTGCCGTCAAGGACAGCAAGCGCTTCGCGGACACCAATGGCTGGGGTTTCTTCAACTTCGGCCACCATGCACCGCCCTACGCGCGCAGCGCGGCGGCAGCGCCCAAGGCGTCGTGCGCCGGCTGCCATGAGCAGAACGCGACCGCCGACATGGTGTTCAGCCGCTTCTACGCGCCGATCCTCGAAGCCCGCTAGCGTTCAGATGCTCCGCCGGGCCCCTGCGGCCTGGCGGAGCCTTCTTCCGGCGGACACCGAGATCGCATTTCGCGGCCCAGGCGGCTCGATTGCCGCCGCCGGGGCGCGCCCGTACACTCTTCGCATGCCTCCTCTGATCGCCCGATTGCTGCGTTTTGCCGGTGTCCCGCACGCCAGCTATCGCGCCAACGAACAACTGATCGCCACCCTGGGCGGTGCGATCGGTATCCTCGCCACGCTGGGCCTGACCGGGCAGTTGCTCGATGCGGGGGATGCCGTGCTGATCGTTCCCTCGCTGGGCGCTTCGGCTGTGTTGCTGTTCGCCGTGCCGCACAGTCCGTTGGCCCAGCCATGGGCGGTTTTCGGCGGGCACGTGATATCGGCGCTGGTCGGCGTCGCGTGCGTGCAGGTGATTCCGGACACGTTGGCCGCGGCGGCGCTGGCGGTCGGCCTCGCGATCGGTGCGATGCACCTCACCCGCTGCATTCATCCGCCCGGCGGCGCCACCGCGCTGGCGGCGGTGATCGGCAGCCCGGCATTGCAGGCGCTCGGCTTTGGCTACGCCCTGGTGCCGATCGCGTTGAACGTGGTGATCATCCTGCTGGTGGGCATCGCCTTCAACTGCCCGTTTCCGTGGCGACGCTACCCGGTCAGCCTGATGCATTATGCGAAGCCGGTGCGTGGCGCCAGCGAGGCCGCTGCCTTCACCGAGATGCAGATCGAGGCGGCGATGGCAAAGCTCAACGTGGTGCTGGACATCACCGCGGAAGAAGTGGCCCAGATATTCGAACACGCGCGCCGCGAGGCCGAGGGCGGCGGCGCCGATCGGCAGTTCGTGCCGGGCCGAAGCTATTGCAACGATCTGCCGGGACCGGAATGGGCCATTCGCCAGATCATCGACGAGCGCCCGTCGGAGCAGCCGGCCTTCGACCTGGTCGTCTATCGGGTCGTCAGCGGTGCCCGCAAGCACAGCGTCGGCAGTTGCACCCGGTCGGAATTCGCCGCCTGGGCGCGCAGCGAAGTGCATCACTGAGCGCCGGGCAGCGCGACGTCGACGAAGAAGCGACGGTCTATCGGATGCCGGGCATGGTGACGAATCCGGGCAGCGCCTTGACGCGCGCCATCCACCGGCACAGGTCGCCATGGGGCGTGACGTCGATGCCGCCCTCGTGGGCCAGCGCCAGGTAGGGGAACAGCGCGCAGTCGGCGATCGTCGGCCTACCCAGCGCGGCCCAGTCGTGTCGCGCGAAGTGGGCGTCGAGCAGCGGCAGCAGGCGGGCGCTGACCCCTTCGGCGGCCGCCTTGTCGACCGGATAGCCGAACTTGTCGGCCAGGCGGGCCTTGCCCGGCCCGTCGCTGACTTCGTGGGCGGCCACTGCCAGCCAGCCGACGATCTCGGCTTGGCCTGCGGCGTCCTTGGGCCACCAGCGCTCGTCACCGTGGCGGTTGGCAAGGTAGACCAGGATCGCCTGTGAATCGCGCACGACGTGGCCGGCATCGTCGAGTACAGGGATCTGGCCAAACGGGTTCAGTTCGAGGAAGGGGCCGCGCTTGTGCTCGCCCCCCATCAGGTCCACCGCAATCCGTTCGAGGGCGATGTCGGCCAGTGCCGCGAACAGGCGGACCTTGTAGCAGTTGCCGGACAGGTCGAGATCGTAGAGCTTCATCATGGTCTCCTCGGGGTGGGGGTGTCGGGTCGTGGTGGCACGTCGATACCGGCCTCGCGCAGCAGCGATTCGAGGTGGTCGATGTGACGGTTCAATGGTTGCAGTCGTGCCGTCACCGCTTCGGGCGAGATGCGAAGCGGAATGTGTTGCGGGCAGTTCCAGTCGAAGCTCTCGATGCGGATCAGCAGGTAGCGCTCGACCAGCGCATTGCCGACCGACGGGCCCAGCCGCGCGATCAGATCGGGTTCGGCTTCCGCGGCGTCGATATGGCGGGCGCGGCCCATCAGCTTGAGGCGTCGCTGCTCGGCGAAGTCGACGATGATCAGCGCCACCCGGCCGTCGTGGTCGAGGTTGCCGACCGAGACATACTGCCGATTGCCGCGAAAGTCCGGCAGTGCCAGGGTGTCGTCATCGACCGCCTGGACGAAGCCGGCCGCACCGCCACGGTGCTGGACGTAGGGCCAGCCGCCCGCGCCGACGGTGGCAATGAAGAAACTCTCGCAACGGGCGATGAAGTCGCGTTCGCGGTCGCCGAGCGACGTCGGCGGCGGGCGCTGTTCGAGCCGGCGCCCGATCTCGCGGCTACCGTAGCGTTGCTGGGCATCGACCACGGTGGGGGTGAAGGCAAGGTCGGCAAAGCGCTTCATCGTGGTGTTCCGGTGTTGGACATTCCCAGTCTGGCCCCAATCGCATTCGCAATAAATGCGTATTGGCGCAGTACATTAATGCGCCAAGTGGAGTAGTCTGGCCTGCATGGACAAGCTTCGCCTGATGGAGACCTTCGTCACCATCGTCGATGCCGGCAGCCTGACCGCTGCCGCCCATCGCCAGCAGTGTTCGCTGGCTGCCGTCGTGCGCGGCCTGGCGCAACTGGAGGCCTACCTCGGCGTGCGGCTGCTCAACCGCACGACCCGGCGCATCGCCTTGACCGAGGAAGGGCGCAGCTACCTGGTGCGCTGCCGCCGGGTGCTGGCGGACATCGGCGATGCCGAAGCGGCGGTGGGCGATCGTGGACGCCCGGGCGGCACCCTGGTGCTGACCGCGCCGGTGATGTTCGGCCGCCTGCACGTGGCGCC
Organism: Rhodocyclaceae bacterium; assembly: GCA_020445765.1. Lineage (GTDB taxonomy): Bacteria > Pseudomonadota > Gammaproteobacteria > Burkholderiales > Rhodocyclaceae > Cognatazoarcus. The sequence goes on along the minus strand of JAGRFY010000078.1, from coordinate 5,493 downwards.
GGTTGTGGCCGATTTTCTCGCGCGACAGCCGTCGATGCGCGTCGAACTGCTGCTGCTCGACCGGGTCGTCGATCTGCTCGAGGAAGGCATCGACCTGGCGGTGCGCATCGGTGCGCTGCAGGATTCGTCGATGATCGCACTGCTGCTGGGCGAGGTGCGTGCGGTCGTCTGTGCGAGTCCGGACTATGTCGCCCGCCACGGTGCCCCCGGCACGCCGGATGCCCTGCTGCAGCACCGCTGCATCCG